>NZ_DATIDM010000102.1:0-13305 GCF_035456225.1 Flavobacterium sp. | reverse complement strand
TTTTCATTCGACCAGATTCAAAACCAAGTTTTACTAAATCTTCTGTGATCCCGTAAGCTGCACTTTCACCTGCACGTCCACCACCAAATTGTTTGTCTCCGATATGGATCAATCCGTTTAAGAAAGTTCCATTAGTCAATACAACCGTCTTGGCTTTAATTTCAATTCCAAGCGAAGTTCTGATTCCGGTAATTTTTCCATTCTCGGTTAAGATACCGGAAACCATTTCCTGATAGAAATCCAGATTCGGAGTCTGTTCCAACATCAAGCGCCACTCCTCCGCGAAACGCATACGATCGGATTGCACACGAGGCGACCACATCGCAGGTCCTTTGGATTTGTTCAGCATTTTGAATTGGATGGCAGTTTTATCCGAAACGATTCCCGAATACCCACCCAACGCATCAATCTCACGAACGATCTGTCCTTTTGCAATTCCGCCCATGGCAGGATTACACGACATTTGAGCAATGTTCTGCAAACTCATCGTAACCAATAGTGTTTTTGAACCCAGATTCGCAGCCGCAGCCGCAGCCTCCGATCCGGCATGACCGGCACCCACTACAATTACATCATAAACATCTTGAAATAAACTCATTGTTCCACGTGAAACATTTTACTGTTTCAATATTAATTTAGTATTCTACTTATTGTTCCACGTGGAACAATAAAACTTTTTCATCTTCTTTAGAGCGCATTATTTTCTCGTCTTGCTCGCTCTTGTCTTTATAACCACAATAATGTAATACCCCATGGATGATGACTCTTTTTAATTCTTCTTCAAAAGAAACACCAAAATCCAGGGCATTATCTTTAACACGTTCAATGGATATAAAAATATCTCCGTGTAATATATTTCCTTCAGAATAATCAAAACTGATGATATCGGTCAAATCGTCGTGATTAAGGTACTCCACGTTAATTTTGAGAAGGTATTCGTCGTCACAAAAGATATAACTTATCTCACCTTCTTCCTTGCTTTCAGAAGTAATAACACGAGAAATCCAGTATTCGTACTGTGCTTCGTTTTCTAATTGGAAGTCGGTTTCGTAATTAAAGTTTATCATTATTTTTGAAATAGGTCTGCACCTTTTGATTAAAATTTGGGCGCAAAGGTAAGCTTTGTCTATTTAATATTTCAACACTGTTAAAATATTCTTTTAGTGATGGAGGAATTTTATTTGTCTGATTATTAAATACTTTCTCATTGGTCTGGGATTGGCGTTTGTTCTCTTCACCCTGTTGCTGAATCGCTTTATCCAATTTTAAAAGCTCATGATTCAGGTTAAGCATCTTTTGAAGTGTTTCGTTTTTAAAACCTTTATTCAATAATTGCTTTTCAATATCCTGCATCTGTTTGGCAGCATTTTGTCCCATACCACCCATACCTTCTTTTTCCATGGCCTTCTGCAAAGCTTCACGCAGACGTTGTTGTTCCTTATAAATTTCCAATACTTCACCGGCATCACCCTCACCATCCTGTCCGCCTTCACCTTCTTTACTGCCTTTAGATCCGTTTTTATCGGGTTGACCTTCCCCGGGTTTTTCGCCTTTCTTCATTCCTTGTTGCATCTTCTGGGCTAAACCTTCCTGCTTCTTAATGATATCCTTTAGTTGCATACCACCGGAACCCTGACCAGGTTTAGGTTTTCCTTTACCCTGACCTTGACCTGGCATTTCCATCTCCATCTGCATTTGATTCATCGCATCACTTAAAAAATCAGCCAGTTTATTAGCAGAACTGATGGTATATTGCTGATGCGAAACCCCTTTTGGAATATTATTTTCAGCTAAATTATCTATAGATTTATCCACATTATACTGAACGTTACCCACTTCTTTGGTAATCATTTCAGATATTTTAGGGTTGCGCAACGACATGGCGAATAGACTGTCATCAACGTGTTTGAACTGATTTTTAAGATCCTGTTGTTTCTTTAAAAGTTTATTGAACCCAATTGTACGCGATGTGTTTGATTTAAAATCTTTCATAACATCTTCCTGGGAAAAAGAAAAGGCCAGGAGGTTATCTAAAATCTGACGAAGCATTTTAACGTCTTCTTCCATCTGCTCCATATCGCCCATTTCCATGGACTGCTGCATTTTCTGACTCATCTGTTGCATTTTTTTGGCAGCCGACTTTTGTTTAGGTTTAGCACTGGAAGGACTTTTTTTCTGCAATTCTTCCTTGGCTTTGTTCAGATCTTCTTCGATACTTTGCTGTTCCTGCTTGTCATTAGGAATATCCATAGGCGCTTTAAGCTCCTTATTTTCCTTATCAAGTTCGTTCAGTTCTTCCTGAAGTTTGTCAAAATCTTTATTTATGGCATCCTGTTCCTTTTCGGAATTTTCTTTGCTATCTGATAATTTGCCTTCTTTTTTAGAAAGCTCTTCTAATTTATCGGCGATTTGTTCAGCTTTCTTCTCAATATAGAAACGTTTGGTAAGTTCTACCAATTGCTCTAAACTCTTCGTCTGATCTTTAGTGTTCTGTTTTAATTTATCAACATTTTCGAAAAGTTCCTCTTCTTTCAATTTGTTGGTCAGTTCGTCCAACTCTTTTAAGAGCTTTTCGTTTTTTTCTATTTCCTTTTCATTTTTTTCAAGACGCTTTAACAGCTCGTCTTTGAATTCATCTTTCTTATCTGGATTGAATTCTTTTAGGTTGTCTTCCAGTTTTTTTGAAAACTCTTTCATCATTTCATCCTGTTGTTTTTGACGGTTGATGAAATCCTTGACTTTCTTCTGGTCTTTAAAATCAAGATTCGTTTTCTCTTTACCCATTTTCTGCAGCTTGTCCAATTCAGATAACTGCTTATCCTGATTTTTTATCGATTTTTCAAGACTGTTAATATTCGAATTCTGCTCCTGAAGACGTTCCTCAATTTTTTCATTTTCGGTTAACTCCCTGTGACTGAAAACGGAAGACTTCGTACTCTTGAAATTATGTAAAGCGTCATTATCGAAAATTTCAAAATAATAATCGTAATCAACTCCTTGTTCCAGTGTTAATCCGGATGGAAAACCATACACAAACTGATCAAATGAACCTTGTTTAACCGGAATAGATCCTCTTCGGGCTAATTTTTGATTATCCTTCGGATAGTAAACCACCTGTAGTTTCGATAATCCATAGTCATCAGAAACCTGACCTAAAATCATATTGCCTTTCAAATGTAAACTATCCGGAGCCTGCTCGATTGATATTGTAGGATACTGATCTTTAACAGTTGTAATCTGATAATGAAGTTTTTCGTGGTTTTTTACCAATTGATTCGAAGTAAAAATCTGGTAATCAGTATTTTGAAAAATATTTTTTGATAAACTGAAATAAGAATCCGACTTAACAAACGGAACCGATTGCTCATTACTTTTCCAAACAACTTCAGTTGTGGTTAACGTATTCACTCTCCAGGTCACTTTCGAACCTTCGGGAAGTACAGCATTTCCGGTACCTTGAATGATTTCGGTTTTTCTTCCTAGATACGATGGAAAAGCAACGACCATTTCAAAACTGGCAATCGTTGGAACAGAAACTACCTGTAATTCGTAAAAATTAGAGTCAACTTCATTGGCCGATAACTGAAACTCAACATTGGAGGAAGGCTTTTCAAATTTATACTGGAAAACTCCAGGTTTAACAGATTCCAGATAATAACTTTCTTCTCCAATGTTGATCATGACATTTTCGGGTACGATTTTTCCCTTGGTCTGTACCTGAAGAAGGAAATCCTGACCTTGTTCTGCTTTCAAGGAACTATTGATAATTTCGAATTCGAATGGGGCAGGAGGAGTGTATTGTTTTTGAAAATGCACCATTCGGTCAAAACTCTGCGTAATGACTCCCGAATTACCGCTCACAAAAAACAACAGTAAAAGCAGTAACGGAATTACGGCATAAGGCAGAAATTTAATATTCTTCTTAAGATTGATCGCATTTCCGAAAGGAATCGGTTTTAAAGCGTTGGCTTTCTGCTCAATGGAAGCTACCAATAATTCGGATGGTTCCGACTGATTGTTTAACTGCAGGAAATTAGTCAGCTTATCACTTACTTCCGAAAAATGATTACCAATAATTTTGGAAGCATCCGTATAATCAATTCCCTTCTGAAGTTTAAACAATTTGAAAACAGGGAACAATATAAAGCGGAGCAATAGGAAAATTTCAACTGCCACAAACAACCAGAATAGGACTGTCCTTCCCGATGGCGACAACCACAGAAAGTATTCCACGAGCAACGTACCCATGAAATACAGCAAACCCAATCCAATAAAAAGTAATGTTCCTTTGAGTAACTCATTGGTATAAAACTTCTTAATGAATTCTTCCAGTTTTTGAAATATCAAATTTTTACTTTCCAAAATCACTTTTACCTTTATAACCGATAAAACTACAATTTAAATCGAAACGAAATTCAAAAAAATACGTTAAACCCGGAAAGTCAAAATTCCAACTTCTAAATTCAAAACTTGTCAACAACTATTAAAAACAACAAAAGAAAATTTTAAAAAATTAATTTAATTGATTTGTTATTATAGTCTGTTAATAGTTAGTATAACTTTATTTATAAAGGCTTTGTTTTAGGTTTATACTTTTTTATACCGGTTTATTAACAACGAAATTTTAGGTTAAAACTTTGTAAATCAATACCAGGTTTAAGGTTATTAACAATCGTTGAAATGTATTTTTTTACCGATGATCTTAATAATTAACACAGTTGATTTCTGTTAATAACTCTGCTTTTTCATTTGATAAATAAAAAGTAAAATATAAAAACTTCATTAGGTTTTTTCATTCCTCTTTTTGATTAGAAAAATATCCGATACCAACAAAAAACAGTTGTAAAATTCTTTCTTAAGTTATCAACAAATGTTGTTAATCGGTAAAAGCCTGTTTTTCAACGATTCCTGTATTTTAATTAACATAGTTAAATTCCAGTGTTAATTTGGTAGAAAATTCTTTAAAATTAATTGATTTTATTAACAATTATGTAGTTAGTAAAAAGCTACTGTTTGTATAAACAGCACGCTTTTAACAGGTTACTGAAACAGTACGTTTTTAAAGTTTTGTTGATTACTGTTAATGCTTAAAAATTAAATAGTAAAAAAGGTAAAAAAAGAAATTGTCCATTAAAATTGCATTTCAATTTCACTATCGTTCCAATTGCCGTATTGAAATAGTATCTTTGCACGACATTTCAACCCATCTGATACTTTATCAGGAGGTTGTTAAAAAGATAAATACATATACTATGTCAAAACCGGTTAGAGTGCGTTTTGCACCCAGTCCAACAGGACCTTTACATATAGGTGGTGTAAGAACGGCCTTATTCAATTATTTATTTGCAAAAAAACATGGTGGAACTTTTTACATACGTATAGAGGATACCGATCAAAACCGATTTGTTCCCGGAGCAGAACAATATATTATGGAAGCTTTGGAATGGTTGGGAATTGCGCCGGATGAAACCGTAGGTAAAAACGAAAAGTTTGGCCCGTACCGTCAAAGCGAGCGTAAACCATTATATAAACAATATGCCGATCAGTTAATTGAAAGCGGGTGGGCCTATTATGCATTTGATTCGGCTTCCGATTTGGATCAGTTAAGAAAAAATGCCGAAGAAGAAGGAAAAACATTCATTTACAATCATACAGTCCGTGAACACTTAGACAATTCGCTTACGAATTCGGCTGAAAAAGTAGCGGAACGAATCGCAGCGGGTGAAGAATTCGTGATCCGATTCAAAACGCCGGTTAACGAAACGTTACAGCTGAAAGACATTATCCGTGGTGACATCAAGTTTGACACTAACCTATTAGACGATAAAGTATTGTTTAAAAGTGATGGGATGCCAACGTACCACTTGGCGAACATTGTAGATGATCATTTGATGGAAACTTCACACGTTATTCGTGGGGAAGAATGGTTGCCTTCCTTACCGTTACACGAATTGTTATACAAAGCATTCAGTTGGGAAGCGCCTCAATTTGCGCATTTACCGTTGATATTAAAACCGGTAGGTAACGGAAAATTATCGAAACGCGACGGAGATAAACTAGGATTCCCGGTTTTCCCGTTGGATTGGAATGATTCTGTTTCGGGTGAAAAATCGTCCGGTTATAGAGAAAAAGGATTTTTCCCGGAAGCCGTTGTGAACTTCCTGGCATTATTAGGATGGAATGACGGAACAGAGCAGGAATTATTTACGTTGGAAGAATTGGTGACGAAGTTTGATTTGAACCGTGTGCACAAAGCAGGAGCAAAATTCGATCCGGAGAAAAACAAATGGTTTAATCAGCACTACCTTAAATTACAGTCGGATGCTTCTTTAGCAGAAAAATTCATACCGATTTTAACCGAAAAAGGAATTGAAACCAATAGCGATTATGTGACTAAAGTGGTGGCTTCGGTGAAAGAACGCGCGACTTTTGTAACCGATTTATACGAATTGAGCGATTTCTTCTTTGTAGCACCAACTGCCTACGATGAAAAAGCGGCTAAAAACTGGAAAGAGGAAACACCGCATCTGATGCAGGAACTGATTTCGGTTTTGGAGAACATAGGTGATTTTACCTCGATGAATATCGAAACGATTGTAAAAGACTGGATGACGAAAAACGAAATAGGGATGGGTAAAGTGATGCAGCCGTTCCGATTGAGTTTGGTGGGCGCTTTGAAAGGACCGCATCTTTTTGATATCGTGGAAATGATTGGAAAAGAAGAAACCATTGTCAGATTACAGAAAGCGATAGCAAGTTTATAATAATAAAAAAAGCCCTGAATTTCAGGGCTTTTTTATTAAATAATTTTATTTTCTTTTTTTAATCCTTTTCAAAAAAGCATAAGAAATGTTCAAAGAAACGGAATTTAATTTTCCTTCCAGTTCTTTTCCAGTGTAATTATGATTCTCATCATAACTGTCGGTTTGAACACCGCTTAAACGATTGTTCATTCCTAAAGTATAACGTAAATCGAATTTAAAATCATTATACCCACCAGTAAGACCAAATCCAAGATCATAATTTACTTGAGGCATGTTCATAAAACTATCTTCGTCTAACAAATAAGGTAAATATATTTCATTTGACACATCTTCCGACATTGAAGGTGTAAATTCACCCAAAAAACCAATATTGAATCCAGCTTGAGGTCCAACAAAAAAAGTATCCTGATCCGGTTTTATGATATAGTAATTAAAATAGGCACCAAGATCAAGAGTACCAGAATAATATTTTACATCACTAACGGTTTGAAAATCACTTTCAAGTGATTTTAAATTGAATGTTCTGTGATTATAACCAAATTCAATCTGATAATTATAATTTTCATGATAACCCATAGTAAAAACGAGTCCAAGTTTATAACCAAGTCCAGGATCTGCTAACAAATCGTCGGATTTTAATTCAGTTTGTGAAATACCCGCACTTGCATACCAAGCTCTGGGTGCCTGTGCATGAGTAATAAATGTTAATAGTAGAGAAGTAATAGTATAAAGTATATATTTTTTCATTTTTAGTTGCATTTTAAATGATAAGGTTTACTAAAGAAACCTAAAATGTTAAGGTGTTTGTCATCGTTATCCTCAAATTCGTTAAAACGGTTCATTACAGTTTCACAATTTGAAAAATGTTTATTCATGAAAGGAGTAATTTTAGCGCGGGCCCCGATAAAAATATTAGAAGTATTGAATTCAATATAATCCAATATTTGGTTGTTGTTGTCAACAAAATAGATATTGTAATAGTCTATTGAGGTATATTTTCCAACAACGGTATAGGTATAGCACAGTAGTTTTTTTTCTTCAGATTCAGTTATCACAAAGTAGGCAGTTTCCTTCTTTGTTTTTCCTTTTGCAGTGGTTAATTTGAAAGATTTGAATAGCATCGGACCGATTACCGCATAATCAAGATCTTTGAATCTGATGTATTTTTCCCAGTCCTTGCCATCTTCTGCATAAGTAAGACGTTCGTCAACAACGATTATATCTACTGTATCGTCACGCATTACAGTTTTCTTTCCTTTTTTATCAAAAAAGTAAGTGGTTTGAGCAAAGGCTCCACATGTTACCAAAAACAACAATAATGAAAGTATTTTTTTCATATGTAATTACGTTAATCGATATAGGTAAACAATGCTGAACCAACAGTATCTGTAGATGTGTTTGTGGAAAATGAAAAAGGAACACTACAGAATTTTATTGTAATATTATTATTCAAATCTTTAGATACCATAACATCACCACTTTTCGCGTAATAATGCAATACATCGCTGTGAATAAATTCTACATGAACATTACCATGAGTCAAAGCCGTGTTTTTATCAACAATAGTATAAGCGCCAGTATCTGCAGAATCAAAATGAGCGAAAGTAACTCTTACTTGGGAATTTGAGTCACCAGCATAGATTGTCAATTCATTATTTTCATAGAATGTACTACTAAAATAAAAATTGGAAACGCCAATACCTGTGAATGTTGCGGTATCATCGTTTTGATCACAAGTAGCAATATTGTTAATAATATCCACTGTTGTACTAATTTCTTCTGATGTACAGATTCCTCGAGTAATTTTAAGTTTGTATGTCCCCTCCATGGCAACTGTGGCATCCGGAATAATGGGATTTGGTAAATTGGATTGAAAACCATTAGGTCCAGTCCACTCGTATACAACATCTGGTGCAGGTTCATATGTTGCAGAAAGTTCTATTGTTGAGGAAAGTTCTATTTCATCGCCTGACATTACCGGCGAATTACTGCTGATACTAGGGTTTGGAAGATAACAATTTATTGGCTCTTTGTTTTCACACCCGGCAAAAACAAAAGAACCAATCACAAGTAAAAGAATTTTTTTCATTTGGAATTGGGTTAAAGTTTAAATAAAAAATCGGCCAAATATACTGAATACTTGCCCGATTTTATGTGTTATTTTTTTAAATATCACTTACAAATTAAACAATAACTGCCCTGTTAAAATACCAATATGTCCTTTAAAATCGCCATTGTTCTTTAATGTGAGTTCCTCCTTTTCATTAAGGTTGTTCAGAATGTTGTTTAAACCGTACTGGTAATTCAGCAAAACACGCACACGTCGGTTTCCGGCACTGATCCCCATATAAAGATTACCGTTTATTTTAGTGATGTCCGTAATATCCTTTGCCGTTAAGTTGACATTGTTTTCTAAAAGATTGGTTTCATATTTACCGTCCAATTTCAATTTATCATTGAACTGAAGTACCGGACCTAAATCTATGGAAACATGATCTTTAACCACATTATAACTAAGCAATAATCGGATTTGGCCATTCATCAGTTTGTATTTAACATCTTCCTTTTGCATAGTAGGGGAAAGTGTGGCCACTGAAAAATTATATTCTGAAAACTGCATTCCGAAAATCATGCTGAAATCATTGTAATAATTACCGCGAACCTGCATTCCGGCCGACCAGCCCATCTCGGGTTTGGCATCAAAATTCGATGTCATTAAAGAAGTTTGATTCACACCGGCATAAATCCCGATACGGTTTCCGTCACGATAGCCATATTGTGCAAAACCCTGTAAAGCAACCAATAATAATGAAATAATAGGTAGTTTTTTCATCTGAAGAAAATCTGAAATTTTGTCAAATGTAAACTTATTTCAGTAACAATTGTAACATTTACCGGAAGCATCCGTATAATCCTATAAATAACTAAACTCTTTATTATGATAACAATTCCTATTTTATTGGTGATCGGATTCTTTTTGTTTCTGGCCTCTTTTTTTACCGTTAAGCAGCAAACGGCCGTAATTGTTGAGCGTTTCGGAAAGTTTAATAGCATCAGACAATCCGGTTTGCAGATCAAAATACCGGTTTTTGATCGAATTGCCGGACGCGTAAATTTGAGAATCCAGCAGTTGGATGTTATCATTGAGACGAAAACCAAGGATAACGTATTCGTGAAAATGAAAGTATCCGTTCAGTTTAAAGTATTGCAGGATAAAGTGTATGATGCTTTTTATAAATTGGAATATCCACACGATCAGATTACTTCGTATGTATTTGATGTGGTGCGTGCCGAAGTGCCAAAGTTAATTTTGGATGATGTTTTCGAAAGAAAGGACGATATCGCCATTGCGGTTAAACGTGAATTGAATGAAGCTATGACTACTTACGGATATGAAATCATCAATACCCTGGTGACCGATATCGATCCGGACATCCAGGTAAAAAATGCCATGAACCGTATCAACGCTGCCGATCGTGAAAAAACCGCGGCAGAATATGAAGCAGAAGCACAACGAATCCGAATCGTAGCTAAAGCAAAAGCGGAAGCGGAAAGCAAACGTTTACAAGGTCAGGGTATTGCCGATCAGCGTCGTGAGATTGCACGCGGATTGGTAGAATCGGTGAATCAATTAAATGAAGTAGGTATTAATTCGCAGGAAGCATCGGCCTTAATCGTTGTGACACAGCACTATGATACATTGCAAGCCGTTGGTGCCGATACCAATTCGAATTTGATTTTATTGCCGAACTCACCTCAAGCTGCCAGCGATATGCTAAACAACATGGTCGTTTCTTTTGCTGCGAGCAACCAGGTAGGGGAAGCTATGAAGAATGCTCCGAAACGTATCAGAAAAAAAGACGATCATACTTCAACGGATTTTAACCCGTCTGATACGGAATAACAACATATTAATAAACAAAGAAAGAGGTCGAAAGACCTCTTTTTTTATTTCAAATATTTCATGAATTTACTGATTATCAATGGTACCACGATATTTTTCAGTACCCCTGCCACTACATCTGATTTATTAATAAGCGCCCCGGTATTTCCTAAAAAGTTCTTAACCATTCCCATGGGGGTTATTCCTTCCAGTGTTTTTTCCATGGAAAGGGCCAATTTTCGCACATCGATTTCTTTCTGAAGTTTCAAGATTTCCAAATCGCGATCGATTTCTTCATAGGAGGAATATACCTTTGGTTTCATACAACGGACTATTCGTTAAAAAATATTTTCGAAAATTTTTCCAACACGCTGCCTTCCACGATTTTATCTTTTATCAGGTAGGCGATAAATGCCAGTAGCAGATAAATAACACTCACAGTTATAAAACCCAAAATGGTATTATCCATCAGATTTCCTAAATATAGTGCTAATCCCATCGAAGCGAAAAACAGGAAAAACAGGAAAAATACCAAAACCAACAGTACCCGCACCACCATGGTTGTCGATTTCATAAAGATTTTAAACAACCACAATTTGTAGTATTCAACACTGCTGTCGATGGCATTTTTCAGGTTTCCCTGAATATCTTCGGCTTTTTGTTTCAGGTTTTCAAAAGGCATATTTATTTATTGGCGTTTGCAGCCCTGTTTTTCAAATCGGCCAATTTTTTTTCCAGGGCTTCAATTATTTCTTCTTTTTTATGATCGCTGTGGTCAAGTAAATGGTCGACTTCACTTTCCAGATCCATTTTTGCTTTTGAAAATTTCGATTTGATATTATCCGTAACTTCACTCAAGCGATGTTTTAAAACGTCTTTTTCGTGGTCAAAACCTTCTTTGATTTTTCTTCTTGTTTCAGAACCTTTATCAGGGGCAAATAAAATTCCGAGGCCGGCCCCGATTGCCGCACCTGCCAAAAGGGCCAATACTGTTTTTCCTGTGTTGTCAGACATGATAGTACGATTTTGATTACTAACTTTAAAATTACTTATTCGAAAGCAAATTTTCGTTAATCGGCCGTTAATAATTGGGTTCGAAAAACAAAAAATCGATTTAAAACGTTTTTTAGAGGACAAACTGCAATTAGTTATAGAAACACCTTTCCATTTTTTTTAAATAGCGGAGAATAAATTTATGAGAGACAATTTTAATAGATAAATTCAATTAAAATTTAAATTAATATTTAAAATATCAATAATAAAAAAACCTGCCGTTTAGGCAGGTTTTTAATTGATAAAATTTATGATTTGTTTTCGTTACACCATTTCAGAAAGCAAGTGTAAAACGTCTTCATTTTTTTCGGTTGATTTCATTTCTGAAAGCAGGCTTTTGAATGCATCAAAATTCGAATAGTCTTTTTTTAGATTTTGAATTCCCTCCAATCGAACAAATGGCGATTCACTTTTTAAAGACATGGTATACAATTTTTGAAGCAGTTCGCTATCAACATCCGAAGCTTTTATACTTTCGGAATATTTCAGGATAAAATTGGCAAACAACAGCGAACTCTTGTTGTTGTTTACATTTTTCTTCAGTGAATTTTGAAGCAGACTGTAATTGTTGATGGTTTTGATGTTTTCACCAATCGTATTTTCAATGGCAGTTCTTTCTTCCAAGGTGTTCACTTTGAAGTATTTATTTATTTCCTTCAGTGAATTATTGATGGTGTTTTCCTCTTTTTTTCCTTTTTCTTCCCAGGAATCCTTCAAATCCACCGTCTTGTTGAACACTAAATTATCGGCTGTACTGTCTCTGTCTACGCAGAAATAACCTGTTCTCTGGAACTGGAAACCGTCTCCTTCTTTCGCATCAGCCAAGCTCGGTTCTACAAATCCGGTAACCGTTTTCAAGGAATTCGGATTCACAAAATCAAGGAAGTTTTTATCTTTATGTGTGTCCGGAGATTCATCGATGAACAATCGGTCGTACAATCGGATTTCCGCTTTCACTGCATGTTCCACCGAAACCCAGTGAATCGTTCCCGCCACTTTACGGTTGCTGGCTTCGCTTCCGCTTCCGCTTCGGCTGTCGTCATCGTACGTTACGTGAATTTCGGTGATTTTACCGTCGGCATCTTTTACAACGCTTTCACCTTTAATGATATAGGCATTTTTCAAACGGACTTCTTTTCCTAAAGTCAAACGGAAAAATTTACTGCTTGCTTCTTCTAAAAAGTCCTCTCTTTCAATATATAGTTCTTTTGAAAAAGGTACTTTTCTGAACGTCATCACTTCTTCTTCGGGATTGTTTTCCGCGTCAAGCCACTCGGTTTTTCCTTCCGGATAGTTGGTGATTACCAATTTTACCGGATCAATAACCGCCATAACGCGCGGCGCTACTTTGTTCAAATCCTCACGAACACAGAATTCCAATAAAGAAACGTCGATTAGGTTATCGCGTTTTGCAATTCCGATGGTTTCAGCAAAATTTCGGATGGAAGCCGGCGTATACCCTCTTCTTCGCATCCCGGAAATGGTCGACATTCTTGGATCATCCCATCCGGAAACATGATTTTCCTCAACCAACTGTAGTAACTTACGTTTGGAAACCACCGTATGCGAAAGGTTTCTTCTGGCAAATTCACGTTGTTTCGGACG
>NZ_DATIDM010000101.1:0-4734 GCF_035456225.1 Flavobacterium sp. | reverse complement strand
ATCAACCTAAACGGAATAATTGATCGTACCGGTAAAAATGATGATTTTAATCTGGCTGTAAACGTATCGAAATTGGATATCAGGGATTTATTGTATTCTTTTGATAATTTCGGATCTTCTACGATTAACTATAAAAATATAACGGGCAATATCGATCTAAACGCAAATCTTAATGGTATTGTTACCGATAAAGGCGGAATTGAGAGAAACTCATTGAATGGGAATCTTAATTTTATTTTGAAAAATGGCGCCTTTATTAATTTCAAGCCTATTGAGAATGTGGGGCAAAAAGTGTTTCCAAAGCGAAATTTTAAAAAAGTAACTTTTGAGAATTTAAATGGGGATTTTAAAATCAGTAACAGAAAGGTTTATATAAGTCCGATGAAAGTCAATACAAGTGTGTTGAACTTTGATTTAAGCGGAGTGTATGCTCTTGAAAAAGGAACAAATCTTGTGGTAGATGTTTATTTACGCAATCCTCAAAAAGATAAAAACATCAAGAATGCTAAAATTCGGAAGAAAAAAAGAGACGAAGGGCTATCAGTAGGTTTAATGGCAGTTGATGGTCCTGACGGAAATGTGAAAATAAAGCTTCGTACCGTTAAGATTAAATAAGTTATATATGCTAAATTGGCATTACTTTTTTTTTGCGGAAAAATACTTGTTCACATTTTTGTAATCAGGTTGTGGAAGTAAAACAATTAATTATAAATAAATCTTACCAAAATGAATATGAAAGCAATTTTACTTTTTGGTTTTTTGGCAACTATTACATCTTGTAAAGCTCAAAATCAAAATGGACTTAAAACCAAAAATGAGTTAACCACTGATTATAATGCCGATAATATTGTAACTGAACTTGGGAACAATATTGATTATGTTTTACAAGATTCAAGAGAGAACTATTGGTTTGCAAGTAATGAGGAAGGCTTGTATTTATATGGCAATAAAAGTAAAAAGCTATTTCATATCAGCGACAAAGATGGTTTGTGCAGCAATTTTGTTTATAATGTTCAGGAAGACATAAATGGTAACCTATGGTTTTCAACTCGGGATGGTGTCTGTAGTTTTGACGGGATATCGTTTGCTAATTTCACAGAAACCATAAAAAAAGCCCCATTTGGTACTTTTCAGTATAAACGAGGTGGTTTGTTCTTTAATCACCAGGAAGGGTTGTGCTACTACGATGGTAAGTCATTTATAAACTTTACAATTCATCCGGATACTTATAAACCGGATCCAACCAATATGAACAGACCTTATAGTGTTTATTCCATCTTTGTTGATAAATCAGGTTCTGTGTGGTTTGGGACACAGGAAAAAGGGGTTTGCCGCTATGATGGTAAATCATTCATGTTTTTCACAGAGGAAGGGTTAGATACTGCTGCTGTTCGCTGTATTTTTCAAGATTGGGAAGGAAATCTTTGGTTTGGAAATAATGGTGCTGGTTTGTTTCGTTACGATGGAAAAAAAATAACCAATTTTTCTATCGAAAAGGGTTTAGGCAATTCCGACTTTTTGAAAAAAAAGAAAATTGTAGACAAACCCGGCACAATCGGTAGGGTATGGGCAATAAATGATGATAAGGATGGCAACCTTTGGATAGGAACAATAGATGCAGGAGTATGGAAATATGATGGAAACAAATTGACAAACTACACTATTAAAGACGGACTTACGGGGAATTCTATATGGGGCATTTTTAAAAATAAAAATGGAGAACTACTGTTTGTAACAGATGGTGATACAATTTGCAAGTTCAATGGCAGATCATTTACGGAATTTTTAGTTTCTGAAAAATAGATTCGCTTTTTATTAAAAGCGTCCGTTCGTTTGTAAACAGGGATTCTTTTGTTAATTCATTTTCACTTACACGAATTGAAGTCTTTATATTTTTGTTTTTATACCCTTAACGAACCTCGGAATCCTCTGGCAGCATAATACGATTCGGCACCATTGTGATAAAGGAAAACGGTGTCATAACGGAAATCACAGAAGACAGCTCCTCCTAGTTTTCGGATATCGGCAGGTGTTTTTACCCAGCTCGACGTTTTTGAGTCGAATTTTCCAAAGTTCTGCAGTTCGCGGTATTCATCTTCCGTTAATAACTCAATCCCCATGGATGCTGCCGCGTCAAGAGCGCTGTTTTCCGGTTTGAATTCTTTTCGTGAATCAAGAGCGGCACGATCATAACAGAGACTTCTTCTGCCTTTCGGACTTTCCGCTGAACAATCATAAAAAATATATTCATCGGTATTTTTATCATAACCAACCACATCCGGTTCGCCTCCGGTTTCTTCCATTTTGTCTAACGACCAGAGTTTGTCGGGATTTGCTTCAAGTTTTGCCTGTACTTTATTCCATTCAAGACCTTCATGACGATTCCTGTTTTTCTCGAAACGGCCTTTCAGTATTTTTAATAGTTCTTCGCGGTGTTCTTGAGGTACTTCCTTTTTAATTGCCATAGCTGTAAAGTCTTATTTTGATTGTGATGATGTTTGATTAATACATGATTCGGGGTTTCTGCTTGATATACTGGCCTTGTTCTGCTGCAGTGAGCATAAAATCAGCTAAATCCTTTCGGGAAATCGTAAAAAGCAGAGAATTTGGTAAAATAGATTCACCTGTTCTGTAAATACCCGTGAATTTATCATTGGTCAACTTGGGAGCCCGAACAATGGTCCAATCCAAATCACTGTTTTCGATGATGGTTTCTTTGGTTTTATGATCCTCTGTAGCCTTTTTCAATATAATTGGCATAATGTAATTCATTAAGAATCCTAATCCTTTTTTATTGTCGTCCACACCAATGAAGGAGAGATAGACAAACCTTTTTACCGATTTTGACTTCATGGAATTAACAATGTTATTAATTCCTGTTATTAGGATTGGGTCACTTATAAAAGGCGTTTTGGCACCTAATGCACAAATAACAGCATCCTGATTCTCAAGAGAGCGTTCAACGGTCGTGGCATCGGTTATGTCACCTTTAAAAACAGTCAGATTTGGATTTTGCAGATGAAAATTTTCAGGAGTTCTCACAAAGGCCGTTACATGATGACCTTTTTCCAAAGCTTCCTGTGTTAATTGTAATCCTGTTAAACCGGAGGCGCCAAATACCAGTATTTTCATGATTTGTATTTTTTAAAGGTTATCACCAATGTTTGCTGTTTATTTCTTCAAAAACGAAATCAATCCCCTGAAATAAACGTCCTGATCATCGTAAAAGGCCATGTGACTTCCTTTGGGACAGAACAGATATGTTCCATTTTTAACCGATTTTGCCATTTGCTCCATATGTTTTGGATCCATGGTGTCGTTACGTGCACCGATTACCAATGTTGGGATAGTAATATTTTTTAAATCGGGAAAACGGTTCCATTTTTCAAGCTTACCTGAAATTCCGAATTCACTCGGTCCCTGCATGGTAACATAAAGCGATTGGTTCATTTTTGAAAACGAACGCTGTACTGGCTCCGGCCAATCTTTTGAAGGTAAACGCAGGATATGTTTCTCATAAAAATTAGGCATCAGTAATTCCATGTAACGTGGATTGGAAAAGTCACTTTTTGCTTCAATGTCTCTAAGTTCTTTCAATACTACGGGATTCATCTGTTTGGCTAATACCTCATCGGCGTATTTACCATAAGCGATGGCATCAGACATCATATTGGAGATAATCAATCCTTTCATGTTGTTCTGATACTTCAATGTGTATTCCATAGCCAGAATTCCACCCCAGGAGTGGCCTAATAAATAAAAATTTTCTCTATCGAGATTGAGCGTTTTTCGAACCTGTTCCACTTCTTCAACATAACGCGACAAATCCCACATGGCAATGTCTTTAGGATTTTCCGAATTACCACAACCCAATTGATCATAGTAAATGAATTCGATTCCTTCAGCAGGCAGAAAACTCTCAAAACACTCAAAATATTCATGAGTAGCACCCGGGCCGCCATTCAGTAACAGAACTTTTATTTTGGGATTGTTGCCGATACGTTTTGTCCATACCTTGAAAGTACCTTTAGGTGTTTCTATCGGTATCATTTGAATGCCGCCGGTTTGAATTGAGGCATCACTTTTTTTAAAGTAGGAATTGGCTTCTGCAGTCTGTTTTTCTTCAGCTTTCTTACAGTTGAAGAAAAGTAAAGAAATTAGTAGCGTAATTGCGAAGATAGAATGTTTTTTTGCCATGAGGTTTTCTTACGAATTTAAAGAATTTCCCCGACATGTCTTTTAATGTTTTCTGATATTTTTTTGGTAGGCAAATCATTTTCATCATTCCCAAACGGATCTTCAATTTCTTCGGCAATCAACTCTAAACTGGCCAAGACATAAAATATGAACACCACAACCGGAACCACGTAGTATCCTAACGAAAAAGCATAACCAAAAGGGAGTGTCATTACATAAAAGAAGATGAATTTTTTAAGAAATGCACTGTAAGAGTAGGGAATAGGTGTGTTTTTGATACGTTCGCATGCGCCACAGATATCGGTAAATGACTGAATTTCTCCATTCAGAATGATTAATTGATCACCTGTAATTTTACCAGAACTATATAAATCATTGATTTTTTCGAACATCATTTTAGCCACTTGGTTTGGTCTGTGTTTTTCGTGATCTATTTTTAAATCCAAGCCATCAAAAAGCATTAAACCCGTTTCTTCATTTTTTAAATGTTTATTTAAAATGGAAGCATAACCGGGAATGGCTTTTCTGAAATAAGCA
>NZ_DATIDM010000100.1:0-20583 GCF_035456225.1 Flavobacterium sp. | reverse complement strand
ACCGCTGATGAATCGCAGCGCCTGAAATCCCAATCTTTTGGGCAATTTGCAAAATGGGTTTTCGCGCATCTTCCATAAGCTCACGAAGAATCTGCTTGTCAATTCCGTCGATTTCTATCTGTAAGTGGTTTAATTTCATGTTAAAAAATATGTAAGTAGTTTTTGTTTTTTTATATCAAATTTAATAAAAATTGTTTTATTGAGTTAAAAAATTGTTTATGTGTAAAAAATTACGCATCTTTAAAATACATAGGTTGCCGTTATAGGTAAATCTAAAATTATTATTATTGATATCAGATTACTACTAATCCCAAATCTAGTAAAATGAAAAACTTAACTTTAAAAGCATGTCTGGCGGCGACAGTTTCGCTGTCGGCATTGGTTACGGTGCAGGCTCAGGATATTGAAGCCGTGGCTGAAAAGCCTATAACCAAAACTTCCGTTGAGAATCAGGTAAATGCAATTTTTAATAATTCTGCCGAGCAGAATGACGTAAAAATGGTCAGGAAAACGGATCTCGAAAACTTACGGTTCGACGTGGTGACGCTTTTGTCCAGAAATGAAAACGATTTGGCGGATTCAAAAAAGACGATTGAATCCAAAAACGGAGAGATAAAAAATCTGACAGCGAAATTGGATGAAGCTAAAGCCAAAGAAGCTACTTTCGATACGGCTAACGAAACGTTTTTACTTTTTGGAATGCCGCTTTCTAAAGTTTTATACCATTCGATCATGTGGTCTTTGGTTTCTGTGTTGCTGATATTTGCTGTTTTTTTGGGTTTACGATTTAAAGGAGCAAATAGCATTACAAAAGATGCCAAAGAGAAGTTGACAGAAGTAGAAGAAGAATTTGAACAGTTTAAACGCAATGCCATCGAGCGGGAACAAAAACTCCGTCGCCAGTTGCAGGACGAAATTAATAAGCAAAAGAAAAAGCTTGTTGATGTTTCATAAAAAAAGCCCCTCAAAGAGGGGCTTTTTGTTAATTATATCCTTTGTATTCTACGCTTTTTTCGTTGAAAACCACTCCGTATTCTTCTAATTCATCTAAAATAGGCAGATAGACTTCTTTGTTTAGTGGCAATTGCACACCTGGCGTTTTAATGTTTCCGTTTAGGATTTGAAGGGTTGCCATGGCTACCGGCAGTCCTACGGTTTTTGCCATTGCGGTGTAGGTTTGGTCGTCGCCAAGACATACCATGGTGGCGTCAATTTGTTTTTTCTCACCTTTTAACTCATAACCTATTTTGTGGTACATTACAATCATGTCTTTCTCGTCCGGTTGCAATGCCCAACTGTCAGATAATATTTTTTCCAGAATTTGTGCCGGAGTAGCGTTCTTAAGACCTATGATTTTATTGGGGTTGAATAAGTTCAATTCCAATAATTTATCCCACATCACGTCATCCTGGTCGATTTTTAATTTGTGGCGTAGTTTTATTTCGATTGAATCGGTAGGGTGGTAAGGCAGGAATAAATTGACGAATTCGCGATAGCTCATCGTTTCGGAATCATCAATAACGTAGGTGTCATCGGTCATTCCCAGTTGTACAAACATATCCCAGGCTTTTGAAAATCCAACCCTGCGGATGGTGCCTCTAAAAACAGTTAGTGCATCGTTTAAGCCGTAGATACTTCTGTATTTCAAAGAATCGCGGTTGGCATAACCTTCAAATTTTCCGTAGCCGTCTACTTCTAAAAATTCGGTTCTTCGGAATAATTTATGATAAGGAATGTACTTGTATGATCCTTCCTGAATGAATTTTGCTGCTCCTCCCTGGCCGGCCAAAACCACATTTCTCGGAGCCCACGTAAATTTGTAATTCCAAAGGTTTGTATCCGATTCCGGAGCAACCAATCCGCCGCAGAACGATTCGAATAAAATGATTTTTCCTCCTTTTTCGCGGATTTCATCGATTACTTTCATAGCGCTCAAATGATCGATTCCCGGGTCAAGGCCAATCTCATTCATAAAGATAAGGTTGTTCTCTTTGGCTGCTTCATCAAGGCTTTGCATGGCGTCGGATATATAAGAGGCCGTAACCATGTGTTTCTTGTAAGTGATGCAGTCTTTGGCCACTTCAATATGTAAATGAGCCGGTAACATGGATATTACGATATCGGCTTTCTGAATTTCTTCCCTGCGTTGGTTTTCATTGAAGATATCCAGGGCAATAGCCGAAGCGTTTTTATGGTTCTGTGTCTTTTTTTGAGCTAATTCTAAAGATAGGTCACCAATGGTGATATGCAGTTTTTCGGTTTCCGATTTTTCCAGCAGATATTTAATAAGTGAGGATGCTGAACGGCCCGCTCCTATAATCAGAATGTTTCTCATTGTGGGTTTTGTTTTAAAAGTCCACGAAAATAGCAAATTGTTATATTATTATGAAATAGAAACGATATTAGTTTTATTATTTAACGTTAAAAAATTGTAGTAACTTTGGGCGTAATTTAAAAATCATGGATAAAAAAATTATTGCAGTTGCTGCTTTTATGGGGGCTGTGGCTATTATTTTGGGTGCATTTGGGGCACATGGACTTAAATCTGTTTTGAGTGAAACCGAATTGGGAACTTTCGAAACGGGGGTGCGTTATCAGATGTACCATGCATTGTTTCTTCTTTTTATCGGAACGACCGGTCTTATATCGCAAAAAACAAAAAAAATCATTTTGATGCTGGTTGCCGTCGGAGTAGTAATGTTTTCAGGTTCAATCTATTTGTTGTCAACGGCTTCAGTGACTTCAATCAATGCAAAAATCATTGGTCCGATAACGCCTTTAGGAGGATTGTTAATGATTTTAGGATGGATTGTGCTTTTTGCTAAAATTAAGGGTAAAAAAGCAGAATAAATGGTTAAAAAAACCTATCCGAAATTAATTTTTTTTATTTTTGCAGTCTTATTAAAACAAACAAACAACACATTTTTTAATTATGAATGTTACCAAAACAATTTCATTAGAGAAATACGGAATTAAGAATACTGTAGAAGTTATCTATAATCCGTCTTATGATTTCTTATATAATGAAGAGCTGAATCCTGCATTGGATGGTTTTGAAAAAGGGCAATTGTCAGAACTTGGTGCGGTTAACGTAATGACAGGTGTATTCACGGGAAGGTCTCCAAAAGATAAATATATTGTAAAAGATGATGTTACTAAAGATACGATTTGGTGGACATCAGACAAAGCTGTAAACGATAATAAAGCCATTTCTCAAGATACATGGAATGCTTTAAAAGAAACTACGGTTAACCAGCTTTCTTCAAAAAGATTGTTCGTGGTGGATGCTTTTTGCGGTGCCAATGAAGATACGCGTCTGAAAGTGCGTTTCATTATGGAAGTAGCCTGGCAGGCGCATTTTGTGAAAAACATGTTCATCCGTCCTACGGAAGCCGAGTTGGAAAACTTCGGAGAACCGGATTTCATTGTGATGAATGCTTCTAAAACAAGTTTCAAAGATTATGCTGCTCACGGATTAAATTCCGATGTATATATTGCTTTCAACCTTACCGAAAAAATCCAATTAATTGGAGGTACCTGGTATGGTGGAGAAATGAAAAAAGGATTGTTCTCGATGATGAACTACTACCTTCCATTGAGAGGTATCGCTTCAATGCACTGTTCTGCCAACAAAGGTAAAGACGGTGATGTTGCTGTTTTCTTCGGATTGTCTGGAACTGGTAAAACTACGTTGTCTACAGATCCGAAACGTGAATTAATCGGTGACGATGAACACGGATGGGATAATGACGGTGTTTTCAACTTTGAAGGAGGTTGTTATGCAAAAACGATCGATTTGAGCAAAGAAAACGAACCGGACATTTTTGGTGCTATCCGTCGTGATGCTTTATTGGAAAACGTAACGCTTGATGCAAGTGGTGTAATCGATTTCAAGGATGGTTCAGTAACGCAAAACACGCGTGTTTCGTATCCAATCGAACATATCGAAAATATTGTTAAGCCGGTTTCAAAGGCAGGTCATGCTTCAAAAGTGATCTTCTTAACGGCGGATGCTTTCGGAGTAATGCCACCGGTTTCAAAATTAACCCCGGAGCAGACTAAATATTATTTCCTTTCTGGTTTTACCGCTAAATTGGCTGGTACGGAAAGAGGGGTTACCCAACCAGAACCAACATTCTCTGCGTGTTTCGGAAAAGCGTTTTTATGCCTGCATCCAACAAAATACGGAGAAGAATTGGTGAAGAAAATGGAAGAACACAATGCCACGGCTTATATGGTAAATACAGGCTGGAATGGTACAGGGAAACGTATTTCTATTAAAGATACACGAGCGATTATCGACAGAATCCTTGATGGTTCATTAGAGAAAGCTGCTACGCAAATCGTGCCTATTTTCAACTTGGAAGTGCCAACGGCTTTAGAAGGTGTGAATACAGAGATTCTTGATCCGAGAAACACCTATGCTGATGCTTCTGAATGGACCGGAAAAGCTGCTGATTTAGCAGGAAGATTTATCAATAACTTTGTTCAGTATACCGATAACGAAGAAGGTAAAAACCTTGTTAAGGCTGGTCCGCAATTATAATCAGACGTAATAAATTATATAGAAAATCCCACCCGCTTTGCGTGGTGGGATTTTTGTTTTTACAAAGTTCCGATTTTACTGTGTTGTGAATTTTTGGAATAAAAAAAGCAGCCAATGGCTGCTTTTTTGTAGAATATGAGTAATGTTATTTTTCCTTGGATTCTTTGTTAGCTTTAATAATGTATTTTTCTAAAGCCATTGTCATGGACGGGGTTTCTGGCGTTGGCGCCATAATATCCACTCGTAAGCCGTGATCCAGGGCTTCTTTTTGAGTAGTGCTTCCAAATACCGCGATTCTCGTATTGTTTTGTACGAAATCCGGGAAGTTTTTGAATAACGATTTTATTCCTGTTGGACTAAAGAAAGCCAAAACATCGTAATAAACGTCTTTTAAATCAGAAAGATCACTCATTACCGTTCTGTAGAACGTTCCGGGTACCCAATTTACTTTCAGGCCGTTTAATGTTTGCGGTACATCCGCATTCAATTGGTCTGATGAAGGCAAAAGGAATTTTTCGTCTTTGTATTTTTTGATAAGTGGTGACAAATCAACAAAATCCTTCTGACCGACATAAATTTTACGTTTGCGGTAAACCACATACTTCTGTAAATAGAAAGCGATGGCTTCGGACTGGCAGAAGTACTTTAAATCTTCAGGTACTTTATAACGCATTTCTTCAGCTACTCTAAAGAAGTGATCTACCGAGTTTTTGCTGGTTAAGATAATCGCCGTAAAGTTGTTTAAGTCGATTTTTTGTGCTCTCACCTCTTTGGCTGGGACGCCCTCTACGTGAATAAAAGGTCTGAAATCAACTTTGATCTTCAGTTTTTGCTGTAGTTCAAAGTACGGTGAATTCTCCACTTTAGGCTCTGGTTGAGAAACCAAGATAGTTTTCACTTTCATAATCTAAATAAAATCAATTATTCTAACTTTTTGTAAACCAATAATACATGAAATAATAGGGCGCTATTTCAAGTGCGCAAAGATACAAAATAAAATAAAAGAACTTGCTTAAGATTAAGTTTTGATAATTCTTCAATGAAAAGAAGTATGTAGTCATGTTAATTATCAAAATAATTGAAATCACAACGAGAAGCAAGGTTTTTGATAAAAAATCGTTATAGAAAAGCAGGATATTAACCGGTAAAACCAAAAGACCAATATAGGTCCTGTAGTTAACTTTCTGTAAATTAAATTGTTCGTTAAATTCTTCAATATTGAAAGTTGTGGCAATGATTTTCTCGATAAGGTATTTGGAAAGTATGAAAACCCCCAGCAATGTGGTTATCTGTATGTAACTTACCCAGTTGTATTTTGTTGTTAAGCCAAAATAGCTCAAGGTAATCTGGATTAAAAAGGCGAACGAAATTAACTGTACGACAAACATGGAGATGGTAAACCAACTGTTCATGTTTCCGCTGTCTTTGTATATTTTTAAATACTTATCCGAGATGGCTATTTTGATGAATTCATTAAATCGGACTTCAAAAATAGTCCGGTTGATGGCGAGAATAGAAAAGCAGAGTACAAACAATACTGTTGCCCAATCTTTGCTTTCAATAGCTCTTTCGTTAAGTAATAAGTCCATCATATCGGATGTAAAAGTACTAATTTTTGTTTTGAAATACACACGTCACAATCATGACAGAAGATATAAAATGTATAACTTAATCATTTCGTCGGTTGAATTCGGTTTTCTGACAGATTGCAAAATTTATTATAATTTTATTATGAATATGGAGTTAGAAATAGTGTATTTTTGCAGGTAAATCTGAATTAAAAAATGAATACAGGCGTAGTTATTATTCCTACTTATAATGAAATTGAAAATATAGAAGCCATTGTCCGCGCCGTATTTTCTTTAACTACACCTTTTCACGTTTTAATTGTGGACGATAATTCACCCGATGGTACTGCGGCAAAAGTAGAGGAGCTCCAAGAGGAATTTCCCGAGCGCCTTCACATCGAAAAAAGATCCAAAAAAGCCGGTTTGGGAACCGCTTACGTTCATGGTTTTAAATGGGCTTTGGATAAAAAATTCGACTATATTTTTGAGATGGACGCCGATTTTTCTCATAATCCGAAAGACCTTGAGCGACTGCATGAGGCTTGTGTCGAAGGAGCCGATTTGGCGATAGGCTCGCGTTATGTAACAGGTGTAAATGTGGTGAATTGGCCGCTAAACCGCGTTTTGATGTCCTACTTTGCCTCCGTATATGTTGATTTTATCATGGGGATGCGAATTCACGATGCCACAGCGGGTTTTGTTTGTTACAGAAGAAATGTATTGGAAACCATAAACTTGGACAGAATTACATTTATCGGATACGCGTTCCAGATTGAAATGAAATACAGGACCTTTATCAATAAATTCAAAATTGTTGAAGTCCCTATTATTTTTACCGATCGGACCAAAGGTCAGTCCAAAATGAGTAACGCCATTATCAAAGAAGCGATATTTGGTGTTATCTCCTTACGAATCAGAAAACTATTCAACAGATTATAAAAGCATGAATTCTACATTAATTAAAAACGCAAAGATTGTAAATGAAGGAGTAATTTTTGAAGGCGATGTGCTTATTGAAGGTGAATTCATTAAAGAGATAGGAACAGATATCAGTAACAAACCGTCGATTTCCCAGGTGATTGATGCCGAAGGGAATTTTCTGATTCCCGGTGCTATCGATGACCAGGTGCATTTTCGCGAACCGGGACTGACTCATAAAGGAAACATAGCTTCCGAATCGCGCGCTGCGGTTGCAGGAGGGATAACATCATTTATCGAACAGCCAAATACTGTTCCAAATGCGGTTACCCAGGAGTTGCTGGAGCAGAAATACCAAATCGCTTCTCAAGGTTCCTATGCCAATTATTCGTTCATGATGGGCGGAACCAATGATAATCTGGAAGAAGTTTTAAAAACCAATCCACGAAATGTGGCCGGGATTAAACTCTTTTTAGGTTCATCAACCGGAAATATGCTGGTGGATAATGAAGAGGTGCTGGAAAAAATATTTTCGAGTACGCCGATGCTGATTGCCGTGCATTGCGAAGATGAGGCCACCATAAAGGCAAATCTGGAGCATTATAAAGAAGAATATGGAGATAATATTCCGATGAAGTTTCACCATCTGATTCGTAGTGAGGAAGCGTGTTATATTTCGTCTTCAAAGGCGATTGAATTAGCCAAGAAAACCGGAGCACGGTTACATATTTTCCATGTTTCGACAGCTAAAGAAACCGATTTGTTTACCAACAAAATTCCTCTGGAGGAAAAAAAGATCACGGCAGAAGTTTGTGTTCACCATTTATGGTTTACCGATGCCGATTACGAGACTAAAGGAACATTGATTAAATGGAATCCTGCGGTAAAAACACAAGCTGATAAAGACGGACTTTGGAAAGCTTTACTGGATGATCGCATCGATGTTATCGCAACCGATCACGCACCTCATACCTGGGAGGAAAAACAAAATCCTTATACCAGTGCTCCATCGGGCGGACCTTTGGTTCAGCATGCTGTTGTGGCTATGTTTGAAGCGTATTTGCAGGGTAAGATTTCGGTGGAGAAAATTGTAGAAAAAATGGCGCACAACCCGGCCAAAATTTTTAAAATCGAAAAAAGAGGTTTCATCCGTGAAGGCTATTATGCTGATTTAGCCATTGTTAATACGGCCTTGCCTTGGAATGTAAATAAAGACAATATTTTATACAAATGTGGTTGGTCTCCTTTTGAAGGGACTAATTTTAAATCCAGAATCTCCCATACTTTTGTAAATGGGCAGTTAGTATATGCCAATGCTAAAGTGAAAGAAGGATGTTTTGGGCAACGTTTATTATTTGACAGGTAATATGAAAAAAATAGTATTATTGTTTGCTTGCATTGCTGTTTTAAGTTGTAGCGACAAAACAGTGGAAAAACCGGACAATCTCTTGAGTGAAGAGGTTATGGTGGATGTTTTATATGATATAAGTGTGCTTCAGTCGGCGGAGAATTTAAATTCGATTGAATTCACTCAAAAAAGCATTAAAGTAAACGAGATAATCTATAAGAAGTATAATATCGACAGTCTTTCGTTTGCACAGAGTAACCGTTACTATGCTGCAGATCCGCATAATTATCAAAAATTATTCAAGAAAGTGGCGGAAAAAATTGAAGCGAGTAAAAAAGCACTTAATTTCAAGTCTGTCAAAGAGACCGGAAAGGAATTGGCACCTACATATGTGCCTAGCGTACAGTAGCCAAAAACTTATCCATAGGCTCGAAGGAATATTTCAGCTGACGGATTACTTTGGAATTGTCATAAATTTCAGTGGAATGTGATGATTTGGCAGTGGCTTTTGTGAAGCTCCTTTTTCTGTTGAAGAGTTTAGAGAAAAGCCAATCTAGTCGCCAGTAAATAGAAGTCATATAAGGTCTTGCGTAAATGTAAGGCCTTTTTTTCTGCATATTGTCGGCAAGGCTGTTTAACAGATTCTGAAGAATGATATTTTCGGATACAATCGTAAAGCGCTCACCACTGATGTCGGTTTTCATCAATTGAATCATAATTTTTACAACATCATCCGCGGTGGTAATTCCTGTAGAGCCCTTCGTGTAAAAAGGGAATCCGTTTCGAATCTTTTGCAGGAGTAAACCGCTTCCCGCATCGCCAAATCCTTTACCGAAAATCACGCCCGGATTAACCACTACTACGTTAAGTCCTTCCTGGGAGCCTCTCCAGACTTCCGTTTCCGCTCCGTATTTTGTCAGGGCGTAATCACCGTGATTTTTTTCAGGATTCCATTCGGTTTCTTCGGTTATGATTTTTTCGCCGTCCCTAACATCGCCTAAAGCGGCTATGGAACTGACATGGCAGAGTTTTTTTATGCCGAAATCGATACAGCAATTTACGATATTGGCCGTTCCTTCGATGTTGATTTTACGCAGCTGGTCTTCGTCATTTGCATCAAAGGAAATTAAAGCGGCGCAGTGGTAAACGTATTCGATATTTTCAAAAGCCTTTTCTAAAGCGGGAATGTCAGTGATATCAGCCTGGACCCATTCGATTTTAGCAAACAAATCCATCTTGTTTTCGATTTCGAATAGATTTCGTGTTTTTGCAATGGAAGCCGATTTGCGGTAAATGACGCGAACCACCTCATTTTCATGAAGCAACTCAAGTAGTAAGTGAGCACCTACCAATCCTGTTCCGCCGGTAACTAATATCATATATGGCGAAATTACGAATTATGAATTATGAATTGCGTTTTTTTTCGATTAAACAAACAAACAAATAACCGACCCGAGCGAAAGCGAATAGATGAAATAATCAACAATAAATTTTATCTTTGCGAAAATTGTTTTCAAAATGAGAAATATAGTAGAAGAATTACGTTGGAGAGGTTTGGTTCACGATATTATGCCGGGAACAGAAGAGCAATTGACAAAAGAATCTACCGCAGCCTATATCGGATTTGATCCTACATCAGATTCATTACACATCGGAAGTTTGGTGCCGATTATCTTATTGGTGCATCTGAAGAATTTCGGTCATAAGCCTTTTGCTTTGGTCGGAGGAGCAACGGGTATGATTGGGGATCCTTCGGGAAAGTCAGATGAGCGTAATTTATTGGATGAGGCTACATTAAATAAAAACGTTGCCGGCATCAAAAATGTATTGTCCCGTTTTTTAGATTTTAATTCAGCCGATGCCAATGCTCCTGTTTTAGTGAATAACTACGATTGGATGAAGGATTTCTCGTTTATCAATTTTGCCCGTGATGTGGGAAAACGTATAACGGTAAATTACATGATGTCGAAAGATTCGGTTAAAAAACGTCTGAACGGAGAGATTGGTGAAGGAATGTCGTTTACGGAGTTTACCTACCAATTGATTCAGGGATATGATTTTTACCATTTATATAAAGCCAATAACTGTCTGTTGCAGATGGGCGGTTCGGACCAGTGGGGAAATATCACAACCGGTACTGAGTTAATCCGAAGAATTGGCGGTGAAGGAGCGAAGGCTTATGCGATGACATGTCCTTTAATTACAAAGGCTGACGGTTCTAAATTTGGTAAATCAGAAGGAGGAAATGTTTGGTTGGATGCTGATAAAACCTCGCCGTATAAATTTTACCAGTTTTGGTTGAATACCACAGATGTGGATGCTGAAAAATATATCAGAATCTTTACGTTTATCGGACAGGAGGAAATCGAAAAATTGATTGCCGAGCATCATGAAGCACCGCATTTACGCGTGTTGCAAAAACGTTTGGCAGAAGAAGTAACTACGTTTGTTCACGGTAAGGGAGAATTAGAAAAGGCTATTGAGGCTTCTGCGGCATTTTTCAGTCCGAGTATGGATGATTTGAAGAAACTTGACGAAAAGACGTTTTTGGAAGTCTTTGAAGGCGTACCGCATGCCGAAGTAGCGATGGCTGATGTTGAAGCTGGTTTGGATATGATTGCCGCTCTTGCTGCTAAAACTAATTTCCTTGCTTCCAACAGCGATGCCAGAAGGGAACTGAAGCAAAATGCCGTTTCCCTGAATAAAGAAAAAGTGGGAGAGAACTATATGATTTCGCCAAAGGACCTGATTAATAATCAGTTCTTACTTTTGCAGAAAGGAAAGAAAAATTATTATGTGATTAAAGTGAAATAATCATTTTGGAAATAAAATAAGCCTGCAGGATTTTTAAAATTTTGCAGGTTTTTTTTATGTTTTAAAAGTTCGGGATTATTTTAGATGACCATCAGATTGCAGCCACGGATATCGGAATTGTCAAAACGTCCCAATACTTCGAAAGAATGGTTGGGGTATTTTTTTCCCAAATCCTGCGTGGCAATAAACGAACATGAATTGATGTTGGCTAAATCAATAACGTTGATGCCTCCGGTTTTGCCTTCTGCTACATAAGACAATGCGTCTTCGGTGTCGCGGATAAGGATTTCCATCCAGGGTGGACATTCGAAAATACCATCACCTAATGAATAAGCCTGGGAAAGCAATTCTGTCATGCCGTATTCCGAATGGATTTTGGAAACTCCGAAACCATTACAAAGGATTTCGTGTAATTCTTCCCGAATGATTTCTTTGCGCTTGCCTTTCATGCCACCGGTTTCCATGATAATGGTGTTCTTTAGCTGAAAGTTTTGCTTCTCAATCAAATCCAACAAGGCATAGGTGACGCCAATCAATAAAACGTTTTGTCCTGATTGGTCTAGTTGGATGAGTTTTTGGATCAGTTCGTCATAATTATGCAGATAAAAACCACTATCGGGTTGGTTGGAACCTTCAATCAGGTCTTTTGCCATGTAAATTAAGGAAGAGCCTTCGCGTTCCAGATAAGAGGGGAGCAGTGCTAAAACCACGTAGTCTTCGATATTGCCATAAAATTGGGAAAAACCTAATCGGAAACTCTGTTCGTAAAAATTCAAATCGGTTACCAGATGGCGGCTGGTGATTGTTCCTGTAGTTCCGCTGCTGGTAAATATTGTTTGTACCGGTTCGGCAGAGCTTACGACATCATGTGACTTAAAAAACTGTATAGGTAAAAACGGAATTTCCGTTAATGATTTTACGTTTGTTTTGTCTTTTTTCAGTAACCTGCAAAAGTTTTGATATACCGGATTGTTATCGTATTGATAGCGGAATACTTTGAGTGTGGTTTTCTCAAACTCTTTTTTGGAAGCAATGTGAAAAATGTCGGACGTAGAAAACATGGTGCAAATGTACAAAAATAAAAAAGCACCAACTTTCGCTGATGCTTTCTTTGTGTTTTATAAAAGAAAAAAGGGATTATTTGATAACCAGTTTTCTGGTAGCTGTTTTTCCTTCTTCGGTAATTTTAACCATATAAACACCTGCATTCAAACTTGAAATTTCAATTACCTCGTTTGCAGTGGTAGTGTTTAAAACCTGTTTTCCAACAAGGTCGTAGATTGAAACAGTTTTTACACCATTTGCAGCTGTAGTAATATGCAAGAAATCTTTAGCAGGGTTAGGGTAAACATTTAATCCAGAAATGTTGTTCTCCTGAACACTTAAAATTCCATTTAGCGTTGTAGCAACTCTTACCTCGTCTATTGTTGTAAATGGAGTTGTGTTAGTAGAATCCTGACGTAATAAGAATCCGCCCAATGTAGCGATTGGTGCTGCAGGAGTGTCTGTTAAATCAGCTGGGGTTGCAGGTGTGAAAGACGCAATTGTTGGGTTGAACCAAGCTTTCAAAGTGTTTGTTGCGAAATCATATCCCATTACCACATAAACCACATCATTTACATTGAAGAAAGTAGAAGTGTAATTAGTTGTAGACGTTCCTGAAGTCAATCCTAACTGGTAAGTACTTCCTGTTTTTTTGCTGAAAATACGTGCTTTGAAATTATTAGAAACCCCATCCGTTAAAACGGCAAAATAAGTCTGTCCTCCTTCAGTTACGGCAGTATTGTCTGTTACTTTCATTAAGAAAGAACTGTATAAAGTGCCTGAAGTGATTCCTGTAAATGGAGTATGGGCTTCTGCTCCTCCTCCGTCAAAAGCAATTGAGTTACCTGTTGAAGTAAGTCCGGTATAAGTTAAGTTTCCTGCGGTTGCCAAGATATTATCACCGGTATTGCTAATTGACCATCTTTGTTCGTTTGTCAATATATTTCCAACTGTATAATTGAAAGGCTCATTATAAGGTAAAGTATTTACCGGTTTGCATTGCGGGGCCACTATAACTCTGGTTATTCCGCAAGTTCCTGTTATGGTTAGTGTTACGTTGGTTCCTTCTGGGACATTTGAGATAACGATGTTACCCGTAGCAGTTGTAGAAGGGTTGTCTCCTCCAATGGTTCCTACATTTGTTGATAAGTTGTAAGTACCGCTGTTACCTCCTGTGAAAGGAATAGTTGCATTGTAAGTGTCTATAGCTAAAGTTACAGCATTGCAAGCTGCGGTTTCTACGTCCAGGGTTAAACTGCATGGAGTTGTTCCCATCCAAGTAGAAGAAATATACAGAGCATCAACAATTTCATTTTGCGTTGCACCAAATTGTCTTAAACAGATGCGGTCAACAGCTGCACTTCCGCTTCCGGTTGCTGTTGCTTCCGGTGCTCCTGCAGCGGCTTCATTAGCGGGAATTCCGCTTGATTTCACCCAAACACTACAAGCTCCGGTGGCAGAATTGTTGTATTTAACTATAACAAGATAGGTTGTGTTTAAAGTAAACTCGGTTGTTCCAAAATTACCTGTTGATGAGTTTGAAATACCGATATTAAAAGTTGTTGTTGGGTTGGTGGCCGACGGTCTTACAAATATTCTTCCGACTTGCGTTCCTGTATCTGTTGGTGAAAGGTGAATGAAATAACCTGTAGTTGCGTTGGTGACATTTATTAGAAAAGATACAAAAACGTCGCTTGAGGCGCCTGGGGCAGCAGTAAGCAGTTTATTTACATCTTCTCCCGTATTGTCTACTTTAGCGGCGTTTCCTGCGCTAAAACCCGTGATACTGCCAGCTCCACTGTTGTATCCGGCATAAGTTAAACCGTTGGATGCGCCAACGTCAATTGCATTGGTTCCTGCACCGCTATGGGCAGTCCATCCGTTGGCTGTTAATAATGAATTGTCAGTATAGTTAAAGCTATCGTTAAGATAGTTTACCTGAGCGAACGAAAATGTGCTAACTGTCAAGGTTAACAATAATGCGTAAATTTGTTTCATATTAAACAAGTTTTTTAAAAATTGGATGACAAATATAACAAGTATTTACAGATTGTAAAACTTTTCCATGTAAAAATAAGGTAAAATAAATGAACAGCCGAAGCGCAATTATTTAACAATCAACTTTCTTGTAGCTGTTGCTTCGCCTTCTCTTATTTTGATAATGTAAACGCCGGCATTTAGGTTGCCTATGTTTAGTTCTTTAGAACTAAGTGTGGCCTGAAGGATTCTTTTTCCAAGCACATCGAAAATCTCTACTTCCTTGTCAAGCGCCAATTTAGATACGATGTAAATTTTATCCCCGCTGGTTGGGTTGGGATAAATGCTCAATCCTTCGATTGTGTTTTCTTGAGGTTTGTTCACAGGTGCTGCCTTACTCTCCTGGGCCATTAGGCTTGAGGAAAATAAAAAGGCCGAAAAAAGAATAATATAAAAGTAATTTCTCTTCATGTGAACTAATATTGTGTAAAGATATAAAAATATTTTCAAAATACATGCCAAAAAAAACGCCCTAATTTAAAAAGGGCGTTTTTGGCAGTAAAAACAATCGTTTACTTACTGAATTAAGTTCAATCCATTAACTGTAGACCATGATCCAGACGCTAACGAAGCCCCGGTAGCAGTGGTGTTAGTCGTGAATCTCCCTTCAGGGAAGGCTACAGTTATTGAAGACGATCCACCGGCAACATTTTGTGATGTATTCGTTATCTTCACTCCTGTCAATTTGATTTTAGAGCCATTTACCTGGTTTGTATTTGTAGTCGCATCCTGAATTTTTATGGCTGCACCCTGGTAAACAATTCCACCTTCGGTATAATCTCCATATCCGTCAATAACTACATTGGTAAAATCTCCGTTTCCTTCTTTTTTGAACTGAATCGCATCAACTTGTACGTCTCCTGCAACTTCCGGAGTACATCCTGTGGCTCTTTTCAAAGTTACGTTAGTGAATTTCGGATAAAAGTCATTGTTGTTTGCAGAAGCTTCAATTTCAATACCAAAGTTTCCTTTGTTTGTTTGATAAGCATACCAGTTGGTATTGTTCTGACCTTGCCATCCGTCTTGCCAGTCGAAAGAATCGTCATAATTTCCGTAAGAAATAGCATTTGTTAAGCTTACTGTTCCTCCGTAAAATTCGAAACCGTCATCAGCACCCATGTACGATACCAAGTGATCAAGTGTTGTTCCTGAACCTACAGAGTAGAATGAGAATCCGTTTAATTCTTTTGTTCCGTCAGCCAATTTTTTACCGGCATATTCCACGCGAACATATTTTAATGAACCTCCGTTGTGTGCAGCGTTGCTTCCTCCGTAGTTCAAGGATAATCCGTCTTCTGAAATTGAAGTGTTTCCGCCTCCTAAAACTTTCACAGGAGCATCTCCATACATAATGATTCCACCCCAAGATCCTGGAACTTTAGAAACTTCTGTAAAAATAACCGGGGAAGATTCAGTACCTTCAATCATTAATTTTCCGCCGTTTTCAACAACTAAAGCGTTGTCACCATTTATCTTATCACATGTTACAGTACTTCCTGCAGCAATTGTTAAAGTTGCGCCGGATTTTACTCTTACGATTCCTTTTAAGGTGTAATTTCCATAAGCATAGGAAGTGGTTGTTGTGATGTCTCCGCTGATTTCGCCTACCTGTGGAGTTACAGGAGTGTTGTTCTCCTCATCGTCATTTGAACAACCCGTGAATAAAGTGCCTAAAACAGCAAGGCTTAAAAGTAATTTTTTCATTGTGTTTGTTTTTTTTGTTTCTCGTAATTTTTTAGTTTAATTCGTTGATACAAAGGTGTTTCATTTTTTAAAACAGGCGGTTAAGCAAACATCAACATATCATTAAAGGAATTTCAACTTTAGGTAAAGTAAAAGTTATCGGGATTACGGAATTGTAATCACAAAAAGCTGTTTCAAAGGGTTTAGTAATAAAAGTGAAATGGCTTATATGGTTTTAAAAAATAGTACCTAATGCAGTAAGGAGAAAAAATATTAAACGCAAAAGAAGCTGCCTTTTGAGACAGCCTCTTTTAGTTGCTAACTATAACTATTTAGAAGGTATATCCAAGGTTGAATGAGAATCCTACGCCTCTTTTGTAATTTCTCATAAGATAAGAGCTTTCATTGAAAGTGGTTGTGTTTTCTGTTCCCAATTCATATTTTATCTGTGGATTCAGAAGGTTGTCTGCTGATAATTTCAAATCAAAATGTTTGGATAGTTTACTGTTCAATACCAAGTCCAATCGACTTACCGGCAATTCGTAAATATGATCCAGACCATTGGTTCCCACACTGTAAATGCGTTTTCCGAAAACAGAGTAAACTAAAGACACTGTATTGGTCCAAGTGTTGCTCATACTAAACTGGTATTTTAAATCGGAATTGATAAGCCATTTCGACGCTCCCTGTAAATCACGGTCTTTGTGTGTTTCGATGCTTGGTATTTGATTTCCGTTCGGTCCCGTAACGACATCTGCAACTTCTACTTTGGTATGCATCAGGGAAGTATTGAATCCCCATGAAAGATCTTTGAATGCAGGGGTAAGTCTTTCCAGGTCTAATATGAATTCCGCTTCCAGTCCGTATATTTTAGCGTTTTCCGAGTTCAGGAACGTTACAATGGTAGACCCCGGACTTGATATGTAAGTGCGTTCGATAGGGTTTTGGATGTTTTTCCCAAATAAGCCTACGGCAAACATTTCTTTGGAAGTAGGGAACATTTCGAATTTTAAATCAATATTGGTGTTGTCGCTGTTAACCAGGTATGGATTTCCCTGAAAAACCGTATTGTCCGGGTTAACGATCTGTAGCGGGTAAGACTCCATGATAACCGGTTTTGAATACGTTTGTGAGGCTGCAAAACGAAGGTTTGTGTTGTCGTTAAGCGCGTATTTGGCGTTAACCGATGGTAAGAAGTATACTTTGTTTTTATTTACCGTTTTATAAGGCTGATCGAAAGAACCTAATTCCCTGTATTTGGTTGTTCGGTCATAATTTTCGGCTCTAAAACCGGCATTAACGTCGAATTTCTCGGAGAATTTGTAAAACAGGTTGGCGTAACCGGCATTGTTTTTCTCGTCTAATTTTGCTTTCCAGGTGGAATTACTGGATTCCTGGAAATAGATTGTGTTGTTCAACAAATCGGTTTCAATCTGTTCGTTAACGGTAAACGGATTTAAATTGAATGTGACATTGCCGGTAGTGTTGGTATAGATAAATCTATAGGATGATTCCGTACCGTTGGTGTTTCCGTTATATCCGACAGACAATTTGTGCTCTTTTCCGAATTTGAAATTGTATTCTAGAAAAGCCGAACTGAACAGGTCGTTTTTAACATCCAGATACTGTCTTAAGAAATTGTTTCCTCCATAGCTTACCAAGACGTTGTCTTCGGCCAGTTGATGTCCGGTATATGAATTTCTGTCCGGCTGATCGAAAGTTGTTTTGGCCAAGGATACACCCATTTTTACCAGATGGTTTTTGTTCGAAGTGATGGCATAATCCCCAAAAAGCTGTCCGTTTAAATATTGGGTTTCATCCAATTGGTTGGTGCGGATCAGATAATCGTCAACATCCTGTTGCGCATTTTGATATCCCAACTGATCCTGAATCAAATTATCCGAAGTTTTAAGATACAACACGTTGGTTGATAAATTCAGTCTTTCGGAAGCATAATTCAATCCTAAAATTGAGGAAAAATTAGTTTTGTAATTATACGTTGTAGTTGTAAAGTTGTTTGAATACTGAATAAGGTTGCCTGGGTTCAGCGTTCTGTCAACTCCTGTTCTGTATTGGAAGGAGTTGTCAAAATTTAAAGAGATAAGGTAGCTTATCTTATTGGTGTTTTTCAGGTTGAATTTTTCGGCATGTAAAATTCCGACACTGGTGTTTAATGGGCTTTTGGTTTTTTTAACCTCAAATCCGGTCTCGAAAGCGTCAACTGCATTTTGGCCGGTAAGCGTTACCGGTGGGTTGGGAGTGTCGTTAAATTCGGAAGGCAGGGCTCTGTCGTTTCCTGTTAAACCGAAAAATCCTTTTGCGTTGTCCGCATCACTGGTGATGTAAAAATTTCGCAGACTGTTATTGGTTACCAAGCCTGCTCCCAAAGATAATTTCGTGATGCTGTTGTTCACTTTAGAAGTAGCAATGTTAAAAGTAGCTCCGGCAAAATCTCCGTAAATATTAGGATTGAATGTTTTGTAGGTTTCAATCACGCTTACCACATCGGTCGGAACCAAATCCAATGGTACGATTTTCTGGAAAGGGTTGTTGGAAGGTACTGCTAAATTGTTAATCAGCAAATTGTTATATCGGTCTTCCAATCCGCGGACAAACAAACCTCTTGAGCCTACTTTTGAGATCCCGGTCATTTTGGTCAGTCCTTCTTCAACATCACTCACTCCTTTTCTGGAAAGTTCCTGTGCTCCGATGGATTGTTTGATTTCAACTGCTTTTTTCTGTTCAACCAAAAGTGCCGTTTCTTTCTCCCGATTTTGGTCTACTTTAATTACCACATCCTGAAGTTCGACTCCTTTAGCGCCCAGAGCCTGATTTATCGTTTTGGTTTCACCGCTTTTAATTGTGAAAGGGACTTCAATACTTTCATAACCCAAGAAAGAAATTTGCAATACATGATTTCCTTCAGAAACGGAAAGCGAATAGTGGCCTTGCTCGTCCGTGTTAGCTCCATTGGTTGTGCCTTTAATCATTACGGTAGCAAAAGGAAGCGCTTCATTATTCATATCCTTATCCGTAATGCTGCCTGTAACCGTTCCTTTTTGCGCAAAAGCAAATACTGTAAATAAAAGGGTGGTTACTAAAAAGTTAAGTTTCATTTTTATGTTGTTTAATTTTCTGCAAAGGAACTGTTAGTAAGTTAACCCGACGTTACAGACTCGTTATGCTTTTGTTTGTGTTGTATTATCAAATTGTTACCATATTAAATAATCGTTAAGTCAGAGAATACAACATTAATCGTTTTGTATTATCTTTACCTTTACATCCCGAAAACACAAAGAAGTGTCAATTATGAAAAAGAAAGACATTAAAATATTATTGGTTGATGATGAGCCGGATATTTTAGAAATCGTAGGGTATAATTTAACCCAAGAGGGATATCAGGTGGTAACGGCCAGCAATGGTAAAGAAGCCATAACCAAAGCGAAAAAAGAAGTGCCGCAGCTTATCATTATGGATGTGATGATGCCCGAAATGGATGGCATGGAGGCGTGTGAAAATATCCGTAAAATACCTGAATTGGCCGATGTTATCATTACTTTTTTAACCGCCCGAAACGAAGATTATTCCCAGGTGGCCGGTTTTGATGCCGGTGCCGATGATTACATTGCAAAACCGATTAAGCCGAAATTACTCGTAAGTAAAGTAAAAGCGTTATTGCGCCGACTTAAAGAGGAAGAATCAAAAGGTGATATAATCCGTGTGGGGGAGATTGAAATCAACCGTGAAGCCTACAAAATAATCAATGAAGGTAAGGAGATTATCCTGCCAAGAAAAGAGTTTGAATTGTTTTATCTTTTAGCGACCAAGCCCGGAAAAGTATTCAAAAGAGAAGAAATCCTTGATAAAGTTTGGGGCAATGAAGTGGTTGTGGGCGGAAGAACCATCGACGTTCACATCAGGAAATTAAGAGAAAAAATCGGAGACGATTTGTTCAAAACCATTAAAGGAGTAGGCTACAAGCTGGAGCTGTAAATGAGTATAAGCTTTAAGAAATCATACAAATTTGCCGTAAAATCTGCGTTTTATATCACGTTGTTTGCAACTGGTTTTGCTGCTATTTTGCTGTATTTTTTTCTTGAAATCAATTATCCCTTTCTGGCGGTATTTACCCTTGCCATTTTCCTTTTTTCTTTTTTTGTATTGCAATTCCGCGTGGAGAAATTCATCTATAAACGCGTTAAGAAAATCTACGATGACGTATCGCTTCTGGATTCCACAACATTGCGAAGTCAGCCCATTACAACCGATATGGCAACTTTGACGCTCGATGTACAAAAGTTCGCCCGGGAGAAAAAAATCGAAATAGAAATGTTGAAAGTTCGTGAGGAATACCGAAGAGAATTTCTTGGGAATGTTTCTCACGAACTGAAAACACCCTTGTTTACCGTACAAGGCTATCTGTCAACGTTGCTTGATGGCGCCATGAACGACAAATCCATCCGTAAAAAATACCTGGAACGCGCTGAAAAAGGTGTGGAGCGTCTGATTAACATAGTAAAAGACCTTGACATGATTTCCAAACTGGAAACCGGCGATCTGAATCTCAACTACACTAAATTCAATATCGTAGATGTAGTGCAGAATGTTTTTGATCTGTTGGAAAT
>NZ_DATIDM010000099.1:0-19399 GCF_035456225.1 Flavobacterium sp. | reverse complement strand
TCAGAGCACCTCGTTTACACCGAGGGGGTCGGGGGTTCGAACCCCTCATCGCCCACAAAACAAAAGCACTTCACTCGAAGTGCTTTTTTATTTCCTCAATTTTTATTTATCTTAATTACATTCCATTTCTTTTATGCTGTCATAAATCTGTTGGATCCGACATGTTCTTTTGTTTTTTTTCTCTTGTCTAAATAAAATATGCAGGAGAATTTAGGTGATTATGCTATTGTAATGAAAAAAGCCGCTGTTAAGCGGCTTTTCAGATTATAAGATTTCTAAAGTTCTCTCCAAGGCCATGCCCCTAGATCCTTTAATTAGTATGGTTTTCTCTGCCGGCTTCTTGTTTTGGAAAGCCATTGCGAAAGTGTCGTAAGTGTCATAGAAATGAAGATGACTGCTTTCGATTTTATTTGCAAAAAAATCTTTTCCGACGAAATAAGTTTCAATTTGGGTTTGATTTAGGAGTAAATCAATAACTTTTTTATGCTCGTCGATACTTTCTTTTCCCAATTCAAACATGTCTCCCAAGATAGCAATTTTGCTACTTCCTTCTAATTGGATGAAGTTTTCAATAGCGGCTGCCATACTGCTGGGATTTGCATTATAAGCATCCAAAATAACGTGATTGCTGTTTTTCTCTATTAATTGTGAACGGTTGTTTGAAGGAATATAATTTTCAACGGCCTCTTTAATATCGGAATCTGGGACATTGAAGTATTTTCCGATGGCAATAGCAGCGTTAATGTTGTTCGCATTGTAGATGCCAATAAGATGTGAGTTTATTTCCTGATTGTTGAAAGAAATTTTCACCATAGGATTGGCAGAAACCGAATCAATTTTAACGTCAGCTTTTTCGGATTGAGAAAAAGTGCTTCGAGTTAGGGAAGCTGTTTTTTCTTTTTGGATCGCATCGTCTAAATTGACAAAAACTGTTTTCTGGTGTTTTTCCAAGTATTGATAAAGTTCGCTTTTTCCTTTGATTACTCCTTCTACACCTCCGAAGCCTTCCAGATGCGCTTTACCAAAATTAGTTATGTAGCCATAATTGGGTTCGGCAATCTCACAAAGCATTTCGATTTCCTTTTGATGATTGGCACCCATCTCCACAATACCGATATCGGTATTTTCATTAAAGGAGAGTAGGGTTAAAGGCACCCCGATGTGATTGTTTAAATTTCCAACCGTTGCTTTAGTGATGTATTTTTTTGATAGTACTGTGTTGATCAGTTCCTTGGTTGTGGTTTTGCCGTTGCTCCCGGTTAATGCTATTATGGGTAAGCCTAATTCCTGACGGTGGTAGGTTGCTAAATCCTGTAAAGCCTTTAAGCTGTCAGGGACTAATAGCATTTTATCTTCGTCAGTGAAAAATTTTTTGTTATCAATTATGGCAAAGGCAGCTCCGTTATTCAGGGCTTGTTGGGCAAATTCGTTTGCATCGAAATTATCACCTTTCAGGGCTACAAATAAACAGTCGGGTGTAATTTTTCGGGTATCAGTGCACACTCCGGTGCTTTGTAAAAAGCATTGGTAGATGTCTTCTATTCTCATGTGAAAGATGTATAAAATAATAAAAGCCCTAAGTTAGGGCTTTTATTATAATTGTATGAAAATTTTAAAGATTAACCTCTTGGTTTTTTCTTATTGTCTTTTGGACCTACTTTAGACATTGCACAACGGAAACCGATGTAGTCAGTAGCCATATCTTGTGGGTAATATCTTCTTGAAGCAGGGTCTAACCAGTAAGCTCTGTCTCTCCAAGATCCACCTTTGTAAATTCTTGCGTCATCATTTACAAGTGTAGTTCTTTTCGAAGATTTGTCATACTGTCTTTTCATTGATCCTAAACTGTCAACAGAAATCTGGTGTTTAGGTGAATCGTACATTCTTTTGCTGTCAGCACCTTTTTTATCTCCGGCACTTTCGTCAGTATCTGCGAATTTGAAATAACGAGTTGATTGTTTGTCACCATCTCTGTAATTTCTGTTGTCAGAAGTAGAGAAGTTATAACGTAAATAGGTTTCGTTTTCGTCAACTGGTACCTGTGCAATCTGACCAGGGAAATTTCTAGCCATTACTTTACCATTGCTTAAAGTGTCATATTTAACGCTTTCTGGTGTAACCATTTCAACTTTTCCGTCTTCACCGATTTTGTTTTTGGTGTAAACGTTACCTCTGAAGTAGTTGAAGTCATTCGCTTCATCGTCAACAATTGGACGATAAACGTCTTGTACCCATTCAGCTACGTTACCAGCCATGTCATATAATCCAAAGTCATTCGGAGCATAAGATTTAACTTTGTTGGTGATATCAGCACCGTCATCAGACCATCCTGCAATTCCTCCGTAATCTCCTTTTCCTTGTTTGAAGTTGGCTAATTGATCACCTCTTTGAGATCTTTTTCCATTACGAGTATACTGTCCGTTCCAAGGGTATTTCTTTTTACCTTTGTAGATGTTGTACTCTCTGATTCCGTTTAATGAAGTTGCGGCATATTCCCATTCAGCTTCGGTCGGTAGTCTGTACTCTGGTAAGATAAGACCAGAAGATCTTTGAGCAAATACGTTTTTAGGCTCAATTGTTTTACCGTCTTTAGTTGTTTTAGGTTTTGCAGCTTTACCTTTTTTAGCTCCTCTTCCGCGGTATACGATATCCTCGCTACCACCACGCGCAGTTGACGGGCTAGCTAAATAAGCTTCAGTACTGAAAGTGTTTGTGGCATCAACCTCGTTCACTTTAGCATCTTTTTTCAAATATTGCTCTCTTTCAAGGATAGCCTCATTCACACGGTCAGTTCTCCATTTGCTGAATTCAGTAGCCTGGATCCAGTTAACACCAACTACAGGATAGCTTCCGTAAGCAGGATGTCTCAAATAGTTGTTTGTCATCGTTTCGTTATAACCTAAACGATTTCTCCAAACTAGAGTATCAGGTAAAGCACCCGTGTAAATGTTTTTGTAATTTTCGTCTTCTGGAGGGAAAACTGTTTTTAACCAAAACAAGTATTCAGCATACATCATGTTGGTTACCTCGTTTTCATCCATGTAGAATGACTGTACGTGTTGTTGGTTAGGTGTGTTGTTCCAGTCGTGCATCACGTCATCTTCAACTTTACCCATTGTGAAGGTTCCTCCCTCAATGGCGACCATTCCCGGAGGCGTTTCTTGCTTTTTGAACTTGTCGTTGTACTGAAAACCACCTTTCTTATCGTTGATTTTCCATCCAGTTGCTTGAGAACCCCCTTTGGACGACCCTTTTTTACTACAACTAGTAAAAGATACTGCCAGCGCTAGCGCAGCAAACATCTGTAAAGTCATAATTCTTCTAATTTTCATACTTCAATGTAGGTAATAAATTTAGTGCCGCAATATAGTAATTAACCATTAAACAGCAACACCTTTTTTATAAATTATTAAAAAAAATACAAATTCAGGTTAAACACCAATCTGATAACGCTTTCCAACAATATATATTGTGTAAAATTAGCTATTAATGAAAATATTTTTTCTATTTGTAATAACTTTAGAAATAAAACGTTTTCGATATAATGAAAAAGTGCCTGCTTCTTATACTGCTGATGGTTCCTTTTATTTGTTTTAGTCAACAAAAAGGGGGCGTGGTTGTCGAATGGAAATCCGCGACGAATTATTATATTGATTCGATTCCATTTCTGATTCCTCAATTCAATGTGGAAAACATGGAATTTAATTCCGTTGAAAAAAAGCTTACTTTCCGAAAGCGAATCCCCGTTTCTTCTGTTGTGGATGAAAATTCTTTAGTAGTTTCGGATGTGGTTTACGAATCTATTGCAAAGGAAGATTTAAAGGATCTGTCTTATGCGAAACTGTCTTCAAAACTTAACGCGGGCATTGATTATGTTGTTGGTCGTGATGATCAAAGCGTACTGCTTTCGTTTTCTCCTATTATAAAAGAAGGTGGTGTTGTTAAAAAAGTAAAGTCGTTTTCCTATTCTTTTTCTTTTTCGGCTGTTTTGGAAAAATCAAATACAAAAAGAAACCCTATTGTTAATTCTGCTTTTGCCTCCGGGGATTGGTATCGTTTTTATATAGAGAAGTCGGGTGTCTATAAATTGTCGAAAAGCTTTTTGCAGCAATTGGGTTTTAATGCGAATGTGGATCCCAGAAGAATTAAAATCTATGGAAATGGAGGCAGGATGGTGCCATTGCTAAATTCTGTGCCTTATCCGATGGATCCTGAAGAGAATGCGATTCAGGTAATCGGGGAAGATGACGGGTCCTTTGATAATGATGATTATGTGATTTTTTATGCGGAAGGTGTAGATGTTTGGAATAACGATAGTGATACAAGTATTAATTTATACGATTCCAAATCCTATTATTATGTTACGTCCCAAGGAGGTAATGGGAAGAGGATAAATCTGAATGTTCAGCCTGTTGCGGCTTCTGATATGGTTTTTACCGATTTTGATGATTATAAATATTATGAGGTAGACAAAACCAACGTAGGGCGATTGGGAAGAAAATGGGTTGGGGATAATTTCAATATCGAAAATATTCAGTCTTTCGATTTTAGTTTTCCTAACATCGTAACTACGGCTCCGGTTAAAATCGGTATTAATGCCGTCTCATCTTCTTTTGCGAATAGTGCATTTAAGGTAAAGGCAAATGGACAGGATCTGGCAACCATGCCTTTTACTGCCTTAAACCCTCAGTTTCATTTTGCAGCTAAAGAGAGGGTTTTTGAAGGAACATTTACTTCCTCTTCTCCCAATGTTTCTGTTGAAATGGAATATGATAATGGTGGAGTGCCTTCTGCAAACGGTTATTTGGATAATATCAGATTGATAGCCAAAAGGAAATTGCAAGGGTATGGTCAGCAGTTTTTGTTTCAAAATGATTTGGCCGGAACTAATATAGGTGTGGGAGAATATCAGTTAACAAGTGCAGCGGCAATTTCTCAAATCTGGGATGTGACGGATATATATAATGTTACTACAATTCAGAATTCAGGCCAGTCAAATTTTTCTTTTAAAGCAACTCTAGGGGAAGTAAGGCGATATGTGGCGGTAGATTTTAATAATTTATATACGCCTTCAAGTCAGTCGAATGGAAGGATAGCAAATCAGAATTTGAAAGGGACTATTTTTAATAATGCCCAAGGAGTTCCGGCGGATATTGATTACCTTATAGTGACACCTTCGTCGCTAATGTCCCAAGCGGAACGATTGGCTGATTTTCATCGCAATTATTCTAATTTGAATATAAAAGTGGTGGATCTGTCATCAATTTATCAGGAGTTTTCTTCCGGTAAGCAGGATATTGGAGCCATTCGAAATTTTATCAAATACATCTATACCAGTTATCCGACTTATCCGGCTCCAGCAGGAAAAATCAAGTATGTAAACCTTTTTGGAGACGCTTCGTTTGATTATAAAAACAGGATTTTCGGAAATACTAATGTGGTTCCGGTCTTCGAGATGTTATGGCATGTAACTCCGGCTATGGGTGAATGGACGGAGAATTTTTCTCCTCAGCGAGCTTTTATGTCGGATGATTTTTATGTGCTGATGGATGACGATGAGGGAACGATGATTACACCTAAAGGTCCTGATATCGCGGTTGGACGTATGCTGGTTAATTCGCCTGACCAGGCCAATGAAATGGTCAACAAAGTAATCGAATACCACGATGAGAAATCCTTCGGGAGATGGCGAAACCGTTATGTGATCATTTCAGATGATGCTGAAAATACAACTGATGCCACGTTGCAACAAAATTTGGACAATCTGGCGGAGCAACTTTACAGTCAAAAGCAATTCATGAATGTCAAGAAGATTCATTCCGACTCTTATGTGCAGGTTACGGCAGCTGGCGGTGAACGTTATCCGGGGGTTAATGCAGATATTGTCAGTGAAATAGAAAGTGGCGGATTGGTTTTTAATTATTTCGGACACGGGTTTGAGGAAGGTTTGGCTCAAGAGCGAATTTTCGATAAGGCGATGGCGCAAAACCTGAAAAACCGATTCAGATATCCGTTGTTTGTTACCATTACATGTGAATTTACTCGTTTTGATAATCCATACAGGCCTACAGCGGGGGAATACATGTATTGGAACAAGGCCGGGGGTGCCGTCTCGTTGGTTACCACAACCAGGGAAATAGGGATTACTTCAGGAGAAATTTTGAATGCGGTTATGAATTCCAAATTGTTTGCATTCGGATCTAATAATTATGTTTCTATTGCCGAGGCGCTTCGTCAGACAAAAAATCAGGTAGATGTAGGTCCTGATAATAATGTTGTTTTCTATGTTGGTGATCCGGCCCTGAAATTAGCGATCCCAAGGCCAAAGGTAAGGCTGACTAAAATCAACGATGTGCCGATCACGCAGCCGACAGATACGTTAGAGGCTTTGAGTTATGTAAAGATGGCAGGTGAAGTTGTGGATGAATTCGATAATTTACAATCGGATTATAACGGTGATCTTGCGATTCAGATATTTGACAAGGATATTAACAGAAGTACGTTGGGGAATGATGGTTTGCCTGCTATGGATTTCAGAACATTGGGGGAAACTGTTTTTAGGGGAAATGCTTCTGTGACCAATGGTCTGTTCGAATTCGGATTTATTGTGCCAAGGGATATCAGAATTCCCGTAGGAACCGGAAGGGTGAGTTTTTATGCAAAAAACAACGAGCCTTTGGGAGACAATACCGGTTACGATTTAACTGTTAAGGTGGGCGGAATTAATGAAAATGCAGTGGCTGATAATTTACCGCCTAGAATTCGATTGTATATGAATGATGAATCGTTTGTTTCGGGTGGGATTACCAATGCTTCTCCTATATTTTTGGCTTATCTTGAAGATGAAAATGGAATCAATACCGCTAGTGGAATAGGTCACGATATCGTGGCGATTCTGGATGGTAATGAGAATAATCCTTATATTCTGAATGATTATTATGAAACGCAGCCCAATGATTATACTAAAGGTAAAGTGCGTTATCCGTTCAGGAATTTAGCAAAAGGCCTGCATACGCTAACGCTGAAAGTATGGGATGTGTACAATAATTTTGCTACCGCAGATATTCAGTTTATTGTGATGGGTGATGAGGGTGTCGAGCTGTCCAATGTGTTGAACTACCCGAATCCGTTTGTGAGTTATACGGAGTTTTGGTTTTCTCATAACCGCCCATTTGAATCGCTTGATGTTCAGGTTCAGATTATGACAATTACCGGAAAAGTAGTTAAAACAATCAATCAGTCGGTAACCACAGAGGGTTTTTTGAGTCGTAGTATCAAATGGGACGGGAAAGATGATTTCGGAGATAAAATTGGGAAAGGTGTCTATGTTTATAAGCTTACCGTAAAATCATTAAGTTCTAATAAAACTGCGGAAAAGATAGAGAAACTTGTAATACTTTAAGAAAATAGTATATTTGTTGAATAAATTCTTGTAAAAAAATGAAAAAAATAGCCATAGTATCCTTGTTTCTGCTTGTTGTTCAGTTTGTTAAGGGGCAGGAAAATGTGATTACGACAGGAGTTCCTTTTTTATTGATTGCGGCGGATGCTCGCGCAGCGGGTGTAGCTGATATGGGAGCGGCAACTTCAGCCGATGTTTTTTCGCAACAGTATAATCCTTCTAAATTTGCTTTTATACCTAATAAATACGGATTTTCTGTAAGTTATACGCCGTACCTGACAAGTATTGCAAATGATATTTCATTAGGTCAGGTTACTTTTTATAATCGTTTTAATGAGCGAAGTGCTTTTGCAACAAGTTTGCGTTATTTTGGATTAGGTGACATAGAATTAAGAGAAACCGGAGATCCTAATGAAATTCCAAGAACGGTTAGTCCGAATGAATTGGCTTTTGATCTTTCGTATGCATTGAAATTGAGTGATCAGTTTTCCATGGGAGTAGCGGGCCGTTATATCCGTTCCAATTTAAAAATTCCTGATGGGACTACTGATGCTTCTGCTGCCAATTCATTTGCAGTGGATGTTTCCGGGTTTTATCAGTCGGAAGAATTTGCAATGAGCGATTTCAATGCCAGATACCGCATCGGATTGAACCTTCAGAATATGGGGCCTAAAATTTCCTATGATGGTGATATCGAAAGAAGTTCCAATTTTCTTCCTGCGAATTTCAAATTAGGAGGTAGTTTCGATTTTATTTTAGATGAATATAATAAAGTTACAGCTTTAGGGGAGATAAATAAACTGATGGTTCCAACACCACAAGAAGTAGGAGACGAAGATGGTGATGGTGATATCGATAATACGGATTATGGTTTAGCTAACGAAGAATATCGACAAATCGGTTGGTTTGAAGGAATGTTTAAATCGTTTGGCGATGCTCCGGGAGGATTTAGCGAAGAAATGAAAGAAATCGCATGGGCATTAGGAGCAGAATACTGGTATCAGGAATCCTTTGCTTTCAGAACGGGATATTTTCATGAAAGTCCTGATAAAGGGGCGAGACAGTATGCAACTATCGGTGCCGGATTTAAATATAATACAATAAAAATAGATGTTTCTTATCTGTTCTCTACATCAACAGTGAAAAATCCGTTGGAAAACACATTGCGTTTCTCTCTTTCGTTCAGTTTCGGAGATACCTATGATGAATATTAGTAGAAAAGAATAATAAATGAATAATCCAAACTTGTAATGAGTTTGGATTTTTTGTCTGTAATAATTTGATCAAATGAAAAATATTAGCGTTACGTCTTCTTTTACTGTTTTTGATTCTGTTGATGAACTAGCATCAGAGGTGAAGGATTTGATGGTCCAAGCTGTAGCTGTGCGTAAAAAAGCGTATGCGCCTTATTCTAAATTCAGAGTAGGTGCGGCAATTTTATTGGATAACGGAAAAGTGGTTTTGGGTTCCAATCAGGAAAATGCAGCATATCCCTCCGGTTTGTGCGCTGAACGGGTTGCTATTTTTCACGCTGGTGCAATTTATCCTGAAGCTAAAATTTTAAAAATGGTGATTTCGGCCACAGCCGACAGTAAAGAGACTACCGAACCTATTCCTCCATGCGGGGCGTGTCGCCAATCCATGGCTGAATATGAAATCCGTCAGGAAGTGCCGATTGAGATCTATTTTATGGGGGCTGTCGGTAAAGTGTTTAAGTCAGATTCGCTGAAAAATTTGCTGCCACTGATGTTTGACAAAAACTTTTTGTAACCGTTATTGGGTGAGTAGCTTTTTTTCGATGTAAGTAAGTTGTGCCTCCAGATTTTTTGCTTCTAAAGCTATAATCGTGTCAATTTTTTTGTTTTCAATCAGGATAAAACCCGAATTCGCAAGGAAGCCCTTTTTTTCTAGAATATTGGAATAATCATATACAATGTTGTTTTTGTTTATCAAATCTAAATAGCCGATGTCGAATTGTGACCCGGTTGCTCCGATGATGAATAAGGCGTCGTCGTTGATTTTACTCTTCAAAAACTTGGAGTAATTTTTATTGCACGAAATACACCCACCTTCATTTAGGACGATTATTTTTTGAAACTCATTTTTCACCTTAAAACTGTCTTTTAAAATGGCTTGTAAGATTTCATCTTTGGAGGGCTTTTTTTTATCGGAGCATGATGAAAATCCAACAATTATGAAAAGTAGGAGCGTTATTTTAATTATTGATTTTGAAGAGTTCATATCGTGCGATTTTAGGATTATAGTTTTTGTTTTCTTTTACATTTTTTGAAATTAGTAAGCCTTCTTTGCATACCATAAGATCGAAGAAATTATGTTTTCCGGATTGAAAAACCAGCTCGTTTAGTTGTTTCCATTTGTTGTTGTAAATGAGAACGGAAAAAGGACGGTTGAGTTTCTTTTTTTCAGGCTCCTTCTTGTCGTCTATTTTATGTGGAACTGTTACGAAATATAGTTTTCGGAATTTGTCATAAACGACATTGGCAATCACACCACCGTAATGAGCAATATTGTTTGTATGTGATTGATGATCTATGATCTCTTTGTCACAATTATATCCGCGCTCTCCAATGGAGGTGTGTTTAGATTTTATTTTAATTTTAGTCTTCAATTTGTAAGAAGGTAATTCATAATTGTATAATGTGTCACAATGAATAGAATAAACGAATAAATCATTGTTGTTTGTGAAATACAAAGGAAGAATCATGTGTGCAATTTCACTGTTTTTTTCAAATTGTTTGTTAAAACCTTTAATCCTGTATTTGCAAGAAGCATAATTGTTGAAAATGTTTTTGAGTTCTAAAAAAGAATATGAGTTGTTGTATCGGTTATAAAAATATTTTTGATAGTCTTTGTCTTTTTCTGGTTCTACATCATTGCTATTGCTTCTCCAAGCAGAAAAAAGAAGTAGGTTTTCCCCGTTAAACGAGTTGTCGGCGCTGGACGAAAACTCATATTCGTTGATTTTGTCTGGAACAATAGTGTTGAGATTCAGTTGTTTTAAAACGTTTCCTGTTTCGTTGATCAGCCATACACGGTTGTTGTAACGCCCTAAAATAACAATACTATCTAATGATTTTATGATGCACCGATCTATTTCTTCACCATTTCTCGTGATTTCATTTAATGGGATTTCCTTTTTCAGTTTTCCGTTTAAGGTAAAAAAGGAAAGCTTGCTTTTGGTGTAATAATCTGCAAAAGCGAGATATTCAAACTTGTTTTTGTCATGAAAAATAGTTCTGTCACTAAAAGGCGTACCTATATTAAAAGAAATTTCCTTTACGGAAGTTAAAGTTGGTGCTTGTTTTGAGCAGCTTATAAAGAGAATGCCGCATAAAAAGGAGTAGAGAATTTTTTGCATATTATAAAAAAAATAGAGGCGGTTTTTTGTTCCGCCTCATTGAATTATTTTACATCTATTGGGTAAACATCAGTAATTATGTTTGCATTGTCCTTGAAGACAAGATAATTTATCATCAAGTCAGTATCTTTTTTGATTTCTAGAAAAGATGTTTCATTAATAACGGAATCAACTATTGCTGGTTCTATTATCTCTGTCAATGTTGTTTTCTCGTTGTTGAAAATCTCAAGAATGTTAGCATCTTCTTTAAAAAGTTCGTTAAATACGTTTTGCTGTTGTTGTGTAAGTGACCAAATTATAAGATCAGGAAGACAATTGCCTGAAGTTCCTGCGCATCCAAATTTGTATCCAAAGTCGTAATATTCTCTCATCCTTACTGGCTTGTCAGTTATGGATGTAGAATTGTTTGTTTTTTGGTTTTGAAGTTGTCCTTCTTCTTTTTCACAACTTGTCAATGCAAGAATTGCAAATGAACAAATTAAAATTTTTTTCATAATCTGTATTAATTTTTTATAAGTTAATACTTGCGAAAAAAAAAAAAAAAAAATTGACGTGTGCAAGTTTTTCTTATGAAATTAGAGAATAAAATAAATGACTTTAAATTTTCACATCTTAAAGGGATGTGTTATTTTTGCCCTTCGCAAAATTGTGTAATAAAGCTTAAAGGAGCAACGATGAAACCAATTACAAAAGAAGTTTACCTTAAATGGTACGAAGACATGCAGTTCTGGAGAAAGTTCGAAGACAAACTCGCTGCATTATACATTCAACAGAAAGTTCGTGGTTTTTTGCATTTATATAACGGACAAGAGGCTGTATTAGCAGGTGCTTTACATGCCATGGACTTATCTAAAGACAAAATGATTACCGCTTACCGTAACCACGTTCAGCCAATAGGAATGGGAACTGATCCCAAACGAGTTATGGCAGAATTGTTAGGGAAAGTTACAGGGACATCAAACGGAATGGGAGGATCAATGCACATTTTCGATAAAGAACACGGTTTTTACGGTGGTCACGGTATCGTTGGTGCACAAATTCCAGTAGGTGCCGGAATTGCTTTTGCTGACAAGTATTTTGGAACGGGTGGTGTTACGTTGACTTATTTCGGTGACGGAGCAGCTCGTCAGGGATCTCTTCACGAAGCTTTCAACATGGCGATGTTATGGAAACTTCCGGTTGTTTTCATCGTTGAAAATAACGGTTATGCAATGGGTACTTCTGTTGAAAGAACAGCAAACCATACCGATATCTGGAAATTAGGTTTAGGATATGAAATGCCATGCGGACCTGTAGATGCCATGAACCCAATCAAAGTTGCGGAAGCAATGCACGAAGCAATCGAAAGAGCGCGTCGCGGAGACGGACCAACTTTCCTGGAAATGAAAACATACAGATACAGAGGTCATTCTATGTCGGATGCACAACATTACAGAACCAAAGAAGAGGTGGATGAGTACAGAAAAATCGACCCGATTACCCAGATTCTGGATATCATCAAAGAAAATAAATATGCAACAGAAGCAGAAATCGAAATCATAGACCAAAGAGTAAAAGATTTGGTGGATGAATGCGAAAAATTTGCAGAAGAATCTCCTTTCCCAGAGGTAAATCAGTTGTATGATGTTGTTTATGAGCAGGAAAATTATCCATTTATACCACATAAATTATAATCGATTATGGCAGTAGTAATTACAATGCCGCGTTTGAGCGACACCATGACCGAAGGCGTTGTGGCAACATGGTTGAAAAAAGTTGGGGACGTTGTTAAAGAAGGCGATATTCTTGCCGAAATTGAAACGGACAAAGCGACAATGGAGTTCGAATCGTTTAACGCAGGAACACTTTTACATATTGGAATTCAGGAAGGGGAATCTGCTCCGGTGGATGCTCTTTTAGCAATTATCGGTGCTCCGGGTGAAGATATTTCTGCTTTATTGAGCGGAGGTGCTCCGGCTCCTAAAACCGAATCTGCGCCAGTAGCTGAAACTAAAGCGGAAGCTCCTAAAGCTGCTGCAGCACTTCCTGCAGGTGTGAAAGTGGTAACCATGCCGCGTTTAAGCGATACCATGACTGACGGAACGGTTGCGACTTGGTTGAAAAAAGTTGGCGATGACGTTAAAGAAGGTGATATCCTTGCAGAAATTGAAACAGATAAAGCAACGATGGAATTTGAATCGTTCAATTCCGGAACGCTTTTATATATTGGCGTTAACGAAGGGCAAACAGCTCCGGTTGACAGCATTTTAGCAATTATCGGACCTGCGGGGACAGATGTTAGCGGTGTCGTAGCCGGTTTCAAATCGGGAGGTTCCTCGGAAGCTCCTGCTGCTGAAAAAACAGCTGAAGTGAAAACTGAAGCTGCTGCTCCGGTTCAAAATACCAATACGGGTGGACGCGTTTTTGCTTCTCCATTGGCTAAAAAGATTGCTCAGGATAAAGGAATTGACCTGTCTCAAGTGAAAGGTTCCGGTGAAAACGGAAGAATCGTGAAAAGCGATGTGGAAGGATTTACCCCTCAAGCTGCAGCTTCTAGTGCAGTTGTCACTTCGAGCGGAGTCGAGAAGTCTCAAGCTCCTGCTGTTAAACCGTTTGTTCCAGCTGGTGAGAAATTCCAGGAGGAAATCAAAAATTCGCAAATGCGTAAAACGATTGCGCGTCGTTTGGCAGAATCGAAATTCACAGCGCCACATTACTACTTAACTATTGAAGTAGCAATGGATGAGGCAATGAAATCGAGAGCGGTTATCAATACGGTTCCTGATACTAAAGTGTCTTTTAATGATATGGTTGTGAAAGCCTGCGCAATGGCATTGAAAAAACATCCGCAAGTAAATTCGCAATGGAGAGAAGATGCAATGATCATCAATCACCATGTGAACGTTGGAGTGGCTGTTGCTGTTGAAGACGGTTTAGTTGTTCCTGTTCTGAACTTTACAGATCAAATGAGTTTGACTCAAATCGGTGCTAACGTGAAAGATTTGGCCGGAAAAGCGAAAAACAAAAAACTGACGCCTGCAGAAATGGAAGGAAGTACATTTACGGTTTCCAACTTGGGTATGTTTGGTATTCAGTCATTCACGTCAATCATCAACCAGCCGAATTCAGCTATTTTGTCTGTTGGGGCTATCGAAGAAAAACCAGTGGTAAGAGACGGACAAATTGTCGTGGGCAACACTATGACAATTACTTTGGCTTGTGATCACAGAACGGTTGATGGTGCAACAGGAGCACAGTTCCTGCAAACATTAAGACAATATTTAGAAAACCCGGTAACAATGTTGGCATAAGCCCATTGTTCATAATAAATTAAGTCCCGTTTTGAACTTCAGAACGGGATTTTTAGTATTTTAGTTTTGGGAATCAGGCATTTGTAATCTTAATTGATTCTTGAGCAATTGAAAATCCCACAGACCAATAAAAGATAGAATTCCTATGAAAAATGTGATCATTACGGGGACTTCCCGCGGAATAGGACGTGAATTGGCTTTGCAGTTTGCGGCTGCCGGTTATCGGGTATTGTCGATCTCAAGAAAAATTGCACCGGAATTACTCGGAAATCAAAACATAACCTGTTTAAGTGTTGATTTGGCATTAGAGGAGGATTTGAATCAGGTAACCCGATTTATTGCGTCCGACTGGAAGCAGGTGGATATTGTTATTCATAATGCCGGATCTCTTTTGTCGAAGTCTTTCGGTAAAATTTCGGCTGAAGAATTTGAAAACGTATACAAAGTGAATGTTTTCGGAGTAGCTAATTTAACCCGAATCTGTCTTCCCTTTTTTCCTAAAGGAAGTCATGTGGTAACGATAAGTTCCATGGGGGGAATCCAGGGGAGTATGAAGTTTCCAGGTCTTTCGGCTTACAGTTCCAGTAAAGGGGCTGTAATTACACTGTCGGAAGTATTGGCCGAAGAATACAAAGAAAACGGAATCGCGTTCAATGTATTGGCTTTGGGAGCGGTTCAGACGGAAATGTTGCAAGAAGCCTTTCCCGGGTATGAAGCGCCGATAACGGCAAAAGAAATGGCGGATTACATTTTTAACTTCGCACTTACCGGAAATAAATATTACAATGGAAAAGTGTTGCAGGTATCTTCAACCACTCCGTAAATGAAATCAGTTTTAGAAAAGTACATTCCGGAACATTCTGTTGATACTGTTTTTGAGCTTATCAAGTCAAATCAAGTGCATTTGAAAATCGTGAATGAGCGCGTTACCCGACATGGCGATTACAGAAGACATCCCGATGGTTTCCATCAGATTACCGTTAATGCGAGTTTAAATAAATACCGTTTTCTGATTACACTGATTCATGAAATAGCGCATTTGGTGGCTTTCGAAAAATACGGAAGAAACATCAAACCGCATGGAGACGAATGGAAATTGACGTTCCAACGTCTGATGGTGCCGTTTATTCGTCCGGAAATTTTTCCGAATCAATTGCTGCCTTTGTTGGCGAGGCATTTCAGAAATCCGAAAGCAAGCAGTGATACCGATGCGACCTTGTCTTTAGCCTTGAAACAATTCGATCCGGTAAACGATAAAAATTATATCTTTGAGATTCCATACGGAAGTGTGTTTCGCATCCACAATGGTAAAATATTTAAAAAAGTAGCACTTCGTACGAAACGGTATGAGTGTGTCGAAGTAAATTCTGGAAGAATCTACCTTTTTAACCCTAATGCCGAGGTTGAATTACTTCCAAATTAAAATAAAAGCCTTAGCAACTTAGTAACTCAGTTACTCCGCAACTTTAAAAAAATGAATAAGAATTATTATGCAATAGTAATGGCAGGCGGGGTAGGTTCCCGATTTTGGCCTGTAAGTACAACTGAATTTCCAAAACAGTTCCATGATATGTTGGGAACCGGTGAAACGCTGATTCAAAAAACGTTCAGCCGTTTGTCTCAATTAATTCCGAAAGAGAATATTTTAATTCTTACCAACGAAGTTTACAACGATCTTATTTTGGAACAGTTGCCGTCTGTAAAGCAAGAACAGATTGTGCTTGAACCGGCGATGCGAAATACCGCCCCTTGTATTTTATATGCTTCACTTAAGATAAAGAAACAGAATCCAAATGCAGTTATGGTCGTGGCACCAAGTGATCACTGGATTGAGGATGAATTGCAGTTTATTGCCAATCTTCAACGTGCTTTTGATTTCTGTGAACGTGAAGATAAGCTGATGACCCTTGGAATTTTGCCTACGTTTCCAAATACCGGTTACGGTTATATCGAGTATGATAAATTGGATTCACGTCCTATAAAAAAAGTAGTTCAGTTCCGCGAAAAACCGGATTATGCTACGGCGCGAAAGTTCATTCAGAGTCGAAATTTCCTTTGGAACGCTGGTATATTCGTGTGGAGCGTAGAATCGGTTTTAAAAGCTTACGAGCATTTTAATCCGGTTATGTATTCACAATTTATGGATGGGTTTGAAACCCTGAATACAGAAAATGAAAAGTTGTTCATAAAACAGAATTACCCGAAGACTGAAAACATTTCTGTAGATTATGCCATCCTGGAGAAGGCGCAGAATGTATATGTTTTACCGGCAACATTCGACTGGAATGATTTAGGTACTTGGGGGTCTTTATATGACAAACTTCCAAAAGATGAACAGGAAAATGCTGTTGTTAACGCAACCGTCATATTGGAAAACGCATCTAACAATATAATTCGTACAGAAGGTAAAAAGCTTGTTGTTATTGATGGGCTTCAGGATTTTATTATCGTGGATAAAGACGATGTGTTGTTGATTTATCCGAAAGGGAAGGAGCAGGAGATTAAGAGGATAACGGCAATGGCAAATGAATTGAAGTAAGTTGTTAATTATTCTTCCCAAATTTCTATGAAAAATACCTTTTTGATTGTTCTCCTTTTTTTTATTTCCAGTGCTTCGTTCGGGCAATTATCAAATTTTTCGCTGCAAGTTACGGCTTCAGATGAAACATGTACCGGCAACGGAACTTTGTTTTTTTCGGTTTCCAATACGACTCCGGGCGCTGCTATTGGTTATAACATCTATAGACTTCCTGATGTCACTACCCCGATAGCAGTAACATCGGCCAATAGTCTTACCGGACTCGTGGCAGGGAATTATAGGGTGGTTGCTATTCAGTCGTTGGGAGCGGAGTCAAACTCGCAACAACAGGATATTGCAATTGTAAATCGAATTAATTCGTTACAATATAATCTATCCTTTCAGAATGTCTTATGCGGTAACGATGGTAAGATTATTGTAAATGTAACCCAAGGTAATCCCGTTAATTATGAAATTATCTCGGGACCTATGACCTTTCCGCCGCAGGCTTCAAATGTGTTTACGGGATTGACCATCGGAATATATCAGGTTCGGGTTTTTGATACTTGCGGTGATGGTATCGTTCAGGATGTGACAATATCGCGCCCGTCCATCCCTAATATTGTTTTCGAGGGAATAGGTGCCAGTGATTTTACTTGTAATACGATAGAGATAGGGATTGCTATTGCAAGCGGAACTCCCGATCTTCAAAACATAATTGCGTATCCGCTTACGGTGGAATGTACCGTTCATCCTCCGTCAGGACCGGACATCATTGTTAGTCAAAATGTCGCAAACGGGAATTTGCTTTTGAGTAACATAGTGCTTCAAATTCCTTTTTACTATGATCAGTTTTATACGCACGATGTGAAGATTACGGATGCCTGTGGAAATGTCTACCGCCTAAATGGCAATGAAATTGATATTCATTTAGGGTTACTGGTAAATGAAATGATGGTTGGATGCGTTAAGAAACTTAAGGTTGCCCCTTCAGGTTTTGTAGCGCCTTTTACTGTAACTTTTGTGTCTGCCCCTGCAGGATTTAACCCCGTACAGTTCAATAGCGACCATCCGGGACCATTTGATGAAACAACCTATTATTCGAATCCGACGACAGCCTATCCGCAAGGAACCTATACCGTTAGGATTACAGATGCTTGTGGCAGAACAATAACAGCCAGTTACACAACTGGCGAAGTTCCTTTGGGTTTTTCAGTATTTGAAGCTGTTTCCGGTTGCCGAAAAAAAATCGTGATAGAAACAGGTTCAGGGCTTGGAATCAATTTCACTGTTGAATTTTTATCGGCCCCTGCAGGATTTAATCCGATAGTATTTAATGCAGCACATCCTGGTCCATTTGGTGGTTTAGCAGAATATTTTAATCCGTCGATTGATTATCCGGAAGGCACTTATGTAATTAAGATTACCGATGAATGCGGCAGAACGGCTACACAGACACTAAATACGGTTCCAATTGTAGTTTTACCCGTATCTTCGATCTTTTTACAGGGATGTGAACCAAGGCAGGGATCTGTAATGTTGCGAATAAATGAGTTTTTTCAAAATGTTTATATTGATGCGGCTCCGGCAGGATTCGGACAAACCCTTCCATATGATGTAAGTCAGAATATACATGTTGTTGATCCCAAATATTTTTCGATGAATTCGCTCCCGGCCGGGAATTATACCTTCAGAACGATCGATACATGTAATAGGACACGATCAGTGACAGTCACAATTGTTGGTCTTCAGATTTACTCGGATCAGGTAACTGTCACAGAACACTGCAGTTCTTTCGATGTTTATCTGAATTGTTCCTCAAATGCTGCTCCGAACAATTTTTGGCTTCAGAAGTATGATTTTCAAAATAACCGATGGGTACATCCGCAAACGGGCTATTTTGACCCAGCAGGCCCTAATCCCTTAAGTGCATTGTTGTTAAGTAATAATATGAATAATGCCAACTTAAGCTTTATGGGAAGGTTTAGGGTTGTTCATACCTTTGAGGTGTTTGGAAATGGAATCGAAGCAAATTTTGTGTGTGAAAGAACAATTCGTGAATTTGACTACCAAAACACGCCTAAAATTGATAATATTTACAGCTATTCCTGTTCGACGAATTCATTTGATGTGATTATTGCAGCCGTTGGGGCCGACCCGTTGCAGTACAGAATCACGACTAAAGACGGATTGCCTTTTGTGGTTAACAATAACAATTCGCCGTTGTTTAGCGGCTTGCAGCCCGGCGTTTATAATTTTCAGATTCAGGATGCCTGTGGCAATATACTGAACAGGTTGTATGACATCAGTTCTCCATTGAGTTTTACAATTACCGCCAATAATTTATGCAACGGACATACGGGAACCTTAAGTGTGCCTAATTTTCCGTTTCTGACCTATGAATGGTGGAAGGATAATAATACCTCTACGATTTTAAGTACTTCAAATGTTCTGACATTCGCCAATTTTAATCTGGCTACCGATTCCGGAATTTATCACGTAAGAATCACTAATCCTGGGAACCCTAATTCCTGTATGAATATCGTGCTTGATTTTAGCGTTTCAGATCAGCTGAATAATCCTCAAGCAGGAACAGGAAGCAACGCGAATCTTTGTGGTCCGCAAGGCAATCTTAACCTGTTTAGTTTCTTGAGTGGAACCTATGATGATTTTGGTAGCTGGAGTGAAATTTCTGCAAGCGGAATGTTGATTAACCATATCTGGAATGCTTCTGGAATTACGGCAGGAACCTATACTTTCAGTTACCGTGTTGATGGGTTGTGTGGCAATTACGATGAAGCGATCGTTCA
>NZ_DATIDM010000098.1:0-10448 GCF_035456225.1 Flavobacterium sp. | reverse complement strand
TGCTTGCCAGACCGTTTTAAGTGTTAATTCCGCCCTGGCCAATACTGTAAAATTGTATCCTAATCCCAGTTCCGGAATTTTCAGGATAATTCTTCCGGCTGCTTATCAAAAAACAGAAATCCAAACAACAGACCTGACCGGAAAAATAATTCGAAAATGGGACTTTAAGGGAATACAAGAATGTGAAATAAGGCTCGAAGAAGAAGCCAAGGGAATATACTTCATACAGCTTCAATGCGATGACGAAACCGCCACTTTTAAGGTGATTAAAAACTAACTCATACTCTTCCCTTTATCCATAAACTCATTAAACTACTATTTCGTAACTTTACGTAAAATTCAAAAACAAGCAATGAACAGATTTTTTCAGAACTGGCATTTCCTTCGCTATTTCCGACTTGCCCTTGCCGTATGTTTAGGATATGAGGCCATCCGCACACACGAATGGTTTTTCATGGCCTTTGCAGCCTTTTTTCTTTTCCAGGCCATCTTTAATTTCGGATGCGGACCAAATGGGTGTGCCGTGCCCCAAAAACGAAATAAAAAGTAAACCGAAATGAGCAGTTTTTCAGAAATAATCAATAAAGACCAACCCGTACTGGTGGATTTCTTCGCCACTTGGTGTGGTCCATGCCAAACACTTTCACCCATTCTGAAACAGGTCAAAGACGAATTAGGTGAAGGTGTGTCCGTAATCAAAATAGACATCGATAAAAATCAGGCTGTCGCTGTACAGTTTCAGGTTCGAAGCGTACCCACCATGCTGCTCTTCAAAAACGGCAAACAGGTCTGGAGACAATCGGGATTGGTTTCGAAAAACGACCTGATCAGCATCATCAGGAATTACAGCTAACCAAACGGTATTTCCACAGGAAAATCAAGGAAAAGAAAACCAACCGATTACAAACCAAAAACAGTAATATCATGAAAGCAAACATGGGAAAACGAGACAAATTCATCCGAATCGGCATCTCTATCATTTTATCAGTATTGGTTGCCACGGAAGTTATCACAGGAACACTGGCTTTTGTAGCATTGGGAATCGGGGTTGTTTTTTTGGTCACCAGTTTTATAAGTTTTTGTCCGCTATACAGTGCTTTGGGAATAAACACCAATTCAAAAAAAACTGATGAATAAAAAAACGATTCTGCTTTGGGTGACCGGCGGTGTTTTAGGCGCTGTGGGAGGCTATTTCTATTACTTATATTTTGGATGCCAGGGTTCATGCGCCATTACCTCAAGTTCGGTAAACAGTACTTTGTACGGAACGGTTATGGGCGGACTCCTGCTTTCCATGTTTGACATAAAGAAAAAATAAAACCTCAACATACATCCCATAAAGTTTTACTACAACATTATCAATTCCGTAAACTCGGAATAGTCAAGCTTATTGAACCAATTATCTCAAAATATTCTACTGCACTCAAATAAATCTTCCGTTCGTATTGCTAAAAACCGATTAACTCTACATACAACAATACCATTGCTGACACACCATAATAGTTTTTGACGTCATTATCTTACCTTATATCTAAAATTCAACGTTTCGTTTATAAGACGGCACAACTAGTCATTATCTTTAAGTTGGTTTTTCCGGCAGATCTGAAATAGCCTGCCATTAATACCAAAATTAGTATGATTATATGTAACCATTAAAAAACAAGTGATCCTATGAAAAAAATTGCATTACTACTGATGGTATTCTTCGCCGGCACTGCAGCCTCATTCTGCCAGACATCCGATGCCGAAATGGAAGCTATGATTAACCTTCTCGGGGTTCAGAAAAAAGAAGCTATTGCCAAACTCGTGCACGTTACCGGAAAAGATGCCGATGTCTTCTAGAAAATTTACGACGAATACCAGAGCGAAAACAAAAAGACGGCAACCCAAAGAATGAAATTATACGAAAAAACCGCACTGTCATATAGCAAAATGACTCCGGAACGGGCAGATTCGCTGGCAAACCAGTATTTTACAAACCGTATGGAACAGGAAAAAAAACTGGAGACCTACTACAAGAAAATCAAAAAAGCCACCAATGCTACAACAGCCTTCCAATTCTATCAGGCTGAAGTGTACTTACTGACATTGGTGCGCGCACAAATCATGCAACAAATCCCAACTTACGGTGAATTGCAGACCATGACAAAAAAATAACATTCAAAAGAAGCATCCGATTATTACACACAATGTGATTAATTAAATGCTCCCAACTTTTGTGTCCGGAATCTAACGCAGCAATAAAAGCAGTTTTAAATTCCGGACACTTTATCTGTTTATACCCAGACACAATTTCCCTTGAGATTTTATCCTCGACAAACGCTACTACTCCGACTTAAAGCCGTATTAAAGCCGACTTAAAGCCGACTATAACTCGAGTACAACACGACTAAACCCCGAGCATCCAAAAACCCAATCCTTTTTCACACAAAAACCGTAACTTTACTACTCACAACGGTACAGTCATGCAAACAAAAATAAACACCGCCGAAGAAGCCTTCCATTACTGGAAAAGAACTTCGATAGAAGAGCGTATCAGTCATATTCAAAACCTGAAAAACACACTGCACAACCATCGCGAGCATTACGCTACCCTCATAACGCAGGAAATGGGTAAGCCGATATCACAATCCCTTGCCGAGGTAGACAAATGCGGTGTGCTTTGCGACTACTATTGTAAAAACGCCGCCGATTTACTGCAACCCAAATACATAAAAACAGAAGGTCATGAGAATTTCATAACCTACGAACCTTTAGGCGTATTATTGGGCGTCATGCCCTGGAATTTTCCGTTCTGGCAGGTGTTTCGATTTGCAATTCCGTCCATAATTGCCGGGAATGTCGTTCTTGTCAAACACGCGAGTAACGTCCCACAATCAGCCGAAAGCATTGAAGCTTTATTTACCGAAAGTGGTTTGCCCATCGGTGTTTACCAGAACCTGCATATTCCCAGTGATAAGGTCGCCGAGGTCATCGCCCATCCTGAAATCAAAGCCGTTTCCCTCACCGGAAGTGAAGCCGCCGGAAGTGCTGTAGCCGCAATGGCAGGAAAACATCTGAAAAAATCACTTTTGGAGCTCGGAGGCAGCAACGCTTTCATAGTTTGCAAAGACGCCGATCTGGACAATGCCGTAGCCATAGCCGTTAACGCACGCATGCAGAACACCGGACAAAGCTGTATCGCCGCCAAACGCTTCCTGATCCAACAGGACATTTTCGATGCCTTTACCGAAAAATACAAACAGGCCGTAAGCCAACTCAAAACAGGCGACCCGATGGATCCCGAAACACAAATCGGATCAATGGCACGTGTAGATCTAGCCGAAGAATTGGAAAAACAGGTCAACCGATCCGTTGCCATGGGAGCAAAAATAGTAGTGGGCGGAAACCGGAAAGACGCTTTTTACGAACCGACCATCCTGACGGACATTACAACCGAAATGGCGGTATTCAAAGAAGAAACGTTTGGTCCTGTAGCCGCTTTCATTTCCTTTGAAACTTTAGCCGATGCCATAGCAATCAGCAATCAGTCGGAATTCGGTTTGGGTGTTTCCATTTTTACCCAAGATATTGCTTCCATCCGAAATCACATTAGCGAATTTCACGAAGGCGCGGTCTTTATCAACGAAATGGTTAAATCCGATGCCCGTTTACCTTTCGGCGGAGTCAAAAAATCGGGTTATGGAAGGGAACTTTCCGAAGAAGGCATCAAAGAATTTGTGAACATAAAGACTGTGGTAATCAAAACATCATAAATTTCTCATCAAAAAAAGAAAAAATGTGAAACTCCGCGATACGAACGTCATCCGGAGAAGGGATCTGAAAACTTTTTCTAAATTGCAGGTTTAAACAAACAACCAATCATGAGAAAATTATTCTTTTTGTTATCAGCAATCGTGCTGATTTCCTTTGATTCCACAGCACAAAAATCGGAAACTGAAAAAAAAGCCATTGCCACCGTTTTGGACAATTGGCATAAAGATGCTGCGGAAGGAAATTTCGACAAGTATTTCGGTGCGATGTCAGACGAATCCATCTTCATTGGTACCGATGCAACCGAAAACTGGAACAAAAAACAATTTATTGATTTTGCCAAACCGTATTTCGACAAAGGCCGTGCGTGGGACTTTAAACCAGTTGAGCGCCACATCTATTTGGACCCATCCGGAAAAATAGCGTGGTTCGATGAATTATTGGACACCTGGATGAAAATCTGCCGCGGTTCGGGGGTTATGGTAAAAGAAGGAAAAGTGTGGAAAGTAAAGCACTACGTACTTTCAATGACCGTTCCGAATGACGATGTGAAAGACGTTATCAAAATCATTGCGCCGAAGGAAGACGCACAGCTGCAACAAATAAAAAGCAGCAAGTAAGATCAATCCTAAACCAAATAAAAAACGCTACCCGAAAGAGTAGCGTTTTTTGTGATTAAATAATTAATTTTATGGATTTTATCTGAAACTTTTAAATTTAGAAATAATAATAACAACTTTGCTTTTTACCATATTGTTGTATATACTTTTGAAACTGAAACCCTTATAACAAAATGACAAAAAATTCTTGGAAGAAAGGACGTGGAAAATTAGGCTTTCTGGAGCCTTTGATCGGAATCTGGATTGCCGAAGATGATTCTCCGATGGGAAAATACAAATGCACGCGAAAATTCAAAAAAACATTAGACGGAGCATATGTCCAATTGGATGCGATTTGGGAATTTTCAAATAAAACTTATGTGGAAACCGCGATATTCGGTTTAAAAAACAATCAAATTACGTTTTGGTCGTTTACTTCTGATGGGAAAAATTCCGAGGGCATATTAGCGGATGGATCAGACATTCATCCAGAAGCGATCTGTTTTGTTGCACAAATGCCGGCAGGACTTGCGCGGATGATTTATTGGCCAAGAGAAGACGGTTTTAATTGGGCAGTGGAAAGTAAAAATAAAAATGGATGGAACAGGTTTACCGAACATTATTACACCAGAAGCACATATTAAAACAACACACAACAGCGGTTTTACGAAATTGGGGTTTGGGTGTATAATGGAAATGTTCAGACTAAACCCAGATTAAAGAAAACAAAAAACGCTACCCAATGAGTAGCGTTTTTCAATTATAATTTCCTTGCCAGATTCTCTAACATAGTTGTGGTCATGCGTTCCATATCGAAATCGTGCTGCCAGCCCCAATCCTGTCTCGCAGAAGAGTCGTCAATACTCGCCGGCCAGCTGTCGGCAATTGCCTGACGGAAATCCGGAGCATAATCGATGGTGAATTCAGGAATGTGTTTTTTAATTGATTCCGCAATTTCTTTCGGGGTAAAACTCACCGCTGATAAATTATAAGAAGAACGGATTTTGATTTTCTCAGCCGGCGCCTGCATGATGCTGATGGTCGCTTTAATTGCATCGTCCATATACATCATCGGCAAGCCTGTATTTTCTGAAAGGAAACAGGTAAATTTCTTGTCTTCCAAAGCTTTGTAGTAAATATCCACGGCATAATCCGTAGTTCCGCCGCCAGGAAGTGTCGTCCATGAAATAAGCCCCGGATAACGGATACTTCTAACATCTACACCATATTTTTTATTGTAATATTCGCACCAACGCTCTCCCGACTGCTTTGAGATACCATAAACCGTTGACGGCTCCATAACGGTATATTGAGGGGTATTGTTTCTTGGTGTTGTAGGTCCGAAAACCGCTATACTCGATGGCCAGAAAATCTTTTGGATTTTTCCGTCTTTCGCCAGATTAAGCACATGGAACAAAGAGTTCATGTTCAAATCCCAGGCAAAAGCGGGATTCTTTTCTGCGGTAGCCGAAAGCAAGGCGGCCATCAGATACACATCAGTAATCTGGTATTTTTCAACAAGATGCTCAATCTGATTATAATCAAGGGCATTAACCACTTCAAAAATTCCGTTATTCACCACATCGTTATCCATTTTTCGGATGTCCGAAGCTACTACATTGTCTGTTCCGTAGGTTGCTCTCAACTTTGCAGTCAGTTCGGTACCGATTTGTCCGCAAGCGCCAATGATTAAAATTTTCGTGCTCATCTGTTATTAATTTATTGCTTACAAAGATACTCTTTTGCTAAAACTTAAAATTCAAATTCAATCCGAAAATTTTCAATTCACAAAAAATCGGATTTTAGTTAACATATTTCCCTCAAAAAAAGGAGTTTCCAATAACATTTGTAAATTTGCTTTCTAAACTTTTATTATGAAAATCAAGTCGTCGCTATTGCTTTTATTATCCCTGTTGATTTTTTCCTGCGAAAACAAACAGGAACGAATTGCCGACAGTGATAAAGCGGCAAAACATAATGATTCGGTATTTGCTGTTCTTAATCAGAACTGGAAATTCCCGATTCCGCCGGTAAGTCCGAAAGTACAATCCCACATCAACAGATGGCAGGAATGGCGTTTCTTCAATCAGGAGTTACAACAAAAACCGAAAAGCACCTTAAATGCCTTCCGTTTAAAATCAAAAACCTTAACGGTTAAAGGCAATATGCTCAGCCAGAACATCCCTGGAATATTTAGTAAACCGGCCGTGAAAAGCAGGATTTCCACACTGAACACCAAACTAAAATCGTTGGAAACCTACATCAGCCTGGAGTACATCCCTACAAAAAAAGTAATACCGCTGATAAAGGAGATTTCTGAAGAAGTGATTTCCATCCAAAACCAGATGAATGAAATCATCATAAAAAGCGAAATTCCGAAAGAAGAAGGCGAATTGATCATGCTTCAGGCATTGGATACCACGCGTCATGCCCGTCGTGAAGTTCAGGAACTCAAAGACAAAGAAGCCGAAAAAACATCCACACCAGAAGACCATAAGAGAACGCCTTTAAACCGTTAATTCATTCCCCTTGAAAACCGACATTCAAAATAGCTATCACAAATCGGCGAAAATTAACCAGATCGCTGAACAATTGCGAAAAAGAGAATCGAAAATCCAGATGAAAGGATTAATCGGGTCGTCGCTTTCCTTTGTGATTGAAGCTCTTTTTCAAAAAACCGACCTCCCTTACTTACTGATTTTTCAGGACAAGGAAGAAGCGGCCTATTATCTTAATGATCTTGAAAGTCTTATCAACGATCAGGACGTATTGTTCTATCCGGGTTCCTACCGCCGTCCGTATCAGATTGAAGAAACCGACAATGCTAATGTTTTGTTGCGCGCCGAAGTACTGAACCGTATCAATTCGCGCAAGAAACCGGCCATTATCGTTACCTACCCTGATGCGCTTTTCGAAAAAGTGGTTACCCGAAAGGAATTGGACAAAAACACGCTCAAAGTAGCCGTTGGCGATTCGATTTCCATCGATTTTATTAACGAAGTATTGTTCGAATACAACTTCAAGCGTGTGGATTTCGTTTCCGAACCGGGCGAATTTTCCATGCGTGGGGGAATTATCGATGTCTTTTCGTTTTCCAATGACAACCCATACCGAATCGAATTTTTTGGCAATGAAGTGGATTCCATCCGAAGTTTTGATGTAGAAACACAGCTTTCCATTGAAAAACAGAAGAAAATAACCATTATTCCGAATGTCGAAAACAAATTCCTGAAAGAAAACCGCGAAAGTTTCCTGGACTACATCAATCCGCAAACGGTGCTTTTCCTTCAGAATACCGATTTGATGTTATCACAACTGGATAAACTATTCGGAAAAGCCACGGAAGCCTTTGAAAAACTTTCGAAGGACATTCAGCATGCGGCTCCCGAAGCGATGTTTTTAAACCAGCAGGCTTTCGTAAAAAAGGCATTGGATTTTACCTTGGTGGAACTGGCCTCCAAACCCATTTTCCGAACCGAAAAAACATTTGAATTTCATACACAGCCGCAACCGTCGTTCAACAAACAATTCGATTTACTGTTGAACAACCTGAACGACAATCATTTTAACGGCATCAAAAACTATTTGTTTTGCTCCAATGACGGACAGGCGAAACGTTTCCACGATATTTTTGAAAGCCTTGATGAAGCCAATCACGAAAACATTCGAAAACAATATCATACCATTGTTTTTTCACTGTTTCAGGGATTCATTGACGAAGAAAACCAGATTGCCTGCTATACTGATCATCAGATTTTTGAGCGTTATCACAAGTTCAATCTGAAAAACGGCTATTCGAAAAAGCAAACCATCACACTGAAGGAACTCACTACACTTTCCGTTGGTGATTATGTGACCCACATCGATCATGGAATCGGGAAATTCGGTGGCTTGCAGAAAATTCAGGTGGAAGGCAAAACGCAGGAAGCCATCAAATTGGTTTATGCGGATAACGACATTGTGTATGTAAGCATCCACTCGCTGCACAAAATCTCGAAATACAACGGGAAAGACGGTGCGCCTCCGAAAATTTACAAACTAGGATCAAGTGCCTGGAAAACCTTAAAACAAAAGACCAAAGCGCGTGTAAAACATATTGCGTTCAACCTTATTCAACTATACGCAAAACGTCGTTTGGACAAAGGTTTCGCTTTTTCACCCGACAGTTATTTACAGGCTGAATTGGAATCATCGTTCATATATGAGGATACGCCCGATCAGATGAAAGCGACCCAAGAGGTAAAAACCGACATGGAAAACGACCGACCGATGGATCGTTTGGTTTGTGGCGATGTTGGTTTCGGAAAAACCGAAGTAGCTATCCGCGCTGCATTTAAGGCCGTTGATAACGGAAAACAGGTTGCCGTTTTGGTTCCTACTACCATTTTAGCTTTTCAGCATTACAAAACCTTCCGCGAACGCCTGAAAGACATGCCGGTAAGCGTAGGCTATATCAACCGTTTCCGATCGGCAAAACAAAAAGCAGAAACCCTGAAACATCTTGAAGAAGGAAAACTCGATATTCTCATCGGAACCCATCAGTTGGTCAACAAGAATGTGGTTTTCAAAGATTTGGGTTTACTGATTGTTGACGAGGAACAGAAATTCGGCGTAAACGTAAAAGACAAACTGAAAACCATCGCCCATAATGTGGACACCCTAACCTTAACCGCGACACCTATTCCAAGAACCTTACAGTTTTCACTTATGGCGGCCAGGGATTTATCGGTAATAACCACACCGCCACCCAATCGTTATCCGATAGAAACCCAAGTGGTCGGTTTTAATGAAGAAGTGATTCGCGATGCGATTTCTTATGAAATTGAACGCGGCGGTCAGGTGTATTTCATCAACAACCGCATTGAAAACATAAAGGAAATTGCAGGTATGATCCAGCGTTTGGTGCCCGGAGCAAAAGTGGGCGTGGGACATGGCCAGATGGATGGTAAAAAACTGGAAGAACTAATGTTGGCTTTCATGGATGGCGATTTTGATGTTTTAGTAGCCACAACCATCATTGAAAGCGGTTTGGACGTACCGAATGCCAATACAATTTTCATCAACAATGCCAATAATTTCGGATTGTCCGATTTGCACCAGATGCGAGGCCGTGTGGGACGAAGCAACAAAAAAGCGTTCTGCTATTTCATCTGTCCGCCTTATTCGGCTATGACGGATGAAGCGCGAAAACGAATCCAGGCTTTGGAACAGTTCAGCGAATTGGGCAGCGGTTTCAACATTGCCATGAAAGATTTGGAAATCCGTGGTGCAGGTGATTTGTTGGGAGGAGAACAGAGCGGTTTCATTAATGATATCGGCTTTGACACCTATCAGAAAATCATGAACGAGGCCATTGAGGAACTGAAGGAAAACGAATTCAAGGATTTGTATCCGGAAGAAAACGATATAGAAACCAAGGAATACGTCAAAGACATTCAGATTGACACTGATTTTGAACTGTTATTCCCAGACGAATACATCAACAACATCTCGGAACGTCTGAATTTATACAACGAATTAAGCATCATCAAAACCGAAGAAGCGCTTCAGCAGTACGAACAAAAACTGATTGACCGTTTCGGTGCCTTACCAAAACAGGCGGTTGCCTTATTGAACAGCATCCGTATCAAATGGAAAGCGACCCATATCGGAATCGAGAAACTGGTACTGAAACAAGGAAAAATGGTAGGCTATTTTGTTTCCGACCAGCAATCGGATTTCTACCAGTCGGCGAAATTCATGAAAGTGTTGCAATTTGTTCAGCAGAACGGAAATCTCTGCAAAATGAAAGAGAAAGAAACCAAAAACGGATTGCGACTGTTGCTAACATTTGAAAATGTAAAATCGGTAAAACGTGCGTTAGAACTAATCGAAACAATATAAAAAAAGCCTCATATTTGAGGCTTTTCTATTTTTATATCCGAATAGAATTTTAAAAGAAATTCTGTTGAACTGTCGTGTTCTTTAAAGTTCCCGGTGTTGATTTCGTCCAAAATGGTGTTCGCCAATTGCTTTCCGTACTCCACACCGAACTGATCATAACTGAAGATATTCCAGATAACGCCCTGAACAAATATTTTATGCTCGTACATTGCG
>NZ_DATIDM010000097.1:0-14674 GCF_035456225.1 Flavobacterium sp. | reverse complement strand
GGTTTTATAATTAATAACTGATTATAGAAAATCTTTAGTAATTTTGCGCCAAAATGAAGAAGATGGTTAAGATTGGCAACATAGAATTACCCGATTTCCCTTTGTTACTCGCGCCTATGGAAGACGTGAGTGACCCACCGTTTCGTCGTTTGTGCAAGCAGCACGGCGCCGATTTGATGTACTCTGAATTTATTTCCAGTGAAGGGTTGATTCGTGATGCCATGAAAAGCAAAAAGAAATTGGATATTTTCGACTACGAGCGTCCTGTTGGTATTCAGATTTTCGGAGGCGATGAAGAAGCCATGGAAATGTCTGCCAAAATTGTCGACACCGTTCAGCCTGATTTGGTGGATATCAATTTCGGATGCCCGGTTAAAAAAGTGGTTTGTAAAGGTGCCGGAGCCGGCGTTTTGAAAGACGTCGATCTGATGGTGCGCTTAACCAAAGCGGTTATCAAAGGGACAAATCTTCCGGTGACGGTAAAAACCCGTTTGGGATGGGACCACGATTCCATCAACATCGATGAGGTAGCCGAACGATTACAGGATGTTGGCGTACAAGCACTGACAATACATGGTCGTACACGCGCCCAGATGTACAAGGGCCATTCGGATTGGTCGCACATCGAAAGGGTGAAAAATAATCCGCGTATCACCATGCCAATTTTCGGAAACGGTGATATCGATTCGCCGGAAAAAGCATTGGAATACAAAAACAAATACGGTTTGGACGGAATCATGATCGGTCGTGCCGCGATTGGCTATCCATGGATCTTCGACGAAATCAAACATTACTTCAAAACCGGAGAATTGTTACCTGCTCCCGATATGGAAGCCCGTATCCAGGCGGCTCAAAATCACCTGACGTGGGCTATGGAATGGAAAGGCGAGCGCGTAGGTATCGTTGAAATGCGTCGTCACTACACCAACTATTTTAAAGGAATTCACAATTTCAAGGAATACCGTCAACGATTGGTAACCAATGATCACGCAGAGGAACTCTTTAAGATTTTTGATGAAATCCGTGATGCCTTTTCGGATTATCAAATGGTATAGTAAATAATTGAAATAGTAAAAAGTCCGCCTTGTCAAACGAGGCGGACTTTTTTATTTGATATGGTTAAACTAAACCTGTATTTTTTTCCATTTCCCTTTTTTGTAAAGCACAATACTCGCCAATGTAATTGCAGTTTCAGCAATCGGTACCGCCATAAAAACGCCGGTTGGCCCCATTTTGAAATGTTTCGCTAAAACATAAGCGAGCGGAATCTGAAACAGCCAGAATCCGAAAAAATTAACCCATGTAGGCGTCCATGTATCACCGGCGCCGTTGAATGTATTGATCAATACCATTCCGATACCGTAAAAAACATAACCCAGGCTCATGGTTTGCAGTGCTTCCACAGCAATGTTTTGTACCATTATATCATTTGAGAAAAAGGAAATGATGTATTGCGCAAATAATAAGGTGATGACCATAATGGTAGCCATGAAAATGGTATTGTATTTTGCCGTGGTGAAAACAGATTTCTCGGCCCGTTCAACCTGTTGGGCTCCCAAATTTTGTCCCACCAAAGTTGCGGCGGCATTACTTAATCCCCAGGCAGGAAGAATGAAAAACATCATGATCCGCAAGGCGGTCTGATATCCTGCCGAACCGTGATCGCCTCCGGTAGTAGCTACCAATTGGGCTAAAAAAATCCAGCTGCACGATGCGATTACAAATTGTAAAACACCCGGAGCGGCAATTTTGGCTATGTGTTTCATCTGTTCAAAATCGGGAATAAAATAGGAAGGAACGATTTTCAAAATACCTTTTCCATTGAATAAATGATATAACTGGTATAATACGCCAATGCTTCTTCCGGTAGTGGTTGCCATCGCAGCGCCAATTAATCCGAAAGCAGGAATCGGTCCCAATCCGTTGATTAAAATCGGGCACAGGATAATGTTGCAGATGTTGGCTAACCATAAACTGCGCATGGCAATGGCTGCATTTCCGGCTCCTCGAAAGATTCCGTTAATCAGGAATAAAAGCATGATGCATAAACTTCCGCCCATCATGATTCGGGTAAAATTTACGCCGTAACTGGCTGATTCCTCGGAGGCGCCCATAAGAAGTAAAATATCTTTGGCATAAATGAATCCGAAAATGCTGATTACAGTGTTGATTGCAAAAGCAATAATGATGGCCTGCATTCCTGATTTAGCTGCGGCAATCGGATCTTTTTCGCCTACTCGTCGTGCTACTACAGCTGTGGCTGCCATGCTTATTCCGATAGCCAGTGAATAAATAATGGTAATCACGGATTCGGTCAGACCAACCGTTTGTATGGCAAAACTGCTGTGTTCTAAATGACCGACGAAGTATAAATCGACCAAAGCGAAAACCGATTCCATCATCATTTCCAAAACCATCGGAATGGCTAAAAGAATAACGGCTTTTTTGATGCTTCCGCTGGTGTAGTCGAAAGAGTTATCGCCTTTAATGGCCGTTTTTAAGGTGTTGAATATTTTTAAAAAAGTAGTATGTCTTGATGTATTTGTCATGATATATTAGGATAGAATGAATAAAGCCGAATGATGAATCCGGATGAGGCAGAAATGTCCTAATTATCGCTGTGGGAATAAGTAAGGACTAGACAAAAACAATCATGGGCGTTCGGTTTTTTTGAACAGTAAAGATAAAAATTATTTTTAAACCGTATTATTCCAGCAGACTTTTGCCCACACGGCTCGAAGCAATCCAGGAGGCGGTCAGTCCCAATATGCTTATGGTTCCAAGTACAATGATTACGTTTAAGGTTTCAAACTGAATTGGGTAGGCCATAGATGGCGTAATCATGATCAGGGCATATTTTTTTTGCAACAAAACGAAAACCATGCCCAGCGATAACCCAATAATTCCGCCGACAACAGTCAGTAGGCTGCCCTGAAATAAAAATACGGCTTTCAGGTGACGGATTTCAGCGCCTAAATTGAAAAGGGTTTTCAGATTGGCTTTTTTATCCAAAATCATCATAATTAAAGCGCCGACTAAATTGAATAAGGCAACGATGATTACCAAGGTAAAGATGAGGTAAACCGCAATGTTTTCGGTGTTGAGCATTTTGTATAAACTATCGTTTAATTGCGCCCGCGTTTTTACCGTTACGTTGTTGTTGAAGATGGTTTGCAGTTCTTCAGTTGTTTCCTCTTCCGAAGCCGATGGTTTCAGTTTTATTTCAACCGAAGTGACCTGATTAGGCTGATACTGCAGTAATTCCTGCGCCAGTCCCAAATCTGAAAAAACGTATTTTCTGTCCAAATCATCGTTAATGGCATAAATACCTACAGGGGTTAACGGTGATTCGTTAAAAGCTTCTTCCGGATTTTCAATGGCGCCTTTGCCGGGTTTTGGAACGAAGACTTCAAAAATATTGTTAAAGTCAAACAATCCCATCGAAAGCTTATTGGCAATCCCATATCCAATCACTACCTGTGAGGTGTTTGGTTTAAGCCACTGACCGGCATAGATTTTCTTTTCGAACGGAGTCGTTTTTCTGAAGGCATCGTCTACACCTTTTAAGTAGGCCACTTCCTGTTTTTCGTTGAAAGAGAACAGTACGCGTTCTTCAATGGTTTTGCTGTAAAAAGCAATGTTTTTGGAGTGCTTCAGTTGGTTTTCCTGCCCGGGAGTAATCAGCATCGATTTTCCAACGGTGTTGTTAACCTTTAAATCGGGATCTGTTTCGTTGGCAAAGGAAAGGCTGAAATCCCGAAGGCCGCTAAACACGGACAGGACTACAAAGAGCGCCATAGAACTCACGATAATTCCAAGTGCAGCAATGCCGGTAATGATATTGATGGCAGTGCTTTTACTAAAACTGATCGTGTAACGACGCGCTATGTAAAAAGGAAAATTCAAATTTTAGGATTTCTTTCTCTTGGCTAAAAGCTCACGGTTTTCAATTGGGTTTTCTTCCCCTTTTAAAGCGGTGTCGATTTTTTCGATATAATCTAAACTGTCATCGATGAAAAAAGTCAGATTCGGTACACGTCGCAATTGTTGTTTCACGCGCTGCGCCAAATCGTGTCTTATTAATGGGGTGTTGGTTCGGATCGCTGCTAAAAGTTCCGGACCTTTGTCAATCGGGAAAATGCTCAAATATACTTTTGCAACGGATAAATCCGAGGTTACATTTACTTTAGATACGGAAATAATCAGATTGCTGATCCCGTTTTTACGAACTTCTCCCTGTAAAATATCCACCAAATCTTTTTGCAAAAGCGTTCCTATCTTTTTTTGTCTGTTTGTTTCCATGCTGCAAAAATACGATTTTTTGAGTTGAAAAGTTTCAAAGTGTGTCAGTTTCAAAGTTTTTGGTTTTCGAAGCGACAGTTTTAGGCTTCTTTGCTAGCCATTTTCCTGCTGTCCGTTATATCTCTCCGCTGCGCTGCGAGGATGCCACTGCCATCAGGGCTATTGGAAAAACCGTTTTAATTTCTGCGAACATTGTAAAAACTTTGCGAACTTTGTGGCTCAATAAAAAGATCATGAGAAAAATAGAACATATAGGTATAGCGGTTAAGGATCTGGAAACGTCCAACCTGGTTTTTGAAAAACTGTTCGGAGCGCCGGCTTACAAACAGGAAGAAGTGGAAAGCGAAGGGGTGAAAACATCCTTTTTTATGAACGGTCCCAATAAAATAGAATTATTGGAAGCCACCAATCCGGAAAGTCCGATAGCTAAATTTATTGAAAAAAAGGGAGAAGGGATTCATCATATCGCTTTCGATGTGGAAGATATCGTTGCGGAAATCGCTCGTTTACAGCAGGAAGGCTTTACGGTTTTGAATGAGGTGCCGAAAAAAGGGGCAGATAATAAGCTGGTGGCTTTTCTTCATCCAAAGGGGACAAATGGTGTTTTAGTGGAATTATGTCAAGAAATCCCCAATTAATTTTTGTGGGATTAAAAAAATAATAGTAATATTGCAACCTCTAAACCGGTCCTATAGCTCAGTTGGTTAGAGCACCTGACTCATAATCAGGTGGTCCCTGGTTCGAGCCCAGGTGGGACCACAGAAGTTAAAAAATTAAGCCTTGTAATATGATTTACAAGGCTTTTTTCTTTTTGGGGAGAAATTTCTTTGATTTATTCGGTTTTAAAAATCCATTTTATATTTGACAGTAAAAACCATTTTTACCAAATTGAAGTTATTGCAAAAGTTATAAATAGTTTTTCAGTACTTTTTTAAATTTATCTATTGCTTTTTTCAGATGCTCTTCTTTTAATTCTTTATAATATTTTGGATTATGGATGGCTTTATTTACATTCCTTTCGCCTTCCAATAATGTTATAATGTCAATTTTTACGTCAAAATATGAAAACAAGGTATGTGTTGAACTACTTCCGTAAATGGTTTTTTTGTCTAAATCCGAATAATCTCCACCTAATTGACTTTCTAATTGCAATAAAAAACAGTTGAGGTTTTCCCAGCCGTGTTTCATTAATGTGAAATCTACGAGTATTCTTTTAATCATGGCGTTTTCTGTATATGCTTTGCATTCAACAGCTAAAACCAATTCATCATCGATATTACAATGAACATCTGCTTTCAAAGTGTAATAGTAATCCTCTATATTATTCAGAATATGTTTTTTTACTTCTTTGTCCTCAATGTTTTCAACATACTCCTTTAATATTGGTAATTTTTTGGTAGTCTTATTAAAAGAAATTCTTTCTTTTTTACCGCCTAATTCATCCCAGGCAATCTCTAACAAATGCTTCGTAATATTTTCAACCAGCAAGCCTTTACCTGCTCTGATTACACCGCCATAGGCTCTGTTCTCTTCTTCATTTGCCTTTTGCTCTATGCCTTTTACTAATAGATTGTATGCCTTTACAATATCTTTTAATTTGCTCATTTATCCTTTAATTTGAGCCTTTAATTCTTCAATTGAATTTGCATCATTTAAATCAACGATATCTATTTCATACAAATCAGCAAAAGTTTGAAAACTTGAACCGTCTTGTCTGTACCTTGTAGAGCCTTTTGGAAAATATTTTCTCTTACTTGTAAAATCTTCTTTTTCAATCCAACCACATACAGTCACTTCTTTTTTTGTCTTATTATAACTGCAGAAAATATATATATCCGGATTGAAATAATCTTGCAGTTTCAAAAAATTATTAGTGTAACTTCTTCTGACATCTGTAGTTCTTCCCATTGTTTTTACATCAATTTTCTTATTTTCAAAAACAATATCCACACCATCATCAAAACCATCTCCGCCATCAACATAACCTAATCCGAATAAGTCCATAACAACACTCTGGCCAATGATTCCCGTAAGTTGCTGTTCTTGGTTGCCATTTGCTGTATATCGGGCCCCAAAATTAAAATTATTAACCTGATTTAAACAGTGATTGTATAATTGATCACTAACCTTGATGCTGAACATAATATTTTTTTAATGGTTAATCAATTCTTGTTCCTCACACGTAACTTTTTTACTGTTGCCGTTCAGTAGTATTCCTTTTATTTTGTCAGCAACCGCTTTTGCCATTAAAGGCGGCACGGCATTACCGATTTGTTGGTATTGGCTCAAACCTATTTCCCAGCTCATTTTGGTCCTCATGCCTTCAAATATAAAATCATCAGGGAATGACTGTAATCTTGCTCCTTCTCTTGCGGTAAAATTTCTGTTTAGAAAAGGATGAATAAAATTACTTTGAAAGGAAGCTGCGACAGTTGGTGCCGGTTTATCAGCAACTAATCTTAAATTATTCTGACTGAATTTTATTTCGGATTTTTGTTCAGGATTCCCTCTTTTTACCGCACCATGTGTTTCCCAAACGTCAAGCAGGTTTTTGCCGGGTTTAATAGCGTTAAATCTGTCAATTAGCCTTTGGGTGTGTCTCATTGCAATATGATTTGTAACTCTTGTAGAGTTTTCTCTCATAAATTGCTGATAATCATTGGAAGGCTTTGTCCCATAATTTACATTGTCTTGTCCTTGACCTGCTTCAATTTGAGGTAAGTCGGATATAGCTTCCCAGGCCGACACTTCATTTGTAATACTGTTTTCCGGAAACTCGGGAAATAAATTCAAATCTTTCCTAAAACCTATTAAAATTACGCGTTCTCTTATCTGCGGTACACCGTAATCGGAAGCTTTTAAAACTTTATAATCTACATTATAACCAATACCGGCATTTTCAAATTCTTCTTTTATGAGCTTTATGACTTTGCCTTTTTCCATAGAAAGCAAACCTTTGACATTCTCCATAACAAAAGCTTTCGGATTATACCATTTTATAAACTTCACATATTCATAAAAGAGTTTGTTTCTTGGGTCGTCTTCAACTTTGTTTCTGTTTTTGTTAGCTAAACTAAAACCTTGGCAAGGAGGTCCTCCGGTAATTACGTCAACTTCTCTGCCATTTAGTAAATTATCAAAATCATCTTTATTGACATTTGAAATATCCCCTAAAATAAAATTAGTTTCAGGGAAGTTTCTCGCTATTGTTTTTCCGCAATTTTCATCAATATCAGATGCTATGATAGACTCAAATCCTGCCCATTTAAATCCAAGTGTCATTCCGCCACAGCCACAAAATAAATCTATACAATTCATAATTTACATTTTTAAAGGCAAATATAATTTTTAAAAAATTATATTTTCTTCAATGTATATATTTTTTGAGAGGTTTGTTGAACTTTGAATCAGCGATACTCGTTGGTGTGTTTGATTTTCTGAAATTGAGTAAGACGACCTGATAAAATCAACAAAAAACTATGTTTCTATGCGGTTTAAAAAATATAAATTGAATTCACCAAATGGGTTAATACTTATATTAAAGTTTTATTTTACTATGAATTTCGTTTTTGTCCTAACACAAATAGTAGTAAATATAGGGGATGATTTTTTTTGATTAATTGTTTTTTTACCTTATTTTGGTTAACTGAAAATCCTTTAAATATTAGTTTGTACCCTTTATTTAAGTAAGATTTGATCAAATATAAGCGGAACAGGTGAGTAACAAGGATTTAAAGCGTTCTTTTTGACGAGGCTTTAGTCTAGTATTAAATGTCGGATTTTTTTTAGAGGAAGAAAAATGAGATTTTTAATAAAAAACTATTGTTTTGTTGAAAAAACTTATTACTTTCGTCAAATAGGGTGTTGATTTACAAAATTGAATACCTTATAAATTAAGTTTGGTAGTGTCGATATGGCGCAATTTTAACAGAATATTAAAATTTGACAGAAAAATTTAAATATTTTTTTGTTAGGAAGTTAATTTTTATATTTTTACACCCATGAAAAATAGCCTACAGAAGTTAATAGTAATTGCGGTCGTTTTATTTAACGTTCCAGTGGTCTTTTCCCAATCAGAGCCACCACCGCCACCAACACCACCGCCTGGTCTGCCAATTGATACTGGTGTAGCAGTTCTTTTAGCAGGGGCATTAGGATTAGCCTTTTATTATTTGAAAAATAGTCGTACAAAAAAAGCTTCAAAATAAATTGAAGCTTTTTTTTTGGATTTTATTTTCTTAACTCCTGTAACCTGGTTACATATTTGCCGATAACGTCAAATTCAAGATTTATTTTTGTGCCGATTTCAAAGTTTTTAAAATTGGTGTGTTCCAAAGTGTAAGGGATTATGGCTACACTGAATTCGTTTTTCTTTGAATTCACCACTGTCAGACTAACCCCATTTATGGTTATGGAGCCTTTTTCGATGGTTATATTGTTAAGGCTGCTGTCGTATTCAAAGGTAAAATAAATGCTTCCTCCTGCATTTTCTATGTTTTTGCAGATTCCGGTCTGATCTACATGGCCCTGAACGATATGTCCGTCCAGTCGGTCTCCCAATTTCATGGCACGTTCTAAATTTACGGAGTCGCCCACTTTCCAATCGCCCAAATTTGTTTTGTCGATGGTTTCTTTGATGGCTGTAACTATATATGCGTCGTGACTGATATTGACCACCGTCAGACAGATGCCGTTGTGGGCAACACTCTGGTCAATTTTCAATTCACCGGTAATTGAGGAGTTAACGGTAACGTGAATATTGTTGTTTTCTTTCTGAATATCCTGAATCGTTCCAAGAGTTTCGATAATTCCTGTAAACATAAGTATTAAATTTGCTAAATTTGCACATCCAAAATTAGGAATAAATAACTAGTCAGCATGGTTAAAAAAGCAGAAAATATAATTGTAGGAATTTCTATCGGGGACTTAAACGGTATCGGAAGCGAAGTAATTTTGAAAACTTTCGAAGATACACGGATGCTTGAGCTTTGTACGCCGGTTATTTTCGGGAATGTCAAAATTCTTTCGTTTTTAAAGAAAACACTGAATTTGGAATCCAATCTGCACGGAATAGACAAGTTGGAGCAATTGGTCTTTGGTAAGATCAATGTGCTGAATGTGTGGCGCGAAGGCGTGAATCTGCAATTTGGTGTGAACGATGAAACTGTTGGCAAATATGCAATCAAGTCGTTTACGGCCGCGACCCAAGCGCTGAAAGATGGATTGGTTGATGTTTTGGTAACGGCACCTATTAATAAGTATAATATACAATCGGAAGAATTTCATTTTCCGGGACATACGGATTATCTGAATCAGGAATTGGAAGGCAATGCGTTAATGTTGATGGTTCAGGATAATTTACGTGTCGGACTTTTGACAGATCACGTACCAGTAAACGAAGTTTCAAAGCACCTGACGGAAGCGTTGATTAGAACCAAATTGGAGACGGTCAATAAAGCACTTATTGAAGATTTTGCAATCACCAGACCTAAAATTGCTGTGTTGGGTTTAAATCCGCATTGTGGAGATCATGGTGTAATTGGTAAAGAAGACGATGAGGTGATTAAACCGGCGCTGAAAAAACTTTTCGATGAAGGGATGATGGTTTTTGGTCCTTTTTCGGCAGACAGTTTCTTTGGATCGGGACAATATGAGAAATACGATGCTGTTATTGCAACGTATCATGATCAGGGGCTGATTCCGTTTAAAACATTGTCTTTTGGGAAAGGGGTTAATTATACCGCCGGATTAGATAAAATACGTACATCACCGGATCATGGGACTGCTTATGAAATAGCCGGAAAAGGGGAAGCTGACTTTAATTCGTTTAAGGAAGCGGTTTACCTGGCGCTGGATGTGTTTCATAACCGAAACGAACATAAAGAGTTGATTAAAAATCCCTTAAAACTGAGGCAAAAACAGTTATAAACAAAAAAATGTTTACAACTCGTTTGGATTTGCAATAATTTTATATCTTTGCACGCTCAAAACTGTTGGTATGAATATACAGAAAGATTTTTTAATTCCGTTTGTGGGATTAAAGCTAGGGAAACATCAGTTTGATTATCAGATAGGTAAGGAGTTCTTTGAGGGCTTTGAATTTGACGAATATAATGACGTCAACATCAAGGTAGATCTGGTTTTGGACAAGAAAAGCACTATGCTGGAACTTGTATTTAAACACAAGGGTACAATTAATGTCCCGTGTGATTTGACCGGAGAGGAATTCGATTTGCCAATAAAAGGAAAGCTGAATTTAATTGTGAAATTTGGGGATGCTTTCAACAATGAAAATGATGAACTGCTGATTTTGCCGCATGGTGAATTTCAGGTAGATGTAGCACAGTATATCTATGAAATGATTGTGCTTTCGGTACCTTCAAAGCGTGTTCACCCCGGCGTGAAAGACGGGACATTGAAAACTGAAGCAATTGAAAAGCTGAATGAACTGGCTCCAAAAGAGCATCATAAAGAAGAAGAAAATAATGATCCCCGTTGGGATAAATTAAAACAACTATTAACGGATAAATAATATAGTAAGATGGCACATCCTAAGAGAAAAACCTCGAAAACAAGAAGAGATAAGAGAAGAACGCACTATAAAGCGACAACTCCTCAAATTGCAACATGTCCTGTAACAGGAGAAGCACATTTATACCACAGAGCTTACTGGCACGAAGGTAAAATGTATTACAGAGGTCAAGTTGTTATTGACAAACAAGTAGCGGAGGCTTAATCCGAAAAATGAATAGAGAAAACTCTCACTGTGTGGGAGTTTTTTTTTGTTGAACCTATTGAAAGTAAATTAAGTAGGGATAAAAGAATATAGGTTTGGGATTTTTTTTGTAATTTCCACCACTTTTTGAAATCACTTTTTTCAGGAAGAAAAATACAACTTTTATGAATAAAATAACAGCCGCTATTACAGCAGTGGGAGCCTACGTTCCGGACTTTGTTTTATCAAACCAAGTGCTGGAAACGATGGTGGATACCAATGACGAATGGATTACCTCTCGTACTGGAATCAAAGAAAGAAGAATGCTAAAAGAAGAAGGTCAGGGTACTTCTTTCATGGCGATAAAAGCAGCGCAAAACTTAATCGGGAAATCAGGAATTGATCCAAAAGATATCGATTTGGTAATTATGGCTACAGCAACCCCGGATATGCCGGTTGCAGCCACAGGAGTGTATGTTGCCACTCAAATCGGAGCCGTAAATGCGTTCGCTTACGATCTTCATGCAGCATGTTCAAGTTTCCTTTACGGAATGTCTACCGCTTCCGCCTATATCGAATCAGGACGTTACAAAAAAGTCCTTTTGATTGGCGCCGACAAAATGTCTTCCATTATCGACTATACCGACAGAGCAACCTGCATCATCTTTGGAGATGGCGCCGGAGCTGTATTGTTTGAACCGAACACGGAAGGTTTAGGTTTTCAGGATGAGTTCTTGAGAAGCGACGGTATCGGAAGAGAATTCCTTAAAATCGACGCAGGCGGATCTATCTTGCCGGCTTCTGAAGAAACGGTTAAAAACAAACAACATTATGTGTTCCAGGATGGAAAAACCGTATTCAAATACGCAGTTTCCGGAATGGCAGACGTTAGTGAGAAAATCATGCAGCGCAATAATCTGACCAAAGAGGATGTGAATTGGCTAGTGGCTCATCAGGCCAATAAGCGAATTATTGATGCGACGGCTAACCGAATGGAGTTGGATGAGGAGAAAGTGCTGATTAACATTCAACGTTACGGAAATACCACATCGGCAACATTGCCATTGTTGTTAAGTGATTTCGAAAATCAACTTAAAAAAGGAGATAATATTATTTTTGCAGCCTTTGGTGGTGGTTTCACATGGGGAGCTATCTACTTAAAATGGGCTTATAACAAACAATAAACAACAAAACCAAATTTAGAATAGTATGGATATCAGAGAAATTCAAAACCTAATCAAATTTGTAGCAAAATCAGGTGCTACAGAAGTAAAATTAGAAATGGATGATTTTAAAATCACCATTAAAACCACTGAAGCTGGAGCAGCTGAAACAACTTACATTCAGCAAATGCCTATGCAAGCTATGCCACAAATGGCAGCGCCAGTAGCAGCAGCGCCAGTGTCAGCAGCACCAGCAGCGCCAGTAGCGGCAGCACCAGCAGCAGACGATAATTCAAAATACATTACTATCAAGTCACCAATGATTGGTACTTTCTACAGAAAACCATCTCCGGACAAACCAACTTTCGTTGAAGTAGGCAGCACAATTTCTAAAGGAGATGTGGTGTGTGTTATCGAAGCAATGAAATTATTCAACGAAATCGAAGCAGAAGTTTCTGGTAAAATCGTTAAAGTTTTAGTGGATGACGCTTCTCCGGTAGAATTCGATCAGCCATTATTCTTAGTAGATCCATCTTAATTCTTAGATCATTAGATCATTAGATTGTTAGATTTCTCGCAGGTCTGATAGTCTAATTGTCCAATAATCCAAATTGTCTAATTTTCTAATTTAAAAGGATGTTTAAAAAAATATTAATCGCAAACAGGGGAGAGATCGCGCTTCGTGTTATCAGAACCTGTAAAGAAATGGGAATCAAAACGGTTGCGGTTTATTCTACTGCCGATGCGGAAAGCTTACATGTTAAGTTTGCTGATGAAGCAGTTTGTATCGGACCTGCACCAAGTAATCTTTCCTATTTAAAGATGTCAAATATCATCGCTGCTGCAGAAATTACCAATGCAGATGCGATTCACCCAGGATACGGTTTTCTTTCTGAGAATGCTAAATTCTCCAGAATCTGCCAGGAGCACAATATTAAATTTATTGGAGCTTCTCCTGAAATGATTGATAAAATGGGAGACAAAGCAACAGCTAAAGCAACCATGAAAGCTGCCGGAGTGCCTTGTGTACCTGGATCTGACGGTATCTTGGAAGATTTCAAACAAGCTAAAAAAGTGGCTAAAGAAATCGGATACCCAGTGATGATGAAAGCTACTGCCGGTGGTGGTGGTAAAGGAATGCGTGCCATCTGGAAAGAGGAAGAGCTTGAAAAAGCTTGGGAAAGTGCTCGTATGGAAGCGGCAGCCGCTTTCGGAAACGATGGAATGTACATGGAAAAACTTATTGAAGAGCCTCGTCACATCGAGATTCAGGTGGTAGGGGATTCCTATGGTAAAGCGTGTCACCTTTCTGAAAGAGACTGTTCCGTACAACGTCGTCACCAAAAATTAACAGAAGAAACGCCTTCGCCTTTCATGACCGACGAGTTACGTGAGAAGATGGGAGAGGCTGCTGTAAAAGCGGCTGAATATATCAAATATGAAGGAGCTGGAACGGTGGAGTTCTTGGTGGACAAGCACAGAAACTTCTACTTCATGGAAATGAATACGCGTATTCAGGTAGAGCATCCAATCACAGAGCAGGTTATTGATTATGACTTGATCCGTGAGCAGATTATGGTAGCTGCAGGTGTGCCGATTTCCGGTAAAAACTACTTGCCGCAATTACACTCTATCGAATGTCGTATCAATGCGGAAGATCCTTATAATGATTTCCGTCCGTCTCCGGGTAAAATTACGGTTTTACACTCGCCGGGTGGACATGGGGTTCGTTTGGACACCCACGTATATGCCGGGTACACCATCCCGCCAAATTATGATTCGATGATTGCTAAGTTAATTACGACGGCACAAACCCGTGAAGAAGCAATTTCAAAAATGAAACGTGCTTTGGATGAATTCGTAATTGAAGGCATCAAAACCACGATTCCGTTCCACAGACAGTTGATGGATCATCCGGATTATGTAGCCGGAAACTACACGACGAAGTTTATGGAAGATTTCGTAATGAAAGAACTTAACTAATAAAAAAATATAGCCCTGAAATTTCAGGGCTATATTTTTTAGTGATGCTTATCACTCATGGTGAATTCTAAAATTCCACCATTAAGTATGTCCTGATAGTTGATAAAATACTTGGTTAATGTTTTACCGTTTAAGACCAATTTCTTAACATAAACATTTTTATCGACTTGATTATGAACTCTGATTTCAAAAGTTTTTCCGTTTTCTAAATTCAGTTTGGCATAATTTACGCTTGGACTTCCGATGGCGTAGTCGTTAGACCCTGGAGCTACCGGATAAAACCCTAAAGAGGAAAAAATGAACCACGCACTCATCTGACCACAGTCATCATTTCCGCCCAGGCCGTCCGGAGTAGGTTTGTACTGCATTTTTAAAATGGTTCTGATTTTTTCCTGTGTTTTCCAGGGTTGTTCCGTCCAATTATATAAATAGGCCACATGGTGTGCCGGCTCGTTTCCGTGTACGTAGCCACCAATGATTCCGTCTCTGGTGATATCTTCAGTTTCGGCAA
>NZ_DATIDM010000096.1:0-5823 GCF_035456225.1 Flavobacterium sp. | reverse complement strand
CAAATGAGAAAAGCAATCTACCTGCTCGCGATTGTTTCCCTAACATCATTTTCAACGCAGGAAGTTTACATTTGTGTTAGTCCGAGTGCCAAAAAATACCATTACAACGAAAACTGTCGCGGATTATCTAACTGCAAACACGAAATAAAGAAAGTTTCAAAATCTTCTGCATTGGACAAAGGCCTGGAATTGTGCGGATGGGAAGATTAACCATTAACATCATCATAAAGAAAAGACATGTTTATAAGATTGTAAAATCATTAAACTAAATCCACATTTAATAAAAAAGCCACGATTGTTATTTCGTGGCTTTTTCAAATTACCCTTTTTTAGGGGCGAGCATATTTTCAGGATTCAGAATATCATCTATCTGTTCCTTCGATAAAATATTATGTTCCAAAACCAGGTTGTAGACACTTTTTCCGGTTTCCAATGCTTCCTTGGCAATTTTAGTACTGTTTTTATAACCAATGTATGGATTCAAAGCCGTTACGATTCCGATGCTGTGTAGGACCATTTCTCGGCAATGCTCTTCGTTGGCTGTGATACCTTCGATACATTTTTGTCGTAACGTATCCATTCCGTTTGAGAGCAACTGCATGGATTCCATGATTGCATAAGTCAGTACCGGCTCCATTACGTTTAACTGCAATTGTCCGGCTTCCGCTGCCATGGTTACCGTCAGATCATTACCGATAACACGGAAACAAACCTGGTTCATCACTTCGGGAATTACCGGATTTACCTTTCCGGGCATAATGGAAGAACCCGGCTGCATTGGCGGCAAATTGATTTCATTTAAACCACAGCGCGGTCCGGAAGAAAGCAATCGCAAGTCGTTACAGATTTTCGAAATTTTGATAGCCATCCGTTTCAGGGCCGACGAATAAATCACATAAGCACCTGTATCAGGAGTTGCTTCAATCAGATTGGGAGCGGAAACAATAGCCAAACCGGTAACTTTAGCCAAATTTTCGGCACATAGTTTTGCATACCCCGGAGCAGCATTTAGTCCGGTTCCGATAGCAGTTGCTCCCATATTGGTTTCCAGGAATAAATTGGAATTCTGCGTCAGTCGTTCGATTTCTTCTTCCAGCGTTACTGCAAAAGCTTCAAATTCTTGTCCAAGGGTCATTGGTACCGCATCCTGCAATTGGGTTCTTCCCATTTTCAATACATGTTTGAACTCTTCTCCTTTATTTCTAATCGATTTGATCAGATCTTTCAAATGCTCGATCAACAATTTGGTTGAATGAACTCCGGCGACACGAATAGCTGTGGGATAAGCATCGTTGGTAGATTGGGATAAATTCACATGATCATTCGGTGAACAGTATTGATATTCTCCTTTTTGATAGCCCATCAGTTCCAGCGCACGGTTAGCCAGAACTTCATTGATATTCATATTAGTCGAAGTCCCCGCGCCACCCTGAATCATATCAATCGGAAATTCCATATCGAATTTTCCGGTGATGACTTCTTTAGCCGCTTCCACAATCGCATTTTTGAGTTTTTCATCAAGCAATCCCAGTTGAAAGTTAGTTTCGGCAGCAGCCCATTTCACATAAGCCAATCCTTTAATAAATTCAGGAAACTGATATAATTTCACGCCCGATATCTGAAAATTATCAATAGCTCTTTGCGTCTGAATTCCGTAATACGCATTCGTCGGAACCTGCATATCTCCTAATAAATCGTTTTCTATTCTGTACATGATTTTAAATTTTGGAGAATAAATTTACAAAAAAACCACGACTGTTTTCACAATCGTGGTTCTATAATTTACACAAAATCAAGTTATTCCTTTCGCCATTTTTTAGTTTCCTCAAAAACGTGCTCTAAAATAGCCGCATCCTGCTCCGTGAATTCCACATGGCGACGGGACATTACTATTTTTGCTGTTTCAAAAGCCTTTTTGGTGATGTAAGTCGTAAATCCGGAAGCGCCTCCCCAAGAGAAACTCGGAATAAAATTACGAGGGAAGCCACTGCCAAAAATATTGGCACTCACCCCAACTACAGTTCCTGTATTGAACATGGTATTGATACCGCATTTACTGTGATCACCCATCATCAATCCGCAAAACTGCAAGCCTGTTTTGGCAAAGCCTTCGGTTTCGTAGCTCCACAGCTTTACTTCTTCATAATTATTTTTCAGGTTCGAATTGTTACTGTCGGCTCCAATATTACACCATTCCCCTAAAACGGAATTGCCCAAAAATCCGTCATGCCCCTTATTGGAATACCCGAAAAGCACCGAATTATTTACTTCTCCACCAATACGGCAATGAGGCCCCACTGTGGTTGCACCGTACACTTTTGTTGCCAATTTCACTTGAGCTTCTTCACATAAAGCAAAAGGGCCACGAATTACGGAACCTTCCATGATTTCAGCATTTTTACCGATATAAATTGGACCTGTAGAAGCATTAAGCGTAACGAATTCCAATTTGGCGCCTTCTTCAATGAAGATGTTTTCCGGAGCGATTACATTTACGCTTTTAGGAATCGGCTGTGAAAAACGATCTTCGGTAATCAAATCAAAATCTTCCCGTAAGGCAGCATCATTTTTCTGAAAAATATCCCAGGTATTTTCTATTTTCAGGCAATCATCAGTATATTCAATAATCTCATACGTATCGAAATCAACCTCTTCCTGATTTTCTTTACTGTAAAAAGCAACCACTTCATCATGCCAAAAAATAGCCTGGTTAGCCTCAAGTGAGCGTACCATTTCCGAAAGAACACTATTAGGCAAAAATGAGGCGTTAATCATCACATTTTCTTCCATTTCCACCATGGGAAACTTATCCATCAGATATTCCTCGGTTAATGTGGTTGTTGTATAACCTAAATATTTTTCCCATTTTTCGCGGATGGTCAAAATACCAACACGGATATCGGCTACAGGTCGGGTAAATGTAAAAGGGAGTAACGCATTGCGAACAGTTCCGTCAAAAAGTATGTAGTTCATTTTTTTAGTTTCAGAGTTGTAGAGTTGCAAAGTCTCAAAGTTACAAAGTTTTCATTTGAGTCTTTAAAAATTCATCACAATCTGTAACACTTTTTATACAAGAAAACAACAATTATTGCAAAAACAACTGTTGCACATAAAAAACCAAAAAACAACTGAGTCGTTGGCATCACATAAACTACTTTCCCATAACCATCCAATGTCGTGTTTGGAAAAAAGAAAAGACAGGCCATTGTACTATATTTAAAGAGAAAAGAAGAAAACAACAAGGCAAAAATAATTCCTGCAATAAACTTAAAGGTTTTCACAAAAAAAGAGTTTTTTAAATCATTTAGATTCAAATATAAAAAAAGCCTCTCAAATTTGAGAGGCTTCCGTATCTTATAAAGACAACTATTATTTGCTGAATTTAGCGTATTTGTTTTTGAATTTATCAATACGTCCAGCAGTATCGATAAGTTTAGATTTACCTGTATAGAAAGGGTGAGATGTTCTAGAGATCTCCATTTTGTATACTGGGTATTCAACACCATCAACAGTGATTGTATCTTTAGTTTCTACAGTAGATTTAGTGATGAATACATCGTCGTTTGACATATCTTTAAATGCTACTAATCTGTAATTTTCCGGGTGAATTCCTTTTTTCATGGTAAATCGTTTTTATTAATTGGTTACAAACTGTTCTGATGCTTTTATTCTTTAAAAGGTATAAACGTCTGTAACTTTTTGTTTATAATCTTTTTTATTTCAGAGTGCAAATGTACAACTAATTTTCAAAATTCAAATTATTGTGTAACTTTTTTTCAACTTCACGAACTAACTAAACATAGCACAGAATTTCTATATTTGTAAATTATTTAAACCAAAAACCAAAACCATGAACGAAGTAATTAAAAAAAACGGCATTAACTACGGAATTATCCTAGGGACTATTTCAATTCTGATTACCGCTTCTATTTATGCAACCGACCTGAAACTATTCACCAACATGTGGATTGGGATTGTAAGCATCGTTATCTTTTTAGTCATTGGTATAGTTTTAGTAACGAAAACAAAAAAACAACTGAACGGTTTCATCACTTTTAAGGAGGCATTCACCGTTTATTTTTTGGCTGCAGCAATTGGAGCGACGATGTCTGTTTTATTCAATATTTTACTTTTCAACGTAATCGATCCGGAAGCAAAAGCAACCGTAAATGAATATGCGGTTGAATACGCGGTTAACATGATGAAGAAATTCAACACGCCAACCGAAGCTATTACAAAAACAGTGGAGGAAATGCAGAAAACCGACAACTATTCGCCATTTAACTTATTAAAAGGTCTTGCGTTCAGTTTTATTTTTTCTGCGATTTTCGGTGCCCTTTTGGCTTTAATTTTCAGAAATAAAACTTCGAATATAGAATAACGAATGAATTTATCCATCATAATTCCTTTACTCAACGAGCAGGAATCGCTACCCGAATTGCATTCCTGGATCGTAAAAATCATGAAAGAAAACAATTTCTCTTATGAGGTTATTTTCATTGATGACGGCAGTACGGACAATTCGTGGAAAACCATCGAACAGCTTTCTGCGGAAAACCCGAATGTTAAAGGAATTCGTTTTTTACGCAATTACGGAAAATCCCAGGCGCTTCACGCTGGTTTTGCCAAGGCACAGGGTGATGTTATCATCACCATGGATGCCGATTTACAGGACAGTCCGGACGAAATACCAGGACTTTTCAGCATGATAACCAACGACAACTACGATTTGGTTTCGGGTTGGAAGAAGAAACGCTACGATTCCGTGGTTGCCAAAAACCTGCCATCAAAACTATTCAATTGGGCGGCACGAAAAACATCCGGAGTAAAACTGAACGATTTCAACTGCGGTCTGAAAGCCTACAAGAACATCGTCGTGAAAAACGTTGAAGTTTCAGGCGAGATGCACCGTTATATTCCTGTTCTGGCTAAAAATGCAGGATTTGGAAATATCGGTGAAAAAGTAGTGATTCATCAGGCACGAAAATACGGTTCGACTAAATTCGGAATGGAACGCTTCATTAACGGTTTTCTGGATTTAATCACGATTTGGTTTATTTCCAAATTCGGAAAACGCCCCATGCATCTTTTTGGCGCCTTGGGAGTGATTATGTTCTTCATCGGATTTTTATCCGCGGGTTACATCGGCATCATGAAATTGTACAAACTATACAGTCATGAAGCTGCCATTTTAGTTACGAACAACCCATGGTTTTATATCGCTCTGACTACCATGATCATAGGAACACAACTCTTTCTTGCCGGATTCTTGGGTGAAATCATCCTGCGAACCAAAAACAACGAAGAACGTTATAAAATTTCAAAAGAGTTAAATCTGTAAATCAGAATTGAGATGCACATTGAAAAAGCAATTTTAGACAAAGTAAACATCTGGCTAACGCCAACATTTGATAATGATACCCACGAAGCAATCCGTGAAATAATGACTACTTCCCCAAAAGAACTGGAAGATTGTTTTTATAAAAACCTGGAATTCGGAACCGGAGGCATGCGCGGAATTATGGGTGTGGGAACCAACAGAATCAACAAATATACTTTGGGAAAAAATACTCAAGGATTATCCGAATACCTTAAAAAATCATTCCCGAATGAAGAAATAAAAGTAGCCATTGCCTACGATTGCCGTCTTAACAGCGACACATTGGCAAAAGTGGTTGCGGATGTATTTTCGGCAAACGGAATCAAGGTTTTTCTTTTTTCCGATTTACGCCCAACTCCTGAATTATCCTTTGCTGTAAAACATTTGGGATGTCATTCCGGAATTGTACTTACTGCTTCGCACAATCCACCTGAATATAACGG
>NZ_DATIDM010000095.1:0-19004 GCF_035456225.1 Flavobacterium sp. | reverse complement strand
GTCATGGGAAACAGAAGTATATCCGATTTCTTTTGCCCAAAACGATACTTTTGCGACGTTGTGAAAAGGCTGAATCCGGTGTATTGCTTTTTGTACCGTTTCGCTGTAATCCTGGACGCCGAAGCTCACACGTCGGAACCCTAAATCATAAAGTTGCTGCAAATGTTCTCTCGTTGTATTGTTCGGATGGCCTTCAAAGCTGAATTCGTGTGAGGCTGCTCTTTCGGCTCTTTTGAATAACCCGTCAATTAAAGCTTTAAGATTTTCGGGTGAAAAGAAAGTAGGTGTTCCGCCCCCTAAATGAATTTCTCGGATTATCGGTTTTTCAGAAAACAAGTCGCAATACAAGTCCCATTCCTTCAAAACAGCCTGAATATAAGGATCTTCAACCTCATGACGTTTAGTGATTCGCTTATGGCAACCACAGAATGTACACAAACTTTCGCAAAATGGCAGGTGGATATAAAGGCTTATCCCTTCAGTGGTATTACTTTCAGCGAATGATTGGATGAAAGTTTTTCTCCATGTGTCATTTGTAAAGTTTTCGTCTTCCCAATAAGGAACTGTGGGATAACTTGTGTATCTTGGGCCTGGGACATTATATTTTTGGACTAATGAGGTCGACATAATTGAGCATTTTACGAAATCAAAAATACTTATGAGAGGTCTAATTTAAAATGATAATTGTCATATTTTTAGAGGTGTAAGAAAAATTGTTTTCCATTTATTTTATTAGTAATATTGGTGCCCGTAAGCGAAAGGCAAAAAACCGCTTGGTTTTACTATGAAAAAATTTAAAAACAGCTTTTTTTACGTCGGAATTGTTGGTGTTACAACCGCAATTATGTACTGGACCATTCAAAACGGGAAAGTCCTTGAAGCTGGACGAAATGTTGTTGTTCCCAATAACGGGAATAGTCAGTGGGAAGAATTTCTGCAATCGCTTGTACATAACTTAACGCATCCTTTAGCTATTTTATTGGCCCAAATCGTTACGATTGTTTTCGTTGCAAGATTATTTGGTGCTATTTTCAAAAAAATCGGACAGCCTACTGTTATCGGAGAAATCCTTGCAGGAATCGTGCTGGGACCTTCTTTGGTCGGGAATTATTTTCCTGAATTTTCCCTTGCTTTGTTTCCGGTGGAATCCCTTGGGAATCTACAGTTTTTAAGTCAGATTGGATTGATCCTTTTCATGTTTGTGGTCGGAATGGAGCTCGATTTGAAAGTGCTTCAAAACAAAGCAAAAGAAGCGGTGATTATCAGTCATGCCAGTATAGTGATTCCGTTTACATTAGGACTCGTTTTGGCTTATTTCATATTCCAGCGATTTGCCCCGGACGGAGTTGAATTTATTTCCTTCGCACTTTTTACCGGAATTGCCATGAGTATTACAGCTTTCCCGGTTTTAGCCCGAATAGTGCAGGAGCGTGGGCTGCATAAAACACGATTAGGAGCCATGGTAATTACCTGTGCTGCTGCAGATGACATCACTGCCTGGTGTATATTGGCCGCCGTTATTGCCATTGTTAAAGCAGGTTCTTTTGTCAGTTCACTTTATATCATTGCCCTTGCCTTAATATATGTTTTGCTGATGCTTAAAGTGGTAAAACCATTTTTAAAGCGAATAGGTGATTTGTATGACAATACCGAAATCATTACCAAACCCGTAATTGCTATATTTTTCCTTACGTTACTAATTTCTTCATATGCTACTGAAGTTATTGGTATTCACGCCTTGTTTGGTGCATTTATGGCGGGTGTAATCATGCCGGAAAGTATGCGTTTTCGTAATATCTTTATTGAGAAGGTAGAAGATGTTTCGCAGGTTATGCTTCTACCGCTGTTCTTTGTATTTACCGGGCTTCGTACGCAGATTGGCTTGCTGAATGATGCTTATCTGTGGGAAGTGTGCGGCTATATTGTTTTGGTGGCTGTATTAGGAAAATTTGTCGGAAGTGCGTTAACGGCAAGATTTGTCGGCCAAACCTGGAAAGACAGTTTAACAATCGGAGCCCTGATGAATACGCGTGGTTTGATGGAGTTGGTGGTTTTGAACATCGGATATGATTTGGGTGTTCTTAAACCGGAAATTTTCGCGATGATGGTGATTATGGCATTGGTAACCACTTTTATGACCGGACCTGCTTTGGATTTGATAAATTATATATTTAAATCGAAAACCGAAATCGTTCCGAAGGAAATCATTCAAAATAATAAATTTAAAGTCCTGTTTTCGTTTCATAATGCCGAAGAGGGACGATCGCTACTTCGATTGGCCAATAACTTCGTAAAGAAAAATCATAACAATTCATTAGTTACGGCCATGCATATTTTGCCAATCAATGAATTGAACCCGTACAACATTGATGAGTATGAAGAGGATAGTTTTAAGCCGGTTTTACAGGCTTCAGAAGAATTGCATCAGAAAGTAACTACCTTGTTCAAAAGTTCGATAGATGTTGAATCCGATCTTATCGAAGTATCTAATCAGGGTGATTTTGATTTGGTTTTAATGGGATTGAGCCAGTCCATTTTTGAAGGAACCCTGTTAGGAAAGGTACTTGGATTTACAACCCGGATTATAAGTCCGGAAACCTTGTTGAATAAATTCACCGGAAAAGAAAAATTATTCGATAATTCGCCTTTTGACGAACGTACAGGACATGTTTTATCAAGAACCGAAGTTCCAGTCGGAATATTGGTGGACAAGAATTTTACCGATGCTAAACGGGTTTTCGTATTGCTTTTGGAAGAATCGGATTTGTTTTTGATGGACTACGCCAAACAATTGATTCACAATGTAAATTCGAATGTAACTGTTTTGGATAAAGCCGGGAATTTTAAAAACAATACTGCATTAGCCGACTGTATTCATAAAATCGAACATAAACATCCTAATCATATTAAACTGGCAACGGAACGAAAAATCGAAAAGGCGCTTTTGGACGAACAGGATTTGATGATAATTAGTGTGGAAAGCTGGAAAAAACTATTGGACCACCAAAGTTCATGGCTAAACAAAACACCTTCTTTACTGATAATAAAAAATAAGACACTCCGTTAGTAAGATTAAATGATATCACATTCGCCGAAGCAATGACAGAGTCAATTGTTGCTTGCATTAGCGGTAATTTAATCGGGCAATGATAAATAGTTTTAATATGAAAAAAGTATTCTTTTCCTTAATCTTGGTTTCGTTATTTTCCTGTGCATCTCAATCCGGAAAAACGGAAACGTCAACGGATGCATCATATGGGTATTCAAAAGACAATCCTATAAAAGTGGGTGGATTTGATAAAGGGCCAGCCAACGAAAGAAATTATTTAAATTCTTTAACAGGTCCGAATGGAGAAAAGATTTGGTTTGAAAGATCGGGAAGCTGTTGTAATTTTGAAACCAAAAACAGTCCTTTTGGAGCAGGATTACTGGATATTTATAAAGTTACTCATGAAAATAAAAAAGACACGATTACTTTGTATATAAATATGTATGATAAAGCAAAACTGAAAGCACCTGTCGGATTTAAATATATGTAATAAAACTGTGCAGCTAAATCAGTTTTGAGTAAGTGTCAATAAATACAGTTTGAAACAAATAAAAATTCCGCTAACTAAATAGTAGCGGAATTTTTACTTTTAAAAGTATCTGTTTCGATTAATACAAACTCGGATATTTAACCGGATTAACTTCATTCATCATGCCATAAACTTTCTCGAAAATATCTTCTACAGAAGGTTTAGAGAAGTAATCGCCATCGGTTCCGTAAGCCGGACGATGCGCTTTAGAAGCCAATGTTTCCGGATTACTGTCTAAATGTCTGTATCCTTTTTGTTCATCGACAATCTGCTGTAAAATGAAGGCAGAAGCGCCGCCCGGAACATCTTCGTCAATTACCAATAAACGGTTTGTTTTGGCAAGCGATTTTACGATATCGTGATTAATATCGAACGGAAGTAATGACTGAATATCAATAATTTCCGCATCGATTCCAACTTCAAGTAACTCTTTAGCAGCCTGTTCTACCAAACGTAAAGTCGATCCGTAAGAAACTAAAGTGATGTTGCTTCCTTGTTTAATGGTTTCCACAACTCCGATAGGGGTTTTGAATTCGCCTAAATTCGTTGGCATTTTTTCTTTTAAACGGTAACCGTTCAAACATTCCACTAATAAAGCTGGTTCGTCAGTTTCTAATAAAGTGTTGTAGAAACCAGCTGCTTTGGTCATATTTCTTGGAACCAAAACGTGAATACCACGGATTGCATTGATGATCATCCCCATTGGAGAGCCTGAATGCCAGATTCCTTCCAAACGATGACCACGCGTTCTTATGATTAGCGGTGCTTTTTGGCGACCGGCAGTTCTGTATTGTAATGTAGCTAAATCGTCGCTCATGATCTGGATAGCATACAAAAGGTAATCCAAATACTGAATTTCAGCAATAGGGCGTAAACCTCGCATGGCCAAACCAATTCCCTGACCTAAAATGGTCGCTTCACGGATACCGGCATCAGAAACGCGGAATTCACCGTATTTTTCCTGCATTCCTTCCAAACCTTGGTTTACGTCACCAATATTTCCGGAATCTTCCCCGAAAATTAAAGTTTCAGGATGTTTTTCGAAAATAACATCGAAGTTATTTCTCAATACCAAACGCGCATCTACTTCTTCAGAAGTTTCGTCGTATTTTGGCAAAACTTCTTTTGAAGAGAATACGTTTTTATCCGATTGTGAAAACAAATGTGAACTGAATTTCGGCTGTATTTTTTCAATATAAGCTGTAATCCAAGCTGAAAGTTGTGCTTTTCCGTTTTCTTTCACAATTAAACGTAAAACTTTACGTGCTGCCGTGATAATATCTTTACGGATTGGTTCTTTAATAGAAGCCAAATCGTTCGTGTATTTTTCAATGAAAACCTTGTTTTCACTTGATGCCGCAATCGAGTTCAATAAAGCAACTAATTCCTGTTGTTCCGCTTTCATTGGTTCAACAAATGCTGCCCAAGCTGCTTTTTTGCCTTCAAGAACATCTTTTTTAGCCTGATTGTCAATCGCTTCAATTTCTTCGGCTGTAGCCAGATTATTGTCGATTAACCAGGTGCGCATTTGAGCCAAACAGTCAAATTCAGCTTCCCAAGCCAAACGATCCGCATTTTTGTATCGTTCGTGAGATCCGGAAGTAGAGTGTCCTTGTGGTTGCGTTAATTCCTTAACGTGAACTAAAACAGGAACATGTTCTTCGCGGGCAATTTGTGATGCTTTCTGGTAGGTTTCCACCAAAGTCGGATAGTCCCAACCTTTAACAGTAATGATTTCGTAACCTTTATTGTTTTCATCACGTTGGAAACCTTTTAAGATTTCCGAAATATTTTCTTTTGTTGTCTGGTATCTGGCGTGAACTGAAATTCCGTATTCGTCATCCCAAACGCTCATTACCATTGGTACTTGTAATACTCCGGCTGCATTGATGGTTTCAAAAAACAAACCTTCAGAAGTCGAAGCATTTCCGATGGTTCCCCAAGCCACTTCATTTCCTTTTTCAGAGAAATTAGTCTGGTTGATACCACCAACATTTCTGTATATTTTAGAGGCTTGAGCCAAACCTAATAAACGCGGCATCTGTCCGGCAGTAGGAGAGATATCGGCACTTGAATTTTTCTGTTGCGTAAGATTCTTCCAGTTTCCGTTTTCGTCAAGCGAATGGGTTGCAAAGTGACCACCCATCTGACGTCCTGCACTCATCGGATCATGAGCTAAATCGGTATGGCCATACAAACCTGCGAAAAACTGTTGGATTGTCATTTGACCGATTGCCATCATAAACGTCTGATCGCGGTAATATCCCGAACGGAAATCACCATTTCGGAAAGCCTTTGCCATAGCTAATTGCGGGACTTCTTTTCCATCACCGAAAATTCCAAATTTTGCTTTACCGGTTAAAACTTCACGTCTTCCTAACAAACTACATTCCCGGCTTACGGTTGCAATTTTATAATCATTAAGTACTTCCGTTTTGAAGTCTTCAAATGACAGTACTTCTTTAGTGGCTGTTTGGTTCATATAGCTATATGATATGTTAAGTGACAAATTTAATTATTTCTGCAATATAAAACAATGATGTTGTGAAATAATAATTTCACTTTTGATAATAATAATGTTTAATGTTGTGTTTTTTATGAATTATTTTTACTTAAAAGCCTTGTTTTATGATATTTTTTCAATGTTGTGTTGTAAAAATAAGTGCTGTTTTTTTGGTTTTTAGTGTTATAACCACTTTCTGGTAAATAATGATATCAGTGTTTTCGGACTCAATGTAATCACAAATCGTATCTTTTCGGCATAATTTGACTGGGCAATTTCCCATCCGTTATTGGAACTGACAGGGAAATACAATTCAAAATAATCCGGAACAAAGTTTAATCGTATACCGTTGTCATACACAAATTTAGAGTTAAAACCTTCATTTTTTACCATACCAATATCGCCATAAACTTCAATCCAGTTCCAGATATTAAAACTGGCATTTATGGTTGTCATCCATTGATTTGCTAAAGGCGGGTCTAATTTTGATTTAAATCCTCCTTCAGCCATGATGTATTGCTGACTGAAAATCCCGGTGGTTTCGGAACGACCGAGTAATGCGTAATCATACAAATAATCCGTTGGGCGGTCTAAACCGAAACTGAAAAATTCCGACTTGGTATCACGATACATAAAAGTACCTGCAAAAAGACGCAGATTAATCTGCCTGTTATTTTCGAAAAGCTTACGGTATTGAACTTCACCAGCTAATTTAGCGAAGTTTTTATCAATCTGGACATCGGCCATCATGTTATATACTTTTGTGATTTCCGATGCTCCTTTGGAATAGCGCAAATTGAAAACAGAATAATTTTCATCTTTACTTACTACTACATCAGAGTGTTCCCTTTGAACAAATACGTGTCGGATCAAGACATTTTCTTTCTCATTGGACCTATAATCCAAATCCCTGAAACGGAAGTTAATAGAAGGCGTTACTTTGGTATAAGCAGCATCCGGAGCATAATGATAAGTCGATCCGCCAAGACTGTAACGAATGTTATACAGCCTGTCTTCTCTCACATTTTGGTTTACGGTGAAAAAAGCACCTCCGATAAGCGAATTCGTTTTGACAGAATATATGGGTGTTACGTCAAAAATAAAGGGCTTGTCCAATAATGATTTATTGTGGAAACTCAACCCGGGCGAAATTCCGTCATAGAAGTTATATGAGAATTCAGGAACATAAAAAATCTGGTTTACAGAAGAATCTTCAAGGTCTTTTATAAAGGTAAACTTTACGGGACGGTTGTTTCCTAAAAAGCTTTTTGTTGCTTTCCAGTTGTTTCTGGAATTGTATTCCGGAATTTTGTTTTCGTAATTCAGTACAAGTTTGTCGATATTCTCTTTTGGAAGTATCAAAATACTGTCTTTAGTAATGTTTTCGACCCATTTTTTAAAAATAACAGTGTCTTTATTGATTCCGTAAACCGAAACAGGCACATTGGTTTTGGTTTTGTTTTTAAGCACCACTTCAATAGAATCGCCTTCTTTTTTGATCTTACCGAATTTATAATCTATCAGATCACGTTTGTGTACAAGGGTTTCGAAAAACCAATCTGTGTTTTTGTCTGTTTTTTGGTTTAGAAGGGTTTTAAAATCATCTTCACTGGTTTGTTTGGTCTGATTTAGTGTTACAAAATCTGTGATGGTCCGGGAAACTTTGTCATCTCCTAAATAGTCATTTAAATATTCCAGAGCCATACCGGCCTTGTATCTTCCTGAAATCTGTTCGTTGAACTTGATAAATGTGCTTTTAGAGTCACCAATCGGTTGGTCAAGATTCTTTCTGGCCATTAAAAGATACAGATAGCTGTACTGCTCATTAAAATCAGCAGTAAAAAGATTGTAGCCTTTCAGGAGTTTGAATTCAGACAATCGACCCATCATTTTCATATTGGGATAGGTTTCTTCTATGTATTTCATCATAACATAGGTCTGAATCCCGTCTATCAGCCATGTTTCCTGCCTGGGGTTAATATGCAGTGACGCTTTCAGATAGTTGTTGACATAAGTTTTGAGGAATTTCAATTCATACAAAAATTCGTCAGGGAACGGACTAAGAAAGGCGGGGAGCTGATTAAGACCGTAAAATGGGTTTCTTTCGTAATCAATTTGAGGAATCATTATTTTTTCCTGAGGCAACTTACCCAATCGTTCTGAAACAAAACTGACAACACGATCGATGACAATTGCTTTCTGAATATCGTTCAATCGTTTGTCTTTTAGGTTGGTTACGACTTCCTGATCTTTATTTTTGTAATTGGCATAAGTCGGATTTTTTTCAAGAACAAGAGTGAAATCGGTTATGTTTTTTCCTGTGAGATGGTATTTTTTTTCGGTTTTATCGTCTGATAACTTGTTGCTTTCCAGATCTGTAAACAGGTGGACGCCATATGGGATTTTAATTTCTATATCATAATCGGAAGGTGCATTGGCTATATCGTCCAAATTTTCGTTACTGTTTTTAACAAAGACACCATTTTCAATTCTTGCAGGAGCTAAAAACCAGTTTTTCAAATGTGTGCTGCCTAATTTTTCATCATATCCGAAGCGGGTAAACCGTTGGTCGGGAATCTGGACAAAGTATCGGATAAACAACTTATATTCCTGATTTGGGGAAATGGGAGAATCGAGTTTTATGTTCAGTAAATCGATTTGATTTTCAGGTCTTGAAAACTCCAGTGGTTTGCCGTTTTGATCTGTAATCGAAATTATTTTGGTTTTACCTCTTTCGGAATCATTGGCCATATGAAAACTGCGGATGAATTCATCTGAAAATCTTTTCCCCAACGGTGAATTCTTATCGGAATAGGCATTAGTCCAATCGTTGAAGAGATACTCATTCAGAGGATTGGTTGTATTATTTACAAGGATGACTTCCTGATCAATCGTTAAGGTTCTAGTGTCCGGATTTACTGTAACAACCAGGTTATTGCGGTGTTGTGCAAATAGGTAACCCACATTAAAAAGCAAAAACAGGGTAACGAAAAATGGAATTGTGGCTTTCAAAAATCTTATGAATTATGCGCTTTGGGTTATTAATTTCGTAAATTTAGGAAAAACATCGAATTGCCCTAATTTTATGTTTGAAAATTAAAAACACACTACTTTTCTTACAGTATTTTGATTTTGTAAACTTTTCAATTTCAGCGAGTTATTATTTAATAATTCCGTATTTTTAACCTTTCAAAAAATACGAGATGTTTAAAAAAATACTTTTACTTTTTATCGTTTTTATTTCTAATGCGGGTTTTGGTCAGATTGTGATAAATGAACTTGACTCAGATACGCCTTCTACAGATGTATTGGAGTTTATCGAATTAAAATCAGCAACGCCAAATTTTCCGTTGGATGGTTATGTTGTCGTGTTTTTTAATGCCACAAGTACAGCTCCTTATTCCGGTACATTAAGTTATTATGCTATTGATTTGGATGGTTTGGTAACCGATGGGAACGGGAATGTTTTATTAGGTAATTTACAGGTTTCTCCGGCTCCGTCGTATATTATACCGCAGGCAACAATTCAGAACGGTCCGGATGCTGTGGCGATTTATTTAGGAGATGCAACAGATTTTCCCTTGAATACACCTGCATCGTCAGCTAATGTAATTGATGCTTTTGCATACAGTAACAGTGCAACTACCCAACCTACAGCGCTAATGGCGATATTTGGAGAAACAGTCTGTTATAATGAAGCTGTTAATGGAACGGCGAATGCTCCTCTGCAATCCATTCAAAGAAAAACGGACGGGACTTACGAAGTAAAAACGCCAACTCCCAGAGCAAATAATGACGGAAGCGGAATAGTTTTCAATGGCATCACAACAACGTATTCGCCGGCAGCTCCTTTAACAGAAGGGCAGAGCATTACTATAACTTTTACAACAGATACAAATGTTACTTCAGACCTGAATTTTTCATTTACCTTGAATAATGGTTCTTTTACGACAGCTGATTTTACAGGAAATACAACTGTTACCATCCCATCAGGAACTAATTCGGTTTCAAGGGTAATTCAGCTTTTGAACGACGCCGTGAATGACGGAGATGAGAATCTTCAGATATCCATTGGTGCAGTTCCTCCTCAATATATTGTGTTAAGAAACAATATTTCAGTAAGGGTCGTTGATGCTAATTTTTTAACATCACCTTGGGGAACACCGCTAAATCCAACGTATGGTCTGGTTGCAAGTACGGTTCCAGCCGGATATTACAGTTCGATGGAAGGATTATCAGGAGCTGCTCTTAAACAGGCTATTCAAAATATTATTGCTAATCCTGCGGTGGTTCATGCTCATAATTATGGCGATATATGGGAAATTTTAAAAACAGCAGACCAAAATCCGTTAAATAATAATCAGGTTTGGTTGATGTATGTGGAACGGGCTCAAACCAAAATTGATTATCAGTCAGGAAATAGTATCGTCGGTTTCTGGAACAGGGAACATATTTATTGTCAGTCCAGAGGAGGTTTTACCGATGGGACATCTTCCTTTGCCGATGGAATTAATGTTTGGCTGCCAACCGGTCCTGATGATATCCTGGCAGGTCATGCCGATGCTCATCATATCCGTGCAGAGGATGGTCAGGAAAACAGCTCCAGAAACGAAAGGAATTACGGTGTGGATTATAATGGTCCGACCAGTACTGCTGGCAGTTGGCATGGTGATGTTGCCAGAGCGATTTTTTATATGTGTGTTCGTTATAATGGTTTGGATGTCGTAAATGGGAATCCGCCGCAAAATCCTGATGGATTTATAGGGGATTTGGCAACATTGTTAACTTGGAATCATTCCGATCCGGCAGATGATTTTGAAATGAACCGAAACAATTACATTTATACGTGGCAGGTGAATAGAAATCCGTTTATCGATTATCCGAATCTGGCGGATTACATTTGGGGATCACATGCCGGTGAGCCGTGGTATTCTACTTTAAGCGCTAATGAGGTGGCTGATTTGAAATTTCAGATGTATCCTAACCCTGCAAACAATCATCTGACTATTTCGGGGATTAGGGGAGAAGCGGCTGTGGAAATTTATTCTTATACGGGTCAGAAGGTTATTAATCAGAATTTTTCAGATGCTATCGATTTGCAATTGAATTTGTCTTCAGGGTTATATTTTGTAAAAGTAAGTTCCGGTGCTAAATCGACTACACAAAAACTAATTATCCGATAAGGAGAATTTGGTAATAAATAAACAAAAAAAGCAAGCTGTTGAAGCTTGCTTTTTTTGTTTGTGGGGAGAGCAGGATTTCTCCACTTTGTTCCGACATCTTGAGTAAGGTGAAACCTTACTCAAGCTTAAAAACAAAAAAAACGTCAAGTGAACCTGACGTTTTTTATTTTTTTAATCTTGTGGGGAGAGCAGGATTCGAACCTGCGAAGATGTAATCAGCGGATTTACAGTCCGCCCTCGTTGGCCGCTTGAGTATCTCCCCAACGCATAATTGCTTATTGCGTTGCAAATATAGGACTGTTTTCTCAGTATCCAAACATATTTTGAAGATAATTGACAACTTTTTTTTAACGTGTTGGGAGTGAATAAAATAAAAAAATCTCCCGGAGGAGATTTTTTTATTTTCATCTTGAAAAGAGTATTATTTGGCTAATAATTCAGCAATTTTAGCTTTCAATTCTGCTCCTTTTAAGTCTTTGACAACGATTTTTCCTGATGCATCTAAAATAAAAGTAGCTGGTATTACACCTACATTATATTGTTTTGCGATTGGTTCCTGCCAGTATTTTAAATTTGAAACCTGTGTCCAAACTAATTTATCTTTAGCAATTGCTTCTTTCCATTTGTCAGCATCTTTGTCCAATGAAACACCAATGATGTTTAATCCTTTTGCGTGAAACTCATTGTATAGGGCTACTACATTAGGATTTTCAGCACGACAAGGTCCGCACCATGAAGCCCAAAAATCAATTATGGTTACTTTTCCTAATGATTCTTTTAAGGAAACTGTTTTTCCTTCAGGGGTTGGAGCGGAGAAATTAGGTGCCTCATTACCTGTTTTTACTGCTTTCTGACTGTTTGCGAAGTCTCCAACACGCTTGCCGCTTTTTGTTTTCTTAACGTCTGCAGATAACGTATTGTATAATTTTACAATTTTATCAGCTTCTAAAGATTGTCTTCCGATAAAGTTTTCCAATAAAAGACAAGAAATGAATGTTGTTGGGTTTTTCTCTACGAAAGATTCTGAAAATTTATCCATATCTTTTTGAAAACCAATGTTTTGTTTGGTAAGCGAATGCATAACAGCTGTATCATTTGCTTTTCTGGCATCCATGAATTTTTGCTGATTGGCTTTTTGGAATGAAACCATTTTTTTGTAAATCGCTCCTGCTCCGTCATTGTATTCCTGGAATTTGTCATTGTTTCCGGTACCTCCAATTTTAGACTTTTGGATAGTGTCTTTGTCAACATTAAGGTTTATTTCTCCGTTTTCTAGTATAAAAGGAACCATACCATTGTTTAAGCTTTCGATAACAACAAAAGCGATTTCAGGTCCTTCGCCGGTTTTTCCTTTGAATTCGAATTTTCCGTTCTCAATTTTTACAGTATCTTTTGAAATAGGCCCCATATCGTCCTGAAGCTGAAGTATAGCCATTTTTCCGTTTTCGATACCTTCGGCAGTTCCTGTAATTAAGAACTCATTATCTCCAACTTTGCTGCATGAAGCCAAAATGGATAATCCGGCTAATAAAAGAAGTTTTTTAGTCATAATTTGATTTTTTTAGCATTTATGAATCTTCAGATTCTTTAGCGTTTATTTATTAGTGATGCAAAAGTATTTATTTTTTTAGGATTGGTAATTTGTATAACTAATTTTTGTTAGTTTTTAAACAAAAAAAATCAGGCAAGAGCCTGATTTTTCTATTTCATGATTGTTATGTTCTTATTTTAATGTGGAAGGACAAACAAACTGGGTCAACGATACCCCTGCGTTACGGATTCCGCTGATTCCTTTTTCTACATTGATCATATTGTGATAACCGCGTGCTTTTAATATCGAAGCCATGATAACAGAACGATATCCTCCGGCACAATGCAGATAGAATTCTTCGGTTTTAGGTACTTCCGAAAGTTGTGCATTCACAAAATCCAACGGAATATTGATTGCGTTCTCTACATGTTCAGCTTTATATTCGCCAGGTTTTCTTGAATCTACGATTGGGTGTTTTGTCTGGTCTTTTTCCGTAGCAAATTGTTCAGGAGAGATAGACGCGATAGTTTCGGTTTCAAAACCGGCTGCTTTCCATGCTTCCATGCCGCCTTTCAGATAACCAAGACAGTTGTCAAAGCCAACACGCGCTAAACGGGTAATGGCTTCTTCTTCTTTTCCTTCAGGAGCAATTAACAGGATTGGGTGTTTAACATCCATAATCAAAGCACCTACCCACGGGGCAAAGTTTCCGTGTAAGCCAATGAATATGGAATTCGGAATATGTTCTTTAACGAAATCGTTTTCATGACGAACATCCAAAACCAAAGCTTCTGCATCATTAGCAATAGCTTCAAATGCGTTTGGTTCCAATGCGGTATTTGCTTTGGTCATGATGGTTTCCAAACTGTCATATCCCTGAATGTTCATTAAAACGTTTTGAGGGAAATAAGCTGGAGGAGCACTAAGGCCATCCAGTAATTCTGTAATGAATTCATCTTTGGTCATGTCGGCACGCAAAGCGTAATTTACCTTCTTCTGATTTCCTAAAGTGTCAGTGGTTTCTTTGCTCATGTTCTTTCCACAAGCACTTCCAGCACCGTGATTAGGGTATACGATTAAATCATCAGATAGAGGCATGATTTTGTTGCGAAGTGAATCATAAAGCATTCCGGCCAGTTTTTCTTGAGTCAGATCACTAACCAGTTTCTGCGCCAAATCAGGTCTTCCCACATCGCCGATGAATAAAGTGTCACCGGTTATGATTCCGTGTTGTTTGCCGTTTTCGTCAATCAAAAGGTACGTGGTACTTTCTAACGTATGTCCGGGAGTGTGGATTGCTTTAATTGTATAATTTCCGATTTTGAACTCCTGGTTATCTTCAGCTATGATAGCTTCGAAATTAGGTTTTGCCGTTGGTCCGTAAACAATTTGAGCCCCTGTTTTTTTCGAAAGATCCAAGTGTCCGGAAACGAAATCAGCATGAAAATGCGTTTCAAAAATGTATTTGATTTTTGCGTTGTCTTTCGTTGCCTTATCGATGTACGACTGCACCTCACGTAAAGGGTCAAAAATAGCAGCCTCTCCATTATTTTCAATATAATAGGCGGCGTGAGCCATACATCCGGTATAAATCTGTTCTATTTTCATATCTGTATTCAAATTTTGTGTAAAGGTAATTTAATATTTAAAATCAAAAGTAACATTGGTTACAGTTTGAGAAATTCTTTGGATAAAATAAAAATCGCCATTAACAGTACAAAGTAACCAAACCCTTTTTTAAGTTGCGCTTCATTTAAGAACTTATTAAGATAAATTCCGATAAAAATCCCAATTACCGATAAGGATGAGAAGCCAAGTAAGAAAAGCCAGTCGATTTCCAGTGTTTGTATGTCTCCGGCAAAGCCAATCAGTGAATTCAGGGCGATGATGAACAGGGAAGTGGCTACAGCTTTTCGCATAGGAAGTTTGGCAAAAAACACCAATGACGGAATGATCAGGAAACCACCGCCTGCTCCTACGAAACCGATTAAAATCCCAATTCCGAAAGTCTGGGCTACAAAAAGTAGTTTTGACTCTTCTTTGTCTGTTGGTGTAAAATCATCGGTTTTCTTTTTCTTGAGCATTGATGTGGCTGCAAAAAGCATTATTACAGCAAACAACACCATTAAAAAAGCTTCTTTGCTTATGGTGAAGCCTGAAAAAGAAAAAATAGTATCAGGAAGTTTTGGAACGAAAAAACGGCGGGTTAAGTAAACTGCCGTGAAAGAAGGAATTGCAAAAAGGAATCCTTTCTTAATATCCACAAAACCTTTTAAGTAATTCTGCGTAGCACCAAAGGCAGAAGTGGTTCCGACAATAAATAGGGAATAAGCTGTTGCGGTAATCGGACTGAAGTTCAAAATATAAACCAGAATCGGAACCGTAAGTATGGAACCGCCGCCACCTGTCAGTCCCAATATCAATCCGATAAGTAAAGCACCGATATATCCTAATATTTCCATTAAAATTGAAGTATTTCTATTTTATTGCGGTTCAGTTTTATTTTTCCTTCCAGTTCCAGGCTCTTTAACAAACGGGAAATAACCACGCGGGATGTATGCATGTCGGTAGCAATTTCCTGATGCGTGTTGGCAATTTCGGAAGTTCCTAAAACCTTCGCCTTATCGGTTAAGTATTTGTATAAACGTTCGTCCGTTTTCATAAAAGCCAAAGTGTCTATTGCTTCCAGCATTTCCAATAAACGGGTATTGTAGCTTTCAAGGACGAAATTGCGCCATGATTTGTATTTCACGAGCCATTCTTCCATTTTGTCAATCGGAATCATGATCAGATCGCCTTCGGTTTCGGAAACGGCCATTATTTTACTTTTGGTTTTTCCCAGGCAACAGGTTAATGTCATCGCACAGGTATCGCCGCGTTCCAAAAAATATAATAATAATTCATCACCATTTTCATCTTCACGCAGGATTTTTATTGCACCATTTAGCAGTATCGGCATGAATTTTATCTGTTCGCCAATTTCGATAAGAATCTCATCCTGATGGAATTTTCGATGGATCCCTACAACAGAAATTTCTTTTAGTAATTCATCTTCAAACAGATAGGAGTATGATTCGATTAATTGCTGATACATGACCTGGTTTTTTGCAAATGTAAGATTTTGAAAAACTTAAGTAGGTAACTTTTGTTACTAATATGTTGATAATTCACAAATAACCCTTAATGCGTTGTTAAAATGTTAGTTTGTGTTACATTTTTAATGATAAAAATCACTTTATGTAATTTTAAAAAACATATATTTGCTTGCTTTTTTACAGAGCAAGGAATAAACAAACGAAAAACTTAAGTTGAAAATCATAAAATTATGGCAACAACAGCAAAGCCCCAGCCGAGCATGTATGAAAACGTTAAGATACAGTTTGAAAAAGCTGCTAACGTTATGGGATTGGATGATACTGTTAAGAAAATCCTCTCCTCAACAAACAATGAAATTATAGTTAACTTCCCTGTGAAAATGGATAACGGCTCCGTAGAAGTATTTACGGGATACCGTGTTCAGCATAACAATGTATTAGGTCCTTACAAAGGAGGATTACGTTATCACCCAACAGTTGATATTGATGCAGCAAGAGCATTGGCAACATGGATGACATGGAAAACATCTTTAGCGGGACTTCCTTATGGTGGTGGTAAAGGTGGAATCCAATTGGATCCTAAAAAATATTCTCAAGGTGAATTAGAGCGTATTACGCGTCGTTTCACTTATGCTTTAGGTGATAACATCGGTCCTGAGCATGATATCCCTGCACCGGACGTGAACACAAACGCACAAATGATGGCTTGGATTGCGGACACTTATATGTCTACAAAATCTCCGGCTGAGCGTTCTAAAAACCAACATGTTGTTACTGGAAAGCCAGTAGGATCAGGAGGTTTGGAAGGTCGTGACCGTGCAACAGGATTCGGAGTAGTAGTTACTTTGGAAGCATGGGCAAAATTAAGAAACACTTCTTTGGAAGGAAAAAAATATATCGTTCAGGGATTTGGTAACGTAGGATACTGGGCAGCACACTTTATGAACAAAAACGGAGCAATCCTTGTTGGAGTTCAGGATGCTACAGGAACTATCTATAATCCAGAAGGAATCGATCCTGAGGCGTTATTGCGTTTCCAGGCTGACAACGGAACTATTTCAGGTTTCAAAAATACACAGGATTATAACTCAGCCGAATTCTTCGGAATTGAATGTGATATCATCATTCCTGCTGCTTTAGGTAACCAAATTACTGCTGACAATGCAGAATCTATCAAAGCAAGAGTAATTGCTGAAGGAGCAAACGGACCTACAGATACTGAAGGTGAAGAAATTTTATTAGCAAAAGGAATCGAAATCATCCCTGATATCTTATGTAATTCAGGAGGTGTAATCGGTTCTTACTTCGAGTGGTTACAAAATCGTAACGGAGAAATCTGGACAATGGATGATGTAATCATCAAATTGAGAAGAAAAATGGAAGACGCTTTCAACCGTGTGGTAATTACTGGAGGTCAGTATAAAACAGACTGGAGAACAGCTGCTTACATTCAGGCACTTGTGCGTATTGAAATGGCATACAAACAAAGAGGTATCTTCCCTTAATTGATACTTTTTATCCGATAATAAAAAAACCATTCGTTAATAATGCGAATGGTTTTTTTTATTTTAAAAGATTGAATTTTTCTAGTGTCCCTTCCAAGGCCTTAACTCACTTTGCGGTTAAACCTTAAATAATGCTAAATAACAAAAGTATCCATCCGAAAACTAACAACATTCCTCCAAGTGGAGTGATCGGCCCCAGAAAACGCCATTTGTTACCACGCATCGAGGTAAGGCATAATCCATAAATACTGAAAGAAAACAGCAATACACCAACGATAAAAAACCAGCCTGTGGTTTCCTCCAAAGTGGAACTAAAAGTTAGCAGTTGCGGAAGAATCAATAATACAATTGCGTGATACATTTGGTATTTTACACCGGTTTCAAAGCTTTTCAGCAAATCGTCACTCATTCGTTTCTTTAAGGCGTGTGCGCCAAAAGCACCAAAAATAACGGCTAATCCTCCATATAAAGCCCCAAAGGCCAAAACGGTTTCTTTCATATGTATGTTTTTTTCAAAGATAGAGAAATACAGTGTTACTAAAGTTTATTCGTTTGGGACGTGGTTATTCAGATGTTGGCAACACAAATTAAACGGATTTAAAACATAACATGAAATCTGTGACAATCAGTAAAATCCGCGTCATCTGTGATCCGTGCAGAAAATAAAAACAAAAATAACTATCTTTGCCGCCATGCAGAAAACCTACAACAGGACCAATTTCCACAAGCATACCTTTTGTATTTACAAAGAAGTTTCGACCACGGAAATCAACGGTTTAAAACTCGGTTATACCAGTAAATCGGGAAGTAGTTACTATTTTACGGAAAATGGATTGTACAGGGTTTCAAATCATTGGGGGCGTGCTGCGAATTGTCGTTGGCGTTTATTGCCTTTGCAGGATGGAAGTTTATCCAAAACCAAGATAGGTTATGCGGATTGGACTGATTTTTATCCCAACAATGAACACGAAAATTTATTTTATATCGAAGTGGATTTTGATTCCAAAGAAGTTAGTTTTCAGCACAAGGCCAATCCAAAATATAATGGCAAAGCCCAACTTCGGAATGCTTCTGAAACGGCCCGAGTAATAAGACAAATTAACGAGGTAATTACCACCGAAAATTGGGCAAAATATCTTAAATTTGATAGTATAAATGAGTTGCGTGAAGAAGTGATAAAACTACTGATTACCACGAATCAGACATTTCTTGAAATAAAACGCAAGATAGGAGTGTTGTATGGGACGACGTAATGAAACCAATCGTTTGGCTCACAAAAAGAAAGTGGATCAAAAGAAGAACAAAGAAAAAGAAGCGGCACAACTTAGGAAAGAAAAACTCAAAGCTATTGTGCAGCAGTTTAATGATCAGAACAGCTAAAGCCAGTACAATGCAAATCAATTACACCATAATCAGAGCAACCATTCAACAGGCAATTGATCATTTGGTTGTGGATAAGGATACCAATTCCGCAACAACAAAATTAGTTGATGCAGATGAAATCATTACTGATTTAATAGACCATGCTGAAACTGATGAAGATATTATTGAGATAAGCCGGTACCAGGTGTTGCTGAACCAATTGCACCAAAAGATAAACGAGGTGAAG
>NZ_DATIDM010000094.1:0-8673 GCF_035456225.1 Flavobacterium sp. | reverse complement strand
AGAAACATCATAAATTCGGTTCAACTGTTGAAATTGCGATGGATATTTCGACAATAAAGAGTCATAATACTTATTCAACACTTCTTGTGATGGTGATGTAAATTCAAGTTTCAGTTCAAAGCGACGCACCAAAGCATCATCAATCATCTGGATTTGATTGGTCGCTGCTATCAGGATGGATTTCTTGGGAAAATTATCAATCAGTTGCAAGATGGCGTTTACGACACGTTTCATTTCACTACTGTCTTTATTATCGTAATCCCGAATCTGTCCCAACGAATCAAATTCGTCGAAAAACAATACCGCACTTTCATAATTGACCTCCTTAAATAAGCCTTCAACGTTTTTAGCAGTTTCCCCCAACTTAGAAGAAACAATACTGGCCAAATTGACAATAATCAACTTCTTATCCAGTTGTTTCGCAATGGCTTTAGCAGTCATGGTTTTCCCGCAGCCGGTTTTACCATACAACAGCATTTTATTCACTACCGGCAAATCATACTTTTCAAGTACTTCCCGAAACTGATATTCGCTTAAAAACTGGGTAATCTGCTCGGAAACGGCTTCGTTAAAAACCACGTCTTCCAATTTTACATTACTTCTGTCTGTGAAATACAAATTACTCAAGGGAACGGAATTTAATTACGAAAATCTTACTCTTTTTGGTTTGAAAGAAAGAAATTACGGGATTTCTTCGGATACTGATCGTAACTTTTATCACTCGGATTTTCAATCACCGATTTGATATTAATCTCATCCCCCACTTTAAAATTAGCTTCGGTGTACTGGTAATCCAATAGATATTCGCCGCAGAAATAATTCCCGTTGGCGTCTTTTTCAATGATTCCGGTGTATACCCCTTTTTTCTTATCTTTTGTCATGATTTTTATTTTAGAACTACAAAGGTACGAAGACAAAACCTAATCCCCGTAAAATAAAAAACAGTCATCTCATAAATGACTGTTTACCAAAGAAGTTCCCTGATTTTTAGTAAAAATAAAAAAATAGTTGTTTCTGCCAACTGATTTCTGAAAAGCAACCAATTTCCAGTTCATAGCCAAAACTAAAAACACTTTATCTCTTAATTAATTTTTGAGAAACAAAACCTTTGTCTGTTTTCAAACCTATAATATAGCTTCCCGCCGGAAAATGTGAAACGTCAATTCTTCCGTTATTCAATATCATCTCAGATCGTTTACCCTGAATATCGTAAACATATACATTTAAAATCTTATTATCCGTCACAACAGTCACATAATCAGAGGCCGGATTTGGATACAATTGCAATTCACTTTGTATTGGGATAGGCTGCTGCGTTCCTAAAGTTGAAGAAGAAACAGCTTTGACTACTACATTATCATAACGAAAGTTGGAAGGCCCATCTAATATTTGCATGTATTGCAGACCGTAATTAGGATCAGAATTCAAATGAACATAATTTTGAAATGTCTTTAAAAATCCAGGCCCTCTAAATATGGCCTCCCCAGTAACGGTATTCAAAGAAAAAGCCAAACGCGACCAAGTGTTTGGCGGCAAAACAACACTAGTAGTTCCATCACCCAATGCCCGTTCTTCCTCACCATAATCCCAAGAATAATAATACCCAAAAACAACTTTTGAATTGTTGCGCATCATAATTCCAATTAATTCACCATAAGTAGAACTCCAAATCCCGAACCCTCCTGCATTTGCGGAAATATCGGATACACCTCCGGTAAAATAATCGAATTCTACCTGTATAACATTATTTCCAGAATTTCTTGATGGCCATAAATTTAAGTTTTTGGTGAGGACACTGTAATTAAGAGAATTTATCCATAAATGCCTCCCGGTTTCATCTTGAACTATCTGATAAGAATCAGTTGATCCATGCACATAATCAAAATTGGTTTGCCCGACTATTGAACCGGGTGTATACGATTCAAAATTATCCTCATACAAAACCTGAGAACGAACGATGTAGGTTGTTGACAAAATCAGGGCTAAAACAAGTAGTGCTTTCATGATTTTGCTTTTTTAATTAATTGTATATCACAAAGTTACGCAAATTTTAAAAGCCCCTAAAGAAGGAAATTACCACAAAAAAGAAAGATACTCCAAAAACCAGCTGTAAAATAAAAACAGCCATCAAATGACGGCTGTTCCCTATTACTCTTCCTGTTTTCCTATTTCGTCAAAAGAATAAAACAATTTCCTTTGTTCCTCAAACAAATCTTTTTTCACCACGTAAGTACCAGAAATGGAATCATGCCATCCCCTTCCTGAATTGGACAAAAAAGACAAAGCATTAAAAGGAATGATTCTGGAAAATGACCTTTTAAGAATTGTTGAAGCATCGGGCTTGGAACCATCTTCCATGACAACTATTGTTTTGGTGATGTATTTCCCTAATGTTCGTGATAAAAAAGTCTCACATAAAGCATAGTAAATCAATGAGATAACAGTTCCTACCAAATACTCCTCAATCCTCCCCATTGATTCAAAAAAATCTAACAGTGTATAATTACCAAAAACATTCGCAATCACCGCAATGAAAACCCCAAAAAGCAATCCAACACCATATTGCAATCCCAAATCGATCAAATAATTGAGAAAACGCTGCCCTTGTGAAGCAAGCATATCCGAAGTAATCCTAAATGTATTCGTAGCCATATTTTCAGTATTTATCAATATAAAAAACAGCCGTTAAAGCAACGACTGTTTTCCTATTTACAATTTATTTGTTTAGTTTTCAGACCTATTGCTTATGATCCACACATTTCGCAATCTTCTGGACCAGCACTTTTAGAACGCTCTAACATTGCTTTGAATTCGTCTTCGGTCATTGGAGCATTTTCGTTGGCAACTTCTGCAGGAACCGGTACTGTTTCCGTTTTCTTATCGTTGCTCAACGTAAACTTGATAGCATCTACAGCCGATTTTGTTCTCAAATAATACATTCCCGTTTTCAAACCGGACTGCCATGCGTAGAAATGCATTGACGTCAGTTTCGCAAACGTAGCGCCTTCCATGAACAAGTTCAATGACTGTGACTGATCGATGAAATAACCACGTTGACGTGACATGTCAATGATATCTTTCATACTCATTTCCCACACCGTTCTGTATAATTCTTTGATATCCTGCGGAATTCCGTTGATGTCCTGGATCGAACCGTTGGCACGCATGATTTCCTGTTTCAGTGATTCATTCCACAATCCAAGGCCCACCAAGTCCTGCAACAGGTGTTTGTTTACTACGATAAACTCTCCGGACAATACACGACGTGTGTAAATATTGGAAGTATACGGTTCAAAAGCTTCATTGTTTCCAAGTATTTGCGATGTGGAAGCCGTTGGCATTGGCGCCATCAACAAAGAGTTACGAACTCCGTGCTCCATTACTTCCTTACGAAGTGAAGCCCAGTCCCAACGACCGCTTAAATCACTGTCGTTTAATCCCCAAAGATTGTATTGGAATTCCCCTTGAGAAATTGGTGATCCTTTAAATGTTGAATAAGCACCTTCTTCTTTAGCCATTTCCATCGAAGCTGTACACGCCGCGAAATAAATAGTTTCGAAGATTTCCTGATTTAATTGTTTAGCTTCATCCGAAGTAAACGGCATTCTCAATAAAATAAATGCATCAGCCAAACCTTGCACGCCTAATCCGACCGGACGGTGACGCATATTGGAATTTTCAGCTTCTTTTACCGGATAATAGTTTCTGTCGATTACTTTATTTAAGTTACGGGTAACTCTTTTAGTAACCTCATGCAACAACTGGTGGTTAAACTGACCGTTTTCAATGAACATCGGTAACGAAATCGATGCTAAATTACACACAGCGATTTCATCCGCAGAAGTATATTCTAAAATCTCCGTACACAAATTTGACGAACGGATAGTTCCTAAATTTTTCTGGTTTGATTTACGGTTCGCCGCATCTTTATACAACATATAAGGCGTTCCGGTCTCGATTTGCGATTCAAGGATTTTCTCCCAAAGCTCACGGGCTTTAATGGTTTTTCTTCCTTTTCCTGCCTGCTCGTATTTGATATACATCGCATCAAACTCATCGCCGTACACATCATACAATCCCGGGCATTCGTTCGGACACATTAATGTCCAATGCGCATCATCCTGTACGCGTTTCATGAACAAATCGTTCATCCACATCGCATAGAACAAGTCGCGGGCACGCATTTCTTCTTTTCCGTGGTTTTTCTTCAAATCCAAAAAGTCGAAAATATCCGCATGCCAAGGCTCTACGTAAATCGCGAAACTACCTTTACGTTTTCCTCCACCTTGGTCTACATAGCGAGCCGTGTCGTTGAATACACGCAACATTGGTACAATTCCGTTTGAAGTTCCGTTTGTTCCGCGGATGTAGGAACCTGTAGCTCTTACATTATGAATAGACAACCCGATTCCTCCCGCTGATTGCGAGATTTTAGCTGTTTGTTTTAAGGTATCGTAAATTCCGTCGATACTGTCATCCTGCATCGTTAAAAGGAAACAAGACGACATTTGCGGTTTTGGTGTCCCGGCATTGAAAAGCGTTGGCGTGGCATGCGTGAAGAATTTCTTCGACATCAGCTCATACGTTTCAATCGCTGCAGGAATATCATCCAGGTGAATCCCAACAGAAACACGCATTAGCATATGTTGCGGACGCTCCACAATTTGCCCGTTGATACGTAACAAATAAGAACGCTCCAACGTTTTGAATCCGAAATAATCATAGTTGAAATCACGATTGTAGATGATTGTAGAATCAAGGATTTCAGCATTCGCCATAATCGCTTCATACACCTCATCAGACAGCAATGGCGACTCTTGCCCTGTTCTCGGATTCACATAATGATACATGTCTGACATCGTTTCAGAGAACGATTTCTTGGTGTTTTTATGCAAATTGGAAACAGCAATACGAGCAGCCAATTGTGCATAATCCGGATGCGTTACCGTCATGGAAGCTGCAGTTTCAGCAGCTAAATTATCCAATTCGGAAGTAGTCACACCATCGTACAAACCTTCAATAACACGCATAGCCACCTTTACCGGATCAACTAAATCGTTTAATCCATAACATAAGATTCTAACTCGGTCTGTAATTTTATCGAACATTACCGGTTCTCTTCTGCCGTCTCTTTTTACTACATTCATAGGGTTACTGTTTTGAAGGTTAACTATTTATAATGGCGCTGGGCCGTGAATTTTCTGTGTTTACAATTTCATTAAAAATCAGCGTCGAAAGTGATTTTCTGTGAATCGGTGTCTTTGTTCAAAACACCGGCTTTTTGGTATTCTGATACTCGTTTTTCGAAGAAATTGGTTTTCCCTTGCAATGAGATCATATCCATAAAGTCGAACGGATTTGCGGAGTTATATACTTTTGAACAACCTAATTCCACCAATAAACGATCGGCTACAAACTCTAAATATTGTGTCATCAACGTTGAATTCATTCCAATCAAACTCACCGGAAGCGATTCGGTGATAAACTCTCTTTCAATATTCAAGGCATCGGTAATAATATCTGTGATTCGGGCTTTAGACACCTTATTTACCAAGTGGTGATTATGTAAGTGCACCGCAAAATCACAGTGAACTCCCTCGTCACGGGAAATCAACTCATTGGAGAACGTTAAGCCCGGCATCAATCCGCGTTTTTTCAACCAGAAAATCGAACAGAACGCTCCGGAAAAGAAGATTCCTTCCACCGCAGCAAAAGCAATCAGTCTTTCGGCAAATGAATCCGACTCAATCCATTTCAATGCCCATTCTGCTTTTTTCTTAATCGCCGGAAACACTTCAATGGCGTGGAACAGCTGGTCTTTCTCTTCTTCGTTTTTCACATAAGTATCAATCAGCAACGAATAGGTTTCGCTGTGGATGTTTTCCATCATGATTTGAAAACCGTAGAAAAACTTTGCTTCCGGGTATTGCACTTCGTTAACGAAATTTTCCGCTAAATTCTCGTTTACAATTCCGTCCGAAGCGGCAAAAAATGCCAGAATATGTTTGATGAAATATTTCTCGTCGTCGTTCAGTTTTGTATTCCAGTCGGTCAAATCCGTATGCAAATCGATTTCTTCCGCAGTCCAGAAACTGGCTTGCGATTTCTTATACCATTCCCAGATATCATGGTGCTTGATAGGGAAAATTACAAATCGATCTTTGTTTTCTTGCAATATAGGTTCGACTACTGACATAGTATGTTGAATTTTATAGGATTAAAAATTGATTAATTAATTCGATTGGGGTTTACAAAGATTGTCATTTGAATTGTAAAAAGAAAGTCAAACTTATTCACAATTAAGCCGAGTTTTTAACAATGAAAGATTTTTCCACACGTGAAAAATACTATTGCAAAATACTCATTTTCAAATACTTACAAAATGTGAATTTTCTGAACTTTTGCCTGAAACCGCTGTAAAATCGTTGGTTCAAAGCTTATTAACAATTCGAAAAAAGAAGGCTATTTTTTAAGTTCCTCGGCAACTTTTTCCAATTCCGAATACCATTCAGAACCAAATTTCCGAACCAAAGCCTCTTTAACAAATTTGTATACAGGAACCTCCAATTCTTTTCCAAGCGAACAGGCATCATCACAAATATGCCATTTATGGTAATTCACTGCCGAAAACTCAGAAAATTCCTTTACACGGATAGGATATAAATGACAGGAAACCGGTTTTTTCCAGTCGACCAAGCCTTGATTATAAGCCTGTTCGATACCGCAAAGCGCGGTCTTTCCGTCGAAAATCACATAAGCACAATCGGCACCATCGATAAGTGTCGTTTCAAACTCGCCGTCTTCCCCAACTACTGAAGTTCCCTGCGTTTCGATGGCAGCGATGCCTTCCGGACGCAAAAATGGTTTTACTTTAGGGTAAATTTCGGCTAAAATTTTAGTTTCCTCTTCCGTTAAAGGCGCACCGGCATCTCCATCAACGCAACAAGCGCCCTTGCAAGCAGACAAGTTGCAAACAAATTCCTTTTCCAAAATCTCCTCCGACACGATGGTTTTCCCTAACTGAAACATAATTAAAACTTCTATTTGCCGCAAAGTTACAAAGTTTAAAACCATATTTTCCTAAATATCAAAAATTAACGATTTATTAGTTATATTTAGATTCTTAAAGGATACTTTTGCGCCATCAAAAAAACCACAACCTTTATGGGATTTGACTGGAAAGAAATTTTAACGATCGGAATGGTGCTTTTTGCCGTAATCGACATCGTGGGAACCATTCCTATTATCGTTGACTTACGCACCAAGGTAGGACATATCCAATCCGAAAAAGCATCACTTGTTTCAGGAATCATCATGATCACTTTCCTTTTTGTGGGGGAAGAAATCCTGAAATTAATGGGCGTCGATGTAAAATCCTTCGCTGTGGCCGGATCCTTCATTTTGTTTTTCCTGGCACTTGAAATGATTCTGGGCATTACCTTATATAAAGATGAAGAACCCAGCACGGCTTCCATAGTGCCACTGGCTTTTCCACTGATTGCCGGTGCCGGAACCATGACAACACTGCTTTCACTGCGCGCACAATACCAAACAATAAACATTGTCATAGCGATACTTATCAATATCATCATTGTTTATATCGTTTTGAAATCGTCTTCCAAAATCGAAAAAGTATTGGGAAAAAACGGCCTCGGTGTTATACGAAAAGTGTTTGGCGTAATACTTTTAGCCATTGCTGTTAAATTATTCGCTGCTAATGTTAAAGGGCTATTTGTTTAACTTGATTTTTACTAATTTCACGCTTTATTTGAGACTTACTCGAAAATGATGCGATTTCCTTGCTAAAACACTGCTTTAAGCAAACAGCAACGGATGAGTATAATAAAAAATAATTTGAGATGAAAATTTTTACCTATATTATGATTGCCCTAGCTTTGGGGTTAGTTATTTTCAACATCACATTACTTGATTTCAGCAACCTTTTCGAAGGCAACAGTTTGATTGCACTTATCGGAATTGCCGCTTCATTGTGTGCCGTTTGCATTTTGTTGATTTTCCGTATGTCAAAACTGATTGACGAGAAAACCCGGGGAAATTAATTTATGTTTGATGTTCTTATCATTGGCGGAGGCGTTTCGGGAGTTTCCTGCGCCTTGATTTTGGGTTCAGCCCATAAAAAAGCTTTTGCCTCCGATAAACCAATCGGGATCATTGCCCACCAGAAGGCTTCCTCTCTACAGGATGCCATTTTCCACAATGCATACGGTATTCCAAACGGAAAATTAGGTTCGGAATTATTAACCGAAAGCACACAGCACCTGGCAGAAATCTATCCGCACGTTCAGCAGATCGAAGACGAAAAAGTAATGGAAGTACGTGGTGAAAAGGGAAATTTTACTGTTATCACCAACAAGAATTCATACACTTCAAAAAATATTGTGGTGGCCATTGGCTCCTCTAATTTATTTGCGATTGAAGGATTGATGCACTACATCGAACCGCACAAAAAGTCATTGGCAGAAAAAAACCGAATCCAACTCAGAAACACCGACCACAAAGTAGCTGAAGGGATTTATGTTTGCGGAACTTTAGCCGGACACCGAAGTCAGCTATCCATCGCGGCCGGGAGCGGAGCTGCAGTAGCCACAGACATACTGGTTTTATGGAATGACGGAATAGAAACGCATTCACACGACAGTATCAGAAAGTAGT
>NZ_DATIDM010000093.1:0-17308 GCF_035456225.1 Flavobacterium sp. | reverse complement strand
GTCTCTTGTCTCTTGTCTCTTGTCTCTTGTCTCTTGTCTCTCCCCTTCAGAAAATCATCATTTAAACTCTCCTCTTTTTTTAAGCAGGTAATCCATCAGATCAAGAGTACCGGATTTCTTATCGAATGCATTCGAAGCTTTATCCATTTCACAAAAAGTCAGAAACAAATCAATTTCATTTTCAGGAAGATTTAGATTTTTGGTAAAATAATCATTTGCAAACCTTTTTTTTGCCATTGTGCTGAATTTTTCTGTTTTTTTGGACACTTTCTTTTTATCTTTTTTAGAAAAAAGTTTACCTATAAAATTGCCAATAGCCATAAAATCCATTCCATTTTGAATTTCCCCATTATAAACCTGTGCTTTTGGCCTGGATTGTTCATTGTAGATTTTTTCCATTTTTAAAGATTCATAACTCATATCCGCTTTGAAAGTTGGAAGTTTGTCAATCTTCAATTCTTCCAACTCAATTTCTTTCTTTACCAAAACAATTTTATTTTCATTGGTCAAATGTTCTTTTTTAACCTTTAGATGCCTTTCTACAAAATTTTTAGAATAAAAAATAATTTCATCATTCACATCTGCCAAAATCTGAAAATTTCCTTCATTATCAGTTTTTGAAGTTAGTTGCTTTGTAGCATTTATTACCTCAATATTCGGAATCAAATCATTCTCGTCGAAAACTTTTCCATTTATTTTAGATTGTGAAAATAACGTTGTGGCAAGGCCTAAAACAAATAAAACTAAATAACTTTTTTTCATGTATCGGGTGGTTTTCAAACGAAAATATTTATTAACACAGTAACGCATTACTAATTTTATGTTAATTGAGTTTTTATTAACCTTATTCTTACGATAAAAAACTCGTCACTAACTATTAATAACTGAATACGGTTTCATTATCTTTGCCCCATGGGAAGAAAAAAAACAGACAAAATCGTATTCGAAAACGTAAAAGTCCTTGATGCAGGTGCAAAAGGCGTATCGGTGGCAAAAGCCCCGGAAGGTCAGGTTATCTTTATACCTAATGTAGTTCCTGGCGACGTAGTTGACGTTCAGACATTTAAAAAACGTAAATCCTATTTTGAAGGGAAAGCGATAAAATTCCATGAATATTCAGAACACAGAACAACGCCGGTTTGTGAACATTTTGGTGTTTGTGGCGGCTGTAAGTGGCAGAATATGAAGTATGAACAACAATTGTTCTATAAAAATCAGGAAGTTTACAATCATTTAAAAAGAATCGGAAAAATCGAATTACCGGAATTTGAACCCATCTTGGGATCGAAAGAACAGTTTTTCTACCGAAATAAAATGGAATTCGGATTCTCCAGCTCACGTTGGATGACACAGGAAGAAGTTGACAGTGGAGCCGAATTGGACAACAAAAATGCCGTTGGTTTCCATATTCCGAAAATGTGGGACAAAATCCTGGACATTAAAAAATGTCATTTACAGCAAGATCCTTCCAATGATATCCGTAACGAAATCCGAAGATTTGCCAATGAAAATGATTTATCATTTTTCAATCCGAGAAACCACGAAGGCTTATTGAGAACTCTGATGATCCGTACTGCTTCAACAGGAGAAATCATGGTACTGATCCAGTTCTATGACGATGATAAAGCAAAACGTGAACTATTGATGAATTTCCTTGCGGAACGTTTCCCGGAAATTACCTCTTTACAATATGTTATCAATCAGAAAGCCAACGATACTTTATACGATCAGGACGTTATTCTTTATAAAGGAAGAGATTATATTCTTGAAGAAATGGAAGGATTGAACTTCAGCATCAATGCGAAGTCTTTCTATCAGACCAATTCTGCTCAAGCATACGAACTGTATTCCATCACAAGAGAATTCGCCGGATTAACAGGGGAAGAACTGGTTTACGACTTATATACCGGAACCGGAACCATTGCGCAATTCGTTTCGAAAAAAGCAAAAAAAGTAATCGGTGTGGAAGCTGTTCCAGAAGCGATTTCCGATGCTAAAGAAAACGCAAAACGCAACAACATTACCAATTGTGAATTCTTTGTCGGAGATATGAAAAATGTGTTCAACGACGAATTCATCAAAACACACGGACATCCGGATGTAATTATCACCGATCCTCCTCGTGACGGTATGCACGCCGATGTAGTGAAACAGATTTTAAGCATTGCTCCGGAAAAAGTAGTTTATGTAAGTTGTAATTCGGCTACACAGGCTCGTGATTTGGCATTGATGGACGAAATGTACAAAGTCACCCGCGTACGTCCTGTGGATATGTTCCCGCAAACGCATCACGTGGAAAATGTTGTACTATTGGAAAAAAGAAGTTAGATTTCAGAATTGAAAAAGCAAATGAAAAAACTAACACTAATCGCCCTTTCACTGGTATTCGCAAATTCCTTCTGGAGTTGCGAAAAAGACGATCTTTGTGCAGAAGGAACACCTACTACACCAAATGTAGTGATTGAATTCTACGATGCAACCAATCCGGAAAATTTAAAACCAGTCACCAATCTTGGTGTAGCAGCAGCCGGTTTTCCAACTGGTTTTGCCTTTAACGGTGTAAGCAGAATAACAGTGCCTTTAAAAACAAACGAAGACCAAACAATACTTCGTTTTATACAAAATGGCTCCGACACAGATCCAAACAATGATAATGTAGATGTACTGACTTTCAACTATACAAGAGACGATATCTTTGTTTCCAGAGCCTGCGGATATAAAACCGTATTCCAACTTGCCGAAGATCCGGTTTTAACCGATGATGGCTCTCTTTGGATTTTATCCCGATTTGTAAATCAATCTAACATTCAGAATGAAAAAGAAACACACATTAAAATCTATTTTTAGTATAGCTTTAATGTTGGTTTCAGTAACAACATTATTCGCTCAGGAAAAAACAAAAGACACAATAAAAAAACCAAAAACGGAACGTTACGGAATTCGAGTTGGGGTGGATTTACACCGATTGGCAAAATCCATTTACGACAGCGATGACTATAAAGGGTTTGAAGTAATGGCTGATTACCGGTTAACAAAAAAAATCTATATCGCCGGTGAATTAGGTAATGAAAAGAAAACCGTCGACGAAGACCAGTTGAATTTTACCGCCGATGGAAGTTATCTCAAAGTAGGGTTTGATTACAACACTTACGGGAACTGGCTGGATATGGAAAACATGATTTTTGTGGGAATGCGATATGGAGGAAGTTCATTCTCCCAGCAACTGAACAGTTACAACATCTACAATACAAATCCCTATTTTGGAGAAACCACAAAGTATCCGGGACAAAAATTTGAAGGCCTCAGTGCAGGTTGGCTTGAAGTACTTGCCGGTATAAAAGCAGAAGTAGTTAATAACCTGTATTTAGGTTTTTCAGTACGTCTGAATTATATGTTACATCAAAAGCGTCCTGAAAATTTTGATAACTTATTCATTCCGGGTTTCAACCGAACTTATGAAGGCGGAAATTGGGGCGTAGGATTTAATTACGGCATAAGTTATTTTATACCTTTTTATAAGCGTTCAAAATAAAAACAATACTTAAATTATACAAAAATCCCAAATCAGTTTCTACCGATTTGGGATTTTTATTTTAAAGTAAAACTTTATTTAATTTCCTTCACTCCTTTAATAAACAACCACTTCATAAACATCTTCTCCCCTTCACTCGTTTTTACCACCTGAAATTTCGGAGCCAGAATCGAAGCCGCAACAGCAGCTGTTAAAGGCAACCAAAATCCGGTAAGATTTGTAAATGCCTGCGCTACAAAACGCACAATCATGAACAATAAGGCAAAGCCTAAAAAATTATATACTAGTGATTTGGTTTTTAATGTCATTTCTTCGAGTTATGAATATTAATTATGAGTTATAAGTTGGTACATTGAGACTGCGACTGCGACTGCCTACTCCCCACTGTCCCCTAAATTCTGGAACTTCGTACGTTTACTTCCTTCATACATTTCGTATTTCACTAAACGTGCTTCCAGTTTTCCGTTAAAGAGCTTGATTTTTCTGGAAGGTTTTAAACCGACAAACTTCAGTGCTTCCAGATTGGCTGTGATGAACCACGCATTCGTTCCCGGATAGCTTTGCTTTAAGGTATCACCTATTTCCCTGTAGAAGCGTTCCATTTCAATATCAAGACGCTCACCGTAAGGCGGATTGAAAACCATATGCAACGGCCCGCGTGTTTCCTTTTCTGTATCAAAGAAGTTACGTTCCGAGATTTTTACGTATTCATCCAGATTAGCATTTCTTATATTATCTTTAGCTTTCATAACTGCAGATGGCGCTTTGTCATAACCCGTAATCGTATAATGAAAATCCTTAACCTTCTTCATTAGCGAGTTCATGATCTGGTCGAACAAATCGTTGTCCCAATCATTCCAACGCTCAAACGCGAACTCTTTTCTGTTGATATTTGCGGGAATATTGCAGGCAATCATCGCTGCTTCTGCTAAAATGGTTCCCGAACCGCACATCGGATCGATAAAATCACCCTGTCCTTCCCAACCGGAAAGTAATAACATTCCCGCTGCCAAAACTTCATTAATCGGAGCAATGTTTGTAGCCGTTTTGTATCCTCTGTGATGCAATGAATCCCCTGAACTGTCTAACGAAACCGAGCACTGATCACGATCGATGTGAACGTTAATTCGTAAATCCGGAAAATCCTTGTCGATACTCGGACGCTTTCCGAATTTATCGCGAAACTGATCCACAATGGCATCTTTTGCTTTCAAAGCTACGAATTGCGAATGGTTGAAATGTTCCGAATGCAATGTCACATCCACCACAAATGTCTGGTGCGCATTAAGGTATTTTGACCAGTCAATTCCCTGAATGCCTTTATACAGACTTGCTTCGTTAAATGCGCGGAACTGATAGATAGGCTTCAAAATTTTTAAAGCTGTACGCAATGCCAGATTCGCTTTGTACATAAATCCCTTGTCCCCCGCAAAGCTTACCATACGGGTTCCCATTTCAACATCTTGTGCGCCCAACTGACGCAACTCCTTCGCTAATATTTCCTCGAAGCCAAAAAAAGTTTTGGCAATCATTTTAAAATTCTGCTCCATAATTTAATTTCAATCGCAATCCTTAAAATCCTAATTTCCGATTCCTAAATTGGATTACATCGGCAAAAATACGTTAAATTTGCAAGATTAATTATCCTCCAACAGAAGAATACATGTCTGAAGCACAAAAAAAGTCAACCGAAAACTGGTTTGCCTCCTGGTTCGATACGCCTTATTATCATATTTTATACAAAGAACGTGATGAAGCGGAAGCGCAGCATTTTATGGACAACCTTACGCATTATTTAAATCTTCCCGACGATGCTAAAATCCTTGATTTGGCCTGTGGTAAAGGGCGTCATTCCATGTATCTGAACACATTGGGGTTTGATGTTACGGGAGCGGATTTATCTGAAAACAGTATTGCGGAAGCTTCTGTGGCTGCCAATGAAAAACTTCATTTCACGGTACACGATATGCGCCTTCCGTTCGAAGAAAAATTCGATGCCGTTTTCAATTTGTTTACGAGTTTCGGATATTTTGAAAATGACGATGATAACTTTACCACTTTAAAAGCTATTCACGACAGTCTTTCTGAATACGGTTTTGGGGTAATTGACTTTATGAACGTAAATTATGTCATTAACAATCTGGTTCCGGAAGAAGTTAAAACTGTGGACGGAATCGATTTTCACATAAAACGCTACGTAAAAGACAATCATATATTCAAAGAAATAGATTTTGACGCCGATGGCCAACATTTTCATTTCACCGAAAAAGTAAAAGCCTTAACTTTAAACGATTTTGAACAGATGATGGAAGAAGCCGGAATTTATCTTTTGGATGTTTTCGGCGATTACAAACTGCGCAAATTTTATAAAAACGATTCGCAACGCCTCATTATGATATTCAAATAATATGATCTACCTACTGCCATTACTTTCGGTTATTTTCGGTTATGTGGTAGCCACTTTTTTCCGTCCGAAAAGCAAAAAAAACCTCAGGATTTTATTAGCCTTCAGTGGTTCATTTTTGTTGGCGTTAACGGTTTCTCATTTACTTCCTACAGTTTATGAATCCGCACATCACGCAACCTCAGACGGTCACGTGCACGGTAACATAGGATTTTTTATCATGTTTGGTATCGTGTTTCAAATTATACTTGAATATTTTTCACAAGGAGCGGAACACGGACACGTACACGGTCATGACACGATGTACCACATCCCTTGGTCCTTATTTATAAGTTTGTGCCTGCACGCGTTATTGGAAGGAATGCCGGTAAGTCATCATAACGATTTAGCTTGGGGAATTGCGGTACACCACTTCCCTATTGCCATAATCCTGACTACTTTTTTAAGCGCTTCACACCTGAACAAAGCTTCTATTGTAATTTTCATGTTTGCTTTCGCTGCCATGACTCCACTGGGAACAATAGTTTCGGAAAAAGCACCATTCATCACACATTATTACGCTGAAATTACAGCTTTTGTAATCGGAATTCTGTTTCATATATCGTCAACAATTATTTTTGAAACCAGTGAAGGACACAAATTTAATCTGGCAAAACTTTCAGCAATTATACTCGGAATAGTATTGGCGTATTTTATGTAGATTTGGGCGTGACCACAAGGGTCGGGCTATCCGCAGTACATGGTACTTGCTCCTATCCCTCACGCAAAAAACAGCTCTGCAGCACCATAGCAATCCAAAAGAAACTTTGTAACTTTGAGACTTTGCAACTCAGAAACTCATCAAAAAAATGACCTTTACCAAAACCACAGAGCAATCCTCTAATTACGAGCATCTTGAGAAAATGTCGGTTCACGATCTGCTGACCAACATCAACAACGAAGATAAAACCGTTCCGCTTGCTGTCGAAAAAGCATTACCGCAAATTGAAACCCTGGTTTCGAAAGTGGTCGAACAGATGAAAAAAGGCGGAAGACTGTTCTACATCGGAGCAGGAACTTCAGGGCGCCTCGGAATTGTAGATGCTTCCGAATGTCCGCCAACTTTCGGGGTTCCGTTTGATTTGGTTATCGGAATCATTGCTGGTGGTGATACCGCTATCCGAAAAGCAGTGGAATTTGCCGAAGACGACAAAGAACAAGCCTGGAAAGATTTATCAGAATGGAACATCAACGAAAATGATGTTGTCATCGGAATTGCTGCTTCAGGAACAACTCCTTATGTTATCGGCGGATTGGAAAAATGCAACGAAAACAATATCACAACCGGATGCATCACCTGTAATGCCGGAAGTCCATTATCCAAAACAGCACAATTCCCAATTGAAGTAATCGTTGGCCCTGAATTTGTAACCGGAAGCAGCCGCATGAAAGCCGGTACTGCACAAAAACTGGTTTTAAACATGATTTCCACGGCAACGATGATTCAGCTCGGGCGAGTAAAAGGCAACAAAATGGTCGATATGCAACTAAGTAATGTAAAGTTAATCGACCGAGGCGTTCGCATGATAATGGGTGAAATCCCTGTTTCTTACGAAGAAGCAAAAGTTTTGCTGGAAAAACACGGAAGCGTTAGGAAAGCAGTAGACAGTTTTAAAAAATAAATCCCTAAATCAAATGAAATTCAAAATTATAGTATCTTTATTGCTATTAACAACAGTTTCAGTTTATTCACAAGAACTTAAATACAAATCGGGAGGACGGATTTTTGATTCGGAAAATAAAAAAATGTCGCCCACGGAAGTTAGGGAATTATTAGCTAAACAACCTGGAATGTTACAGTTTTACAATGCTGGAAGAGCCAAAAAAAGCATAGGAAACACAATGTTGTATGGAGGAATGGTTTTATTGGCAACCGACTTTATTATCGCTGCCAATAAAGAAGGAGAATACCCAACGATGCTTAGCGTTTTAGGAGTGACATCAATGATTATAGCAATACCGGTTAAAATCGGATACACAAAAAAGATTAAAACCGTAGTGAACGACTATAATGCCGAATTAGCTAAAAAAGACACCGGTTTTAATTTCGAATCAATGTCGATAGTTTCAAATGGAAACGGATTGGGCTTAAGAATGACTTTTTAAAACAGTTACTAACAAATCAATAGCGGAGTTACCATGAAAAAATTACTTGCTTTAGTTTGCTTCTTTATCCTGTCGATGGCTTCAGCACAGGAAATTTCAATGCAAAAAGGAAAATTTTTCAGAAACGGAGTTCAGATTTCCAGTTGGGAAACCAAGCAATTATTAATAACCAACCCGGAAGCTTACAAATATTTCAAAACAGCCAAGAATAAAGAAGCTTGGGGAGGCTTTCTGATAGGCGCCGGTTCCGGTTTAGTAATAGGCGATATCGTTAAAGGAGCCGTTTCCGATTCCGATTATCCATCTGGTTTTACTTATGTGGGTGCGGGATTCATTGTAGCAGCTATCCCTATTTTGTCCGGCAGAACTAAAAAAATTGAAAAAGCTGTTGACCTCTATAACAAAGGATTGCAAACAACCACGGACACATCCGTTTTCGAAATGAATATTTTGGCCAATAGCAATGGATATGGCCTTCAAATCATATTTTAATATGTCTACAAATAAAGCATTATTAATGAAAGGAATCCGGTATCTGGCATTCGCAGTGCCATTAATGTTTATCGGACCTACCATAATTCACAGTTCATTTAAAAATCAGGGACATCCGTTCTTTATCCCAATTCTGGGGATTGGTATTCTTTTTTGCCTCGGATCAATGTTTTTGATGTTCAAAGGAATACAAACCATGGTGAAAAGTTTATTCGATGGAGACCGATAAATCCTATCTGGAAAGTGTAAAAAAACTGTTTCTCTACTATAAAACTATCGGAGAAAAAGCTATAGAACAACTGGAACCGGAACAACTCTTTGTTGCTGTTAACGACGATACTAATTCCATTGCCGTTATCGTTAAGCACCTTTCCGGAAATATGCTGTCACGCTGGACTGATTTCCTTACATCCGATGGCGAAAAAGAATGGCGCAACAGAGACGGCGAATTCGAACAAAGCTTCATGACCAAAGAAGAAGTAATAGCTTCCTGGGACAAAGGATGGAAGTGTTTTTTGGATACACTTGATGCTTTAAAGTCCGAACAGCTTTCCCAGATTATCTACATCAGAAACGAAGGACATACTGTGATGGAAGCAATAAACCGTCAGCTGGCTCATTATCCGTACCATATCGGACAAATTGTGTTTTATGCCAAAATGCTGAAACAGACGGAATGGACCAGTCTTTCCATTCCCAAAAATAAATCCAACGATTATAATGCCGATAAGTTTTCGAAAGAAAAAAGCACAAAGCATTTTACGGACGATGAGCTGGGTAAACTCAAACGAAAGTAACTTGAAATTCTCAAAAGATTTATAAATATAGATTAATCTTACCGCAGATTCGCAGATTAAAATTGATTAGAAAAATCTGTCAATCTGCGGTAAATATATTTTAAAAAAAAACCAATAACCCGACATGAAAAAAATCCTCATACTCCCAATTATAATCCTATTAACCTCCTGCTACAATCAGGAACGTAACTGCACCGATTTCAAAACGGGAAAATTTGAATTCGTTCAGGAAATTAACGGAAAACAAAAAAAATCGGTATTTGAACGAACCGAAGACCTTCAGATTGAAACCTTCAACGGAAAAACCGATACGGCTTCAGTACGCTGGACAAACGATTGCGAATTTGTACTTCAAAAATTACATCCTAAAACTATGCAGGAGAAAAAAGCAATCGCAATGAAAATCCTGACAACCAATGAGAAAGGATACACATTTGAATATGCTTTCGTTGGCGAAGCGAAAAAACAGCGAGGTTCTGTAACAAAAATCGATTAGCATACGTTTAACAGCTTTATAATTTAAAACTTTAAAATGGAAGTATTTCTAACCCCCGATGCTTGGATCGCTCTATTAACCCTGACTTTTCTTGAAATTGTATTGGGTATTGACAACATTATCTTCATTTCAATCGTTACCGGAAAATTACCGGCAGAAAAAAGAAAGAAAGCCACACGAATCGGATTGTTTTTGGCCATGTTCATGCGAATTGGCTTATTAATGGGAATCTCGTATCTGATTGCTATGAAAGAACCTTGGTTTAGTCTTGAGTTAGGCTGGTTCAACGCGAGATTTACAGGACAGGCGATAATATTGCTTCTTGGTGGTATATTCCTGATTTATAAAAGCACCAAAGAGATACATGAGAAAGTGGATCACAAAGGAGAAGAGGAAAAAGAATTAAAAACTTCGGCTACCAAATCTTTTGCCAGCGTTATTGTGCAAATCCTTCTTATTGACCTTATTTTCTCCGTTGACAGTATCCTTACCGCTGTCGGTATGACCAATGGTGTAACCGGCGCTTTATACATCATGGTTGCGGCAGTGATTATTTCTGTAGCGGTAATGATGTTGTTTGCTGTTCCGGTTGGTAATTTCGTCAACGCTAACCCATCCATTCAGATTTTGGGTCTATCGTTCCTGATTCTTATCGGATTTATGCTGATAACAGAAAGTATGCACTTATCCGATGCTTCATTAGTAGGACAACATGTTGGGGTAGTTCCTAAAGGCTATCTTTATTTTGCCATCGCCTTTTCACTGGTGGTTGAGTTTCTCAACATGAAAATGCGAAAAAAAGGTAAATAATCTTTTATTAAATTATACAATAAAAAAAGCCCTCGATATCGAGGGCTTTTTTTATTGATTGCTATTCTAAAGTCAATGTTATCTGACCGTCATCATCCAGTTCGATGTTATAGTCTGTTAACTCAACATTCGGATTCGTTTCCGATTCAGCCGGAACTTCCTCAACAGGTTCTTCGTAAGGTAAGGATTCCAATAAATTTACCTGTTTCAGTTTATCTGTCGTTAACTGGTTACCCAACGCTTTGATTCCCTTAACAGCGATAAACTGTTCCATGTCAATTGTTTGATTCTCCTTTTGTACGCCTTTGCTTTTAGCAAAAATAATTTCAGCCACAGGACGCCAATCGGTGGAAACAATTTCCAGTTGTGATTTCTCGTGTTCCGAAATAAATATTTCTTCCTTGTTCTCATTTTCAATAAGGAAACGTTTCACATAATATCGTTCTTTTTCCCCATCGTAATAAATGGCCGAAATCGGTTTTGTCGGATGCCATTTTTCAAGGATGATCATATCTTCGTCGAAATGCGTGGTCAGTTCCGGAATGATTGTTTTCAGTTTACCTGATTGGTTAATAATAAGTAAACGATCGTTCGGACGGAATTCGCCCAACAACTCCCCTCTTCCATCCACATTCAATCTTTGAACTGTATCATCAAACCAAATCTTACGAGGTCGCAAGGTTGAAATCCCTTTCTCTTTCAATTCGATTTTCTTGATTGGATATTTAGACACGGTATTTCCTTTGGAAGCTCTTCCTTTTATGGCAATATCGGCAAAATCCAAATCCCATTTCAGTTTTTTCACGCTTCCCACCTGACGCAGTAAAATCGTTACGACTTCCGCTTCACCGTTCGGATTATGTGAAAAATACAATACCATTGAACCTGGTTTTTCCTGTGTCAGATCATAAGCTTTGTCACGGGTAACTCCCGACACATTAAAACGCTTTATGAATGAGGCTCCCGATTTTCCATCACGATAAATCATGTTGTAAATGGTTCGCTTGTCATTTTTATCGAAAACAGCAACGTGAATAATATCTTTCCCGACAAATTTCTTTTCATCCACTTTTGATATCATCATTTTACCATCACGAAGAAACACAATAACATCGTCGATATCGGAACAATCAGCAACATATTCGTCTTTTTTCAATCCCGTTCCGATGAAACCTTCCTCGCGGTTTACATATAATTTTGTATTTCTTAAAACTACTTTAGTCGCTTCAATCGTATCGAAATTTCGGATTTCCGTCTGACGTTCGCGACCTTTTCCATATTTTTCTTTCAGCTTGGCAAAATAGTCAATAGCAAAATCAATCAAGTTCGCTAAATGATGTTTCACTTGAGCCATTTCGTCTTCCAGTTTCGCAATTAACTCATCAGCTTTATCCGAGTCGAAACGCGTGATACGGATCATCGGAATCTGAGTCAGCTTTTGCAAATCTTCATCGACAATATCACGCATCAGCATTTTTCTGAACGGCTCGAAGCGTTTATACATATATTCGTATAATGATTCTTTATCGGAATACAATTTAAAGTCGATGTACATTTCTTCACGGATGAAGATCTTTTCTAAAGTAGAGAAATGCCATTTCGTTTCCAGTTCCTGCAATTGGATTTCCAACTCCTGACGCAACAAATCCACCGTGCGGTTCGTTGATATTTTCAGCATATCGGAAACACCGATAAACAGTGGCTTATGATTCTGAATCACACAGCCTAACGGCGCGATTGACGTTTCACAAGCCGTGAATGCGTACAGTGCATCTATGGTTTTGTCCGGAGAAACACCTGGCGGAAGATGAATTAAAATTTCAACCTCGGCAGCGGTGTTGTCTTCAATTTTCTTGATTTTGATTTTCCCTTTATCGTTCGCTTTCAGAATACTGTCAATCAAAGAAGAAGTATTGGTTGAAAACGGAATTTGGGTAATTACAAGGGTTTGCTTGTCCAATTGGGATATCTTTGCACGTACGCGCACACGTCCGCCACGCAAGCCATCATTATAATTAGAAACATCGGCAATACCAGCGGTTGGGAAATCCGGGAATAAGGTAAACGGTTTTCCTTTTAATATTTTTATCGACGCATCGATTAATTCATTGAAATTGTGAGGCAAAAGTTTGGTCGACAAACCAACGGCAATTCCTTCCCCACCTTGTGCCAGAAGCAACGGGAATTTTACCGGTAAGTTAATCGGCTCCGCACGACGACCATCATACGAAACACCCCAATCGGTAATCTTTGGTGAATACAAAACATCCAAAGCGAATTTGCTTAAACGAGCTTCGATGTAACGGGAAGCCGCAGCACCATCACCGGTTAATATATTCCCCCAGTTCCCCTGACAATCAATCAGTAAATCCTTCTGACCGATTTGAACCATGGCATCCCCTATACTCGCATCTCCGTGAGGGTGATACTGCATCGTGTGTCCGACCACGTTCGCAACTTTGTTATAACGTCCGTCATCCAATTCTTTCATGGAGTGCATGATACGACGCTGTACCGGTTTGAATCCGTCTTCAATGGCAGGTACAGCGCGCTCCAGGATTACGTAAGAGGCATAATCCAGAAACCAATCTTTGTACATACCTGTTACTTTGGTAATGGTATCTTCCGGATTTTCTTCGTGGTCGTAAAAATGATCACCTTCAAAAGTTGCATTTTCATCGGAATGAGTTTCTTCAGAAAAATTATCTTCCGGGGTTAAATCTTCTATATTTTCGTTTTCTTCGCTCATAAAGAACTATAATCAAAACTGATAATTACTATTTTTTAATAACTTTTCTAAAATATGTTGAATCATTCGAAAGAACTTTCAACAAATATAAACCTGAGTTTAATGATGATAAATCTACCTTTCCTTCATTAGATCTTAGGGAGATTTCTAAAACTTTTTTTCCAAAAGAATCAAAAACTAACACTTCATTAATTTGTGTTGCAGATTTCAAATTAACGGATGAACTTGTTGGATTCGGATAAATTAAAACGCTGTCTTTTAAATCTGTTACCCCATTAGACTCGTGATCATCACTTGTTGACAATACACTTTGGGGACCTGCTACATACAATTCATCGCCGGAATAACCATTGTTAGCTAAAAAATAAATTTTAGAATCAGTGCTGAACATATTATATGCACCATGACTATAATCATTTAAAAATTGTTGTGAATTATCTATGTTTAAACTATGATTGCTCACATTTGTCCCATCAGTCTTCCAAACATTTTTATAATAAAACTTATTCAACTCTGATACATAGTAAGGAGCCGAATAGTCATAAAAATAAAACAATTGATTTTGGTGACAGGTCAAGCAGTTAAAAAAATAATTTGATTGTGTCGCAGCTGCTAATTGAATTGTACCATTTTCTGTACCATCAGTTCTCCATAACCGAATCGATTCATTTATTGGATTATGAGTAAAATAAATATAATTTCCACAAACTTTTAAATTTTTAATATTTGTGCTTAAATAATTGCTAACACGTATAGTCCCAGACACTGTTCCATTGCTCTTAAATATTGTTGACTGTACAACAAAATAAAGTTCGTTATTAAACTCCGTTAACTGATTAATTCCCTGATTACCAACCCACGTCCCCAAAAGTTGAGGGACAGACAAGTTAATATCAGTAACATATAATGAATTACCACCATAACTAGAATTAACCGTATTTGCAATAAAATAAAGTTTATTCCCTATTGCTTTTAGGGCATAAATATTGTAAGCACTATAGAATAAATGGGTTCCACTTTCAGTACCATCAGTATACCAAATTTCTCGTCCTCCTCCTAGAACAAAAAAAACTTTATTATTAAATACACAAAAGGGACTAATTGTACTATCTGCCGAACCTGCCGTTAAGTCTTTTACCATATATGTCCCCGAAGAAGTTCCATCGGATCTCCAAAGTTCTCTTCCATTGACTCCATCATTAGCTGAGAAGTAGGCAATATCATTTAAAACAGCATATTGAATACCAAAATTTTCTTCCAAACCATTTAAGTATTGGCCTGAACCAATATCTTTAACAAGGACAGTTCCTGCATCAGTACCGTCTGTTTTCCATAATTCTCTACCCTCTGCCTCAGTAATTGCAGAAAAAAATACAGTATTACCAACTCTAATACTCCTGTTGTAATTATTATGATCATACAACCCTCCACTATAACTGGTCGAAACATCTTTCACTAAAACGGTACCGGATTCCGTACCATCTGATTTAAACAACTCTTTTCCTAATTCATAATTAGCCGAATATATAATACTGCCGTTTAATTCTATTAAATCTTCCGGACCTGCACTCGCTTCATAATTGATGTCTTTAAACAAATTAGTTCCGGTAGTTGTACCATCTGTTTTCCAAATTTCCCAACCATTTTTAGTGTTCTGTCCTGCAAAAAAAATGCTGTTATTACATTTAAAGATTTTATTTCCGGCATAACCATCCATTCCTCTTAAATTGATATCTTTAACCAATTGAGTTCCAGCCGTCGTACCATCGCTCTTCCAAAGGTAATTTTTGTTTTCCACTAATTCCTGACAGGCAGAGAAATACAACGTTCCGTCAATCGTTGACATAAAGAGAATGTCACTGGAATTTAAACCGCCCATTATGCTCTTTACTAATACTGTTCCTGCTGATGTCCCGTCAGATTTCCAAAGTTCGCTGCCATTAGCATTTACTCCATTAAAATAAAGCGTTTGCCCAATAAATGAAAATTGTACTGTGTAAGCTAAACCATCATCATAACCTGAATATAAATCTTTAACAATCGCAGTTCCTGCTAAAGTTCCGTTACTTTTCCATAATTCTCTTCCTTGAAAATTATTTTTACCATCAAAAAAAATCATATTTGAATTTGATGTCAAAAACATCCCAAAGAAACCATCTGAAAATCCAGGATTCACGTCCATCACTAATGTTGAATTACCAACAGTTCCATTTGTTTTCCATAACTCGAACCCGGAATTAGCATCCCTACCCCTATAATAAAGCTCATTATTAAAAACAATCATATCTGTTAAATTATGAACTCCCTGTGTGCTACCAGGATATAAGTCATTTTGCAGTACAGTGTTGGCAGTTGTTCCATCCGTCATCCATAATTCAAGGCCATATAAATCGTTGGAGGCCTGAAAATATATTTTATTATTAAAAGAAATAAAGTTTTTAGGCCTACTTCCGGAACTTCCTGTATAAATATCTTTTAATAAAATGGTTCCTGATTCTGTCCCATCTGTTTTCCATACTTCAACCCCATCAACCCCATCATTACATGCAAAAATCACTTCAGAATTCAAAGATGTAAAACCATAAGGCAAACTACTCGTTTGTGCACTTGCAATGTTTTTTACCATAACAGTTCCCGCTTCAGTACCGTCCGATTTCCATAACTCAGATCCATTCACACCATCGTTTGCATTAAAATACAATATTCCATTGATATTTGTCAAATTTGAACTTTCCCCATAAATGAACGCGTTATTCTTCCCCGGGTTTATATCTTTTACAAAATAAGTTCCAGACTCTGTTCCATCTGATCTCCAAAGTTCATATCCTCGACCTAATCCATTTGCCACAAAATAATAGACATTATTAACTACAACAAAGTCTCTCGGATTTGCATCTGTAAGTTTATTAATATCCAGAAGGCTAATATTAATGTTCTGAGAAAATCCCGAAATACCAATCAGGGAAATTAGTAAAAAAGAAAATTTCTTGATCATACTTTATCGTATTGATGATGGTTTATAAAATTAAATTCTTAACTCGAAAGCTCCTCCACAGTATCCAATTCCACTTTCAGGTTATTGATAATGAATTCCTGACGATCCGGCGTATTCTTACCCATATAAAATTCCAGTAAGGTTTCAATCGACGTTGCTTTATCTAACATTACCGGTTCCAGACGAATACTGTCACCAATAAAATGCTTGAACTCGTCCGGTGAAATCTCTCCCAATCCTTTGAATCGGGTGATTTCCGGCTTGGGTTTCAATTTATCGATAGCATATTTTCGCTCATCTTCAGAATAACAGTAAATCGTCTCTTTCTTATTACGCACACGGAATAACGGAGTCTGCAGAATATACAAATGCCCTTCCTTGATTAACTCCGGAAAGAACTGAAGGAAAAACGTGATCAACAGTAAACGGATGTGCATTCCGTCGACGTCGGCATCGGTAGCGATTACGATATTGTTGTAACGCAGGTTTTCCATGTCCTCTTCAATATCCAAAGCCGCCTGAAGCAAGTTGAATTCTTCGTTTTCGTACACGATCTTCTTGGTCATCCCATACGAATTCAAAGGCTTACCACGCAAACTGAAAACCGCTTGGGTATTCACATCACGTGATTTAGTGATCGAACCTGATGCGGAGTCTCCCTCGGTAATGAAAAGGGTACTCTCCAGACTTCTCGGATTTTTGGCATCGGTTAAATGCACTCGGCAATCGCGTAGTTTTTTATTGTGCAGACTTGCTTTTTTAGCTCTGTCTCTTGCCAATTTACGGATACCGGAAAGCTCTTTGCGCTCGCGTTCAGCCTGAAGGATTTTCTTCAATAATGCATCGGCGATTTCGGGGTTCTTATGAAGGAAGTTGTCTAATTTGGTT
>NZ_DATIDM010000092.1:0-3662 GCF_035456225.1 Flavobacterium sp. | reverse complement strand
TCCCGACACTTTCGCGCCGGGATAAGAAGCCTACTCCTAAAGAATAATTACTACTAAATTTGTTTGCTATATTTTTCTAGTTATTAAAGTAGAAACCGTTTGGTCCAACACCCACAGTTACTTCTTTTTGCAGTGTTCCGGTTAATGAATAAACATAGGCCTTACTATTAGCCCTAAAATCACCTCCGTCTGCAATAAAAATATGATCATTGTTCACTGCAAAACCATACATTTTTCCATATTCAGATGTTGAAGAATAAGCCAGAATCGCAGTTGTCGAAGCTTCAGCAGCAGTTAAATCCATTGCATAAACAGAAGTACCTACGGTATAATAAATTTTATTTCCGTAAACATCCAGATTTTTCGCATCGTTTAATGATTCCGGGAAGACAACATTAGTCATACTTGAATCCGACAAATCAACTTTTACTAATTCACTTGGGTTTCCATAAGAACTTTTCAGGACGTACAAAATTCCGTTGTTCACTTCCATAGTATCGGCACCTGCACCCACTTCTATAGGTGTTTCAAGTGAATTTGTCGCAGGGTTCACAACCAATATTTTTGTGCTGTTGTATGGTTCAGACACATATAATTTTCCGTTTTCCGAAATAATTCTGTTTCCAGTATTATTTAAAGGAATAGTAGATTCTACTGAATTTGTCGCAAGGTTGATAACCGCCACATAATCATCTGTATTACCAATCGCATCAGCCGGATCTCCAAAATTTGCATAAGTATTAGCGTTAACCACATAAGCTTTGCCGTCTTTTACAACACCATATCGTGGTTTAGCAAGACCTGATTCAATTTTTGCCACTAATTTGAATGTTTTTCTGTCTACCACATTAATTTTATTTGATCCTCCCGCGATAATATAAGCGTACTCGCCATCAAAGAACATCGATTGCATATATTGCCCAAACAAATCCCCCGGATTAACAGTTCCGTACACATCCTGTGTGAAATTTGAAAGGTCATCCCCCAAGAAGGAAACCGAACCTTGTCCAGAAGAACCCTCGTTCAGAATAAAAACTCCTTTTTCATAGGTACTCGCTTCAACTGCAGGACTATCGTCGTTAGTACAGGAAACCAGTACCGAAATACTCCCCAGAGCAACTAAAAATAACTTACTTAACTTCATTCTCATTAAAATTTAAGGTTTATGTATATATTAAAATTTCTGCCAGGTAAAGGTCTGTCTTCAAGGCTTTCGTACTTTTCGTTAAATGCGTTTAAAACCTGAAAACCCAGTTTTGAAGAATCAAACCATCCGAAATCATAATCTATTCCGAAATTGGAAACATTATAAGGATCGATGATTTCATTTGGATCGTTGTCGGAACGCGTGTAAACAAATCCGTTATATAAAAACTGATAGTTCGCCGCCAATTTTTTATATGAATAAGCAATCGAGGCCGTTGCTTTATGATAAGGAACAAAAAACAGTTGCTTTTTGGTTTCCTCATTTTCAGATATAGTATAAGCGTACGTACTGTTCAGAACAAAATAATGCTTATTAATATTAGTTGCCCATTCCAACAGGATTTCCGTTCCGTAAGTTTGTACCCTGTCGGTGTTTTGAGGCGTCCAGATTCCCCTTTCACCGGGCACCCAACGCAGCATATCTTTTATTTTATTGTAGTACATTGTTTGGGACAAGGTGATTTTCTTAAACGAAAAAACGTTCCCTATTTCGGCCTGATAAGCACTTTCCGGTTTTAAATCGGGATTCCCTCCTTCTTCCCAATACAAATCGTTGAAAGTCGGAATCCTGAAGTTTCTGGAAAAATTAGCTTTCAACGTGTATAACTTACTGAAAACATAGGAAGATCCAACAGAAAACAATAACGGGCTTTCGTAATTGTCCATTGCTTCTTTTCGGATGCCAAATTCATTCTGCCATTTCGTTGTGACATTCCATTTTGCCAATACTGCGGCTGAACCAATCTGTCTTGTATTATTTCCAAAACCTGTTCCGTAACCTTTAGTGTGATTGTAATCGGCGACACCATTTAACTTCAAATGTTTTGACAACTGATAGCCGAAATCAAATTTGGTGATAATACATTCTGTTTTTCCGAAGGTGAAATAATCACTGTTGATATCTCCGAAATATTTAAAATTTTCTGTAATGTAAGCCGTTTTGAAACTGGTTGTCAACTTATTGAAAACACCCTGATATTCAATAAGGTTTCTATTGAAGCTATTGATATATTTGGTTTTGGTATCCGATTCAGAGACTAAAGAAATATTCCTATCCGTATTGGAAGTCTGACTGTAAAACTTAATACTGTTTTTAGCATTGATTTTATAGCCTAAACTGACATTCAGTCCTGCGGTATAATATTGTCCGTTTGTATTTTTTCGCTGCTCGCCTTTCCACGTATATAAACCAACATAAGGATAATCGTTTTCGGAACCATTATAAGAAAATCCGATTTGAGAACTCCATTTAGCATTCGAAAACACCAATCTGTAATTTGTCCCAATGGTGGCAAAACTTCCATAAGAGGCTCTGAAATCGTTCTTAAACTGTTTTTTAAATTCAAGATCGTTATTTAGGTGAACTGATCCTCCAATGGCTCCGCTGCCATAAATAACACTTCCCCCGCCCGCTTTTACACTGATGGAATTAAAATCGTTCGTCGTAATTGTATTGAAATCCGTACTGCCATTAAGTTGTGAATTGATATTGATTCCATTCCACACCACGGCGGTCTGCGATGCCGTCGTTCCTCTGAAAGAAACCGAAGACAGCATGCCGCGACCGTACTCTTTGAAATAAATAACGCTAGTATAATTCAGCAGATTGGTAAGTGAAGGCTGGTTTTTACTGATAACCGAATCCGTAAGAACCTGAATGGATTGCGACTGATTGTCTTTTAAGTAAACATCCGAAATTACTAGCTCTTCTAATTTTATAATAGAGTCATTCTGCGCCAAAACGAATTGGCCCAACAACAGTAAAATAAAAATAAACAGTTTTTTCGCAGTCATAATTCCTGAACCTTTTTTCCCGAAAGTCCGATATTTGTTAAGAAAAAGGCAGGTCTCCTGGCTTGCGTCCTGTTGTTTACCTTCCCATCACGCCTTGGCGGACAGTGGTTTTGTAGTTAACAACAGGCTTTACAGCTTACAGTTGCGGGAACAGCTTAGGATTTAAACCTAATTCCCTTTTAATGCAGTTTGAAAATAATCAAAACGCAACCTTATTCGAGCGCAAATATAAAGTTATAAATATCAAAAATGCAAACCGACTTGTGATTTTGAGCATTTTTTCAAACAATAAGCAAAAAACAACCCGTCTCTCATCTTAATTTACAAGCAATTCTTACCATTGGATTTTAACTACCGAGCCAAATTCAACTTTATTCTGAAAAGCTTCTTTTAATGGCAGATTATTGATTTTACACAAAAAACTTCGGATGACTCCTGCGTGCGATACCACTACAATCGGTTTTTTCACATCTGAATGAAAAGCAGTTTCCGCAAAATCGACAACTCTGTTGTATAGTTCGGTAAACGATTCGCCATTAGGAACTTTTATATGCACATAATCTTTCATCCAAGGGTTGAGTTCCTCCGGATTGATGTCGTCCCATTTTTTCATTTCCCAATTGCCGAAGTTCATTTCCATAAGCCTTGCATCGGTTTCATAC
>NZ_DATIDM010000091.1:0-7175 GCF_035456225.1 Flavobacterium sp. | reverse complement strand
ATTATCCACCGTTCCGGGTGGGGTAAGTGTTGTTGCCAATGGCAGCTATGTCGGTTTATCGGTTAATGACCTGATTTTGAAATTTCCGGAGGAAATAATGGGGAATAAAGTTTATAAAGATTTTGGAACTGAATTTCCACTTTTGTTTAAGTTTTTGGATGCTAAAGAAGATTTGTCGATTCAATTGCACCCTAATGATGAACTGGCTAAAAAACGTCATAATTCTTTTGGGAAAACGGAGATGTGGTATGTGGTTCAGGCTGATTCAGATGCCCGAATTATTGTCGGATTCAAAGAAAAAGCGACACCGGATCAATACCTGAAGCATTTGGAGAATAAAACACTGCCCTCTATTCTTAAAGAAATCCCTGTTCAGAAAGGGGATGTTTTCTTTTTGGAAACAGGAACGGTACATGCTATCGGAGCCGGTACGGTAATTGCCGAAATTCAACAGACTTCTGATATCACCTATCGTATTTATGATTGGGACAGAACGGATGCTAACGGTAATTTGCGTGAACTACACATTGATCAGGCTATAGAAGCCATCACTTATGATGTTGTTGAAGCTCGAAGAATCTATAAAACGGTGCAGAATCAAAGTAATAATGCTGTTGATTGTCCCTATTTTACAGTAAATGTGATTCCGCTTGACGGAAAAATGAATTTGGTTAAAAACGGAGATTCCTTTACTGTTCTGGTTTGTACGGAAGGCAGTTTTTCTGTTGTAACCGATTCTGGGTTGGAATTCAAATTTAAGTTGGGTGATACCGTTTTACTGCCGGCAGCACTTACTGATTTTGAATTGGTTGGTTCTGCAACCTTGTTAGAAATATTTATTTCTTAACTAATTATCTGAAGAATAATTGTAATTTTGCAAACGAAATTTTAAATAAAAATAAAATGGCAAGCGTAAGAAACTTAAAAAAAGACATCAACTTCGTATTGGGAGATATCATTGAAGCAGTTTATATCCACGAGATGACAACAACTGGAAAACCAACTGCTGAAACTGATGCTTTAATCGATGAGGCTATCACATCTTTTGACGGTTTGATCACTAAAGTGAACCAAAAGAATGTGGAAAATAAAAAAGCACATTTAAAACAAGTTAATAAAGATTTGGAAGTTATTGCTACTCAATTGGTTGAAAAAATCAACAAATTGTAGTCTGAAAAAATCATGAAAAAGTGCAAGTAACAGTTTGGAAGTTTCAAAAACTCCACTATATTTGCATCCGAATTGAGACGCCGGTGTAGCTCAGCTGGCTAGAGCAGCTGATTTGTAATCAGCAGGTCGTGGGTTCGAGTCCCTCCATCGGCTCAATTTTTTTACCACTTTTCAAGTGGTTTTTTCTTGATACAAAATGCAACAATATAGTTGCCGGTGTAGCTCAGCTGGCTAGAGCAGCTGATTTGTAATCAGCAGGTCGTGGGTTCGAGTCCCTCCATCGGCTCAAAAGGTTTTCGGAAACGGAAACCTTTTTTGTTTTTAATCAAATTTGATATATGGTGATAAAAAAAAGCGACTGTTAAAGTCGCTTTTTTTTATTTTGTATTAATTCGGTAGCTGTTCCAGTTTTTTTCTTTCAGTGATAAAAGTGGTAAGCTGTTTTCCGTATTTTGATTTTGCCACTTCCGGTGACATCGATTTATGAATCGTGTCCAAATATTTGATGTTTGCGTCGTATATTTCGGTTAAGGCGATATAAGGTGCTATTTCGTGCTTACCGTTATTTACGGCGAAATTAATAGCGTCCAGGTAACTTCTCAAGGTTAATTTATCGGCACGTTGATTTAAACTGTCCTGTTTTTGGGTATTGTTCACTTTTTTTGCCAATAATGAAAGACTGAAGGTTTTGTTTTGCTCATCATTATAACGCATTTTGATTTTCTTAAAATCATTGTATAAGTCGTTATTTTTTGATCCGGTTACTTTTGCTTTTGCATAGAACTCTTTCAGCGTAGTTTCTATCGTCATATTGCCTGGTTCTGCGAAGAATGGTAATACATTATCTACCGATTTGGAAACACCCCGGTTCAAAGTCAGGTAAAGCATTTCAGGTTCGCTTATCTGAAGTTCGCTTTTAAAGTTGGAATCTCCTTTTATGGTGATACTGTCTAAAGCTACCAAAGAGGAATCGACAATATGTTGAATGTACAGTTTACCTTGTTTTAACCCGTCAACTTTTCCTGAAAGGTGCAGATTTGTTTCACTTTCTTTTTTATCGCAGGCAACCAATGCAGTAAGAGCAAAGGCCGCAATCAGTAATTTTTTCATTCTTTTTTGTTTAATCGCTGCAAAGTAAAGAAAATAAATTGAAACGCCTATAAATTAACGTTTGGTCCGTTTTTGGGCTGATTAAACTAAAGAGGTCATTCTTAACATCGAATTGTTCTGTAAATAAAAAACCCCAACATAAATTTGTCAGGGATTTTTATTGTTATTAAAGAGTCTGTTAGCCTTTTAGCCAACTTTCTTTTAATTTGGCTTTAGCGTTGTCAGTTGCCTGATAGCCTTCGATTTCATCTACTGGTAATGAAACTTTTCCTTTTAAGGTCTGTTCTTTACCGGCGCGTTTTATTTTTACGGTTATCGGATCGCCTTCTTTCCATCCGGAACTAAGCATGATTAAGTCATAAATGTTATCCAGGTTGTAGCTTGTATCGTTTATCGCCAAAATTGTATCGTCATTTTTGATTCCAAGGCTGGTCATGAATTTGTTCAACTCAACATCAGGAAGAATTTGGATTTCTTTTGTTGCTGGATCCACAGTAATATATGGCGTGGTCTGGTTTTTAATAAAAGGGTTGCCCGGCTTTTTGACCTTCGCATTGGTTACACCCATTTTTGCAAAATATTTGTCGTAAGGAATCGGAGTTTCGCCTGCAACATAGGTTTTAAGGAATTCACCAACTGCCGGATAAGTTAAAGATGTGATTTTCGCAAACAATTCGTTGTCGTTGAATGGTTTCTTACTTCCGTATTCCGAAGATAAAGCGTGCATTAAATCCAAAATACCTTTTTCCCCATTACTGCTCTCTCTCATTTGGATGTCAATACACATCGCAATTAAAGCTCCTTTCAGATATACATTATAGTAAGAGTCTTTGTATTGTTTGTCCAAGATGTTTTTACTCATCGTGATGAATGGCATCTTTTCGTTGAAACGTTTGGATTGTTCAATTTTATCCACCATTCTGTTGTAGAAGTCTTCTTCAGAGATTAAACCTTGATTTACCTGGAAAAGATTAGCGAAATATTCCGTAACACCTTCGTACATCCATAAATGTTCGGACATTTTTGGATTGTTGAAATCGAAATACTGAATTTCATTCGAATGCACGGTAAGCGGCGTCACAATATGGAAAAACTCATGTGAAACCACGTCTTTCAATTGTTCCAATAATGCCGCTTTTGGCATCATTTCAGGCATGACAACGGTTGTCGATGTGGTGTGTTCCAATGCGCCAAATCCTTTTGCATCCGCTTTTTTCATATCGGACAAATACAATAAAACACTGTATTTTTTTGTAGCATTGACAGGACCCAAGAATTTCTTTTGGGCACGCATCATGGTTTCCATTGCCGGAGTGATATCGGCTGCTTTATAATTGCCGTTTGGCGAATATACACTGATCAGGATTTCCATATCGTCTACCTTGAACGTAGTGTAATCCGGTTTCGAGTACATGATTGGGTGATCAACTAATTCTGCATAACGGGAAGTGGTAAAGACATCTTTATCGGCGCTCGGATCGGTATCTGTTAAAGAAGTTGCTCCCCATAAGTTGGCCGGATGAGAAACAGTAATCTTATATGGTAATTCCGATTTTCCTTCGAAATACCCCACAAAACCATGGGTGTTTATCATGAAGTTTACGCCAGCTTCAATATTGGTTCCTGCCGGAGAAAAAACATCTTTTCCTCCAATACCACCGCTGGTTTCCGTGTCAAATGAATCATTAACAAGGTAGGTTACTTTACTAATCTTTTTTGCATCGGATATGGTCCATGAATTTTCATCTGTTTTGGTAATTGTCAATGGGTTTCCTTTTGCATCAAAGGCTTTTACTTCTTCAATGAATCTTCCGTAATTGTCTTCAGAATAAGTTCCCGGCACAGTTTTAGGGATGTGGAAGATCACTTTTTCTGTAGTGAAAGCAGGAGGTGTGATGGTTACCATTACTTTATCATCGTTAACGTTTACCAGGTCGATTGCGACTTTTACGTCATTTACTGTTGCTGTTGGAGTGCTTTGAGCCGCTTTACAACTTAATAGTGCTGCAGCCAATGCCAGTGTACAAATGATTTTTTTCATTATCTATGTTTTGATGTTAAATAAGTAGTTGATATGCTGTTTTTGTTACAAAAAAATGGTTGAAATAAAAAAATCTCCCCGGTGAAGGGAGATTTTTTTAGTCCATTTTATTTTTAAAATAATATTTGCTGTCTAAATCGTCGTCCTCAAGATTGTTGAATTTTTGAGGTTTTGGTTTTGGTTTACTTGCAGATACCTTCTTCTTCCATAATTCAAAATTGTCTTTTGACAGTTTTTTTCGCATCAGTTCAGTTACATCATTCTCTGAAATCCCAAATTCTTCTTTAATAACTTCAAAAGGTTTTTTCTCCTCTTGTGCCATGGTAACAAGACGATTTAAAGTCTCGTTGTCCATTTCTGAAATCCTACTTTTTTTCATCAGATGAAAAATTAATACAATAAAAGTTTAAAAATGTTTAAAAGTTCAATACCAATATTAGTAAAAAAATGGTTTTGTAGGCAGGAGCGGATTATTTTTTTTTATTTTTCAAAAATTGCGGTAAAAAGGGATTTTAATTTGCATTTTATGCTATAAAATCGTCCTAAAAGTAAGGTTTATTCGGGGATTTATTGGCTTTGATGTTTTTGGGATCTGATGTTTCCAATAGTGTTGTGTGGTACCTTTCATCAGTAGCAGACTCCCGTTTTCCAATACTATATTTTGTTTTGCCTCTTTTAAGGTATTGTGTTTTAACTGAAAGGTTCTTTTTTCCCCGAAACTCACCGAAGCAATTACGGGATTTTGACCCAGTTCTTTTTCATTATCGGCATGCCAGCCATTACTGTCTTTGCCATCGCGGTATAAATTGAGCAAAACAGAAGAAAATGTTTTTCCCGTGGTTTGTTCTACTTTGGATTTTATCTGCAGCAGAAGTTCACTCCAATTGTGAGGCTCCATCGTAATATTGGAGTAGGAATAGGGTTTTCCTTCATTCCCGAAAAAGGATGTCAGTCTGGGCTGTTTGTATGTTTTTCCGAAAATGGTAATATCATCCTGTTGCCACGGAATTTCGTTCAGAAGCTGATGAAACAAAGCACTCGACTCAATTTCGGAAAAGAAATTCGGGTAATATTCGATTTCGGCATCGTGCAAATCGAAGACAATTTTATCGGTTCCGAATAAATCCATGTTTCAAAAAAGATGAAAGTGTTATTTTCGTTTAAAATCCACGTTCATTATTACAATTGCTGTAATGATAAGCAGAATTCCAATCCATTGGCTTAAAATTACGATTTCATTCAAAATAAAATAGGCCATCATTACTGAAACGGGTAACTCTAAAGATGATACGATACTGCCCAAACCAATCCCTGTGTTCGGAAAACCGGCATTCATTAACAAGGGTGGAATAATCGTTCCGAAAAGAGACAGGATAATTCCCCATTTCATAAAGATAGAGATATTATAAGGGGTGGTCTGTGTGGCAATTGTAAATCCAAAAACAACGATCGCTCCCCCTAAAAGCATGTACAGACTGCGTTGTGCCGATGAGATGCCTATTGCAATCCGATTGGCTGTAAACATTGTTGCTGTGAAAGATATTGAAGCCAACATCCCCCAAACAATGCCTCGCCAATCAAGTTGAATATTTGTTTTTATCAGATTGGTAGCTAAAGCGGTTCCGATTAAAACGATGAACACCGCAGCAGTTTTTTGTAAAGAAGGCTTTTTTTTGTCCAGTATCCATTCCAATAAAACACCCATCCAGACGGTTTGCATCAACAAGACAATTCCGATGGAAACCGGAATATATTTTACTGCAAGATAATAGAAAATACCAGTCATTCCAGTAGAAGTACCGGCAAGCATTAAATGGAAAATATTTCGGCCAGAAGCCTTTACCACATCATTTCCTTTTTTTGCTTTCTGAAAGAAATTAATGAGTAGTATACCAAGGATCCCCAATATAAATTGTGAAGAGGTTACTTCGGCTGTTGTATAGTTTTCTTTGTAGGCTAATTTCACAAATGTAGCCAGCATGCCGTAGCTTGTTGCGCCTAAACCGACTAAAAAAACGCCTTTGATAACCCTGTTTCCAAACATATTTTTCAAATTTTAAAAGCCGGCAAATATAATTTATTTGTCACATTTTTTAATGTTTTTGTATAAAATCTGAATTTTGTGTTTTAGTTAAGTTTGATTAATGAGTTTTTTACGCACCTGATTTATACTAAAATTCTCAAAAATTTGTTATTGAAGAGTTGTTCAACCCTTTACTTACGAATTTTATGAAACATGTTGTGTTGTTGCTATTTTTATTGGTTATCTGTTGCAATAATTCCAATAAAGTTAATAAGGATTATGCTGATTATCATTCGGCCGCCCTAAAGTACTGTAAAGACAAGGGGTTTAATGATCGGTACTATTTTCTGCTTGATTTCAGTATCCATTCCGGAAAAAACCGTTTTTTCGTTTATGATTTTAAGAAAGGCGGAATAACCGATCAGAATCTGGTAACACATGGTTCCTGCGATGTTTTTGAATCCAACCTTACCAAGTACAATACGGCAAAATTTGATGTTAAGACCGACAGTCATTGTTCGATGAAAGGAAAATATAAAATCGGAAGAAGGGATTCCAGTTCCTGGGGAATTAAAATAAAATACTGGTTGGAAGGGTTGGAAGCGTCCAATAAAAGTGCCGTTGAAAGAGTGGTTGTCCTTCATTCCTGGGAAGCAGTTGCCAATAATGAAATATTCCCTGATTACAGTCCGTTGAGTTGGGGATGTCCTGCAGTCTCTGATGACTTTATGAAAAAATTGGATGGAAAACTGAAAGCTTCTGATAAACCTGTTTTGCTGTGGATAATAGAATAAAAAGAGGCTGTCTCTCTTTTGAGACAGCCTCTTGTTT
>NZ_DATIDM010000090.1:0-6252 GCF_035456225.1 Flavobacterium sp. | reverse complement strand
TCAAAGCTGATATCTTCTTTAGAATAAACCACTAATCCTGAAAAATGGATTTTTCGGGCTTCCATATCTTTGAAATACTGACTCAGATTATGTTTTAAACCAAAGCCATACACCTGATAATCCCCTTTTTTAAGTTTTGTTTTAGGAGAATATTTTACCACAACCTCGGTACCATACCACAACGCCACCGAACCTTGTAAATACGGATAGAAAATAGTTTCCTGATTGACCCCTTCCGGAGTTTTCAGCCGGATCTGTTCACCATCCAAATCACCAACAAGATAATGGTTAGAATCCCCACCCAATGCAGTGGGCACAGTTGCGGATGTCGCCCCTCCTTCGATCTGAAAAAAGGAAAAATCGGAATTCTTTATCTCAAAACTTCTGTCGCGTTTGGGTACAAAAAAAATGTTGGAATGCAAACCCAGGGTCACATCCCATAATTTTCTTTTTTTAGGAGAAGTAATCCAACCCGAAGCGGCCTGATAAACGGCCGCATCCGTAGCTGGAGTTATATATTGATCGGAATAAAACAACGCGTCATTAAGCAGGTTTTCAACATCCTGAAAAGTTTCTGAAGTTTGCGCTTTTGCTTTAGGAGAAAAACACAAAAAAGCAACAAAAAAACATCCTGCCGAAATGAATGATTTACGCATCGATCTTCGCGTAAGCAGCATTTTTCTCAATAAATTCTCTACGCGGTGGAACTTCATCACCCATCAGCATTGAGAACACACGATCCGCTTCAGCCAAACTGTCAATTCCCACCTGACGTAACGTTCTGAATTCCGGATTCATTGTGGTTTCCCATAATTGCTCCGCGTTCATCTCTCCAAGACCTTTATAACGTTGGATATTGGTTCCGCCGCCCATTCTTTCAGAGATTTCATCACGCTGTGCATCCGTCCATGCGTATTCTTTTTTATTACCTTTCTTCACCATATATAATGGCGGAGTAGCAATATAAACGTAACCGTTTTCAATCAACTCCTTCATATAACGGAAGAAGAACGTCAAAATCAGTGTAGAGATGTGACTACCGTCCACGTCGGCATCACACATGATAACTACTTTATGGTAACGTAATTTTTCAAGATTTAACGCTTTACTGTCTTCTTCAGTACCGATGGTCACCCCTAAAGCAGTAAAAATATTGCGGATTTCTTCGTTTTCGAACACTTTGTGGTGCATCGCTTTTTCCACATTCAGGATCTTACCTCTCAAAGGCATGATTGCCTGGAATGCACGGTCACGTCCTTGTTTGGCCGTTCCACCTGCCGAGTCTCCCTCGACAAGGAACACCTCACATTTTGCCGGATCCTGTTCAGAACAGTCAGACAATTTACCCGGTAATCCACCACCACCCATTACGGTTTTGCGCTGTACCATTTCACGGGCTTTTTTCGCTGCATGACGCGCTTGAGCTGCCAAGATCACTTTCTGAACGATGATTTTGGCATCATTTGGATTTTCTTCCAAATAGTTCTCCAACATTTCAGCAACCGCCTGACTCACAGGAGAAACAACTTCCCTGTTACCCAATTTGGTTTTAGTCTGTCCTTCAAATTGAGGTTCAGATACTTTTACCGAAATAATCGCTGTCAAACCTTCACGGAAATCATCTCCGGAAATCTCAAATTTCAATTTATCCAACAATCCGGAAGCATCCGCATATTTCTTCAATGTACGGGTTAACCCCATACGGAAACCCTGCAAATGCGTACCTCCTTCGTGTGTATTGATGTTATTTACGTAAGAGAAAATATTTTCAGAATAACTGTCATTGTAAATCAATGCGACTTCAACCGGAACTTCGCCTTTTTCATTTTCCATGCTGATTACATGACCGATAATCGGTACACGGTTACCATCAAGGAATCTAACGAATTCTTTCAGACCTTCTTTAGAATGGAATGTTTCACCAACGAAGTTTCCTTCTTTATCCGTTTCCCTTTTATCTGTCAACGTAATGGTGATTCCCTTGTTAAGGTAAGCCAACTCACGCATACGGGCCGCTAAAGTATCATAAGAATACTCAAGCGTCTGCTGAAAAATAGTTCCGTCAGGCTTGAACCAAACCGTTGTTCCACGCTTGTCGGTTTCGCCAACCTGCTTCACCGGATACATAGCTTTACCCCTTTCGTATTCCTGTTCGTATACTTTTCCTTCTCTGAAAACAGTAGCTTTTAAGTGGTCAGATAACGCGTTAACACACGATACCCCAACCCCGTGCAGACCTCCGGAAACTTTATAAGAATCTTTGTCAAATTTACCTCCGGCTCCGATTTTGGTCATTACAACCTCAAGAGCTGAAACACCTTCTTTTTTATGAATATCTACGGGAATCCCTCGACCGTTATCTTCTACGGAAATCGAGTTGTCCTCGTTAATTGCTACATGAATAGTATCGCAATGTCCGGCTAACGCTTCGTCAATCGAGTTGTCCACTACCTCATAAACCAAGTGGTGAAGTCCTCGAACCCCTGTATCACCAATGTACATCGAAGGACGCATCCTTACGTGTTCCATTCCCTCAAGCGCCTGAATACTGTCTGCCGAATAATTGTTTTTCTTTACTTCTTCGCTCATAATCTATATTCTGATTGTATATTTTTTTGTATAACGAGCAAATATATGAAATTGAAGATGATTTTACGTTAAAAATAACCCAACCAAAACCCTAAGTTATTAACAAAAAAGACTGTTTTATCGACAAAGCATTAAACAGTGACCTAAGTGCCTATTCAATAATTTTTTACCCAAATCCCAGTTTAAACAAACCATAATTGCGCTTCTAAATTACCATTTTTCATTTAGGCAAAGATTTCGAATCCCAATCGGAAACAAAGAAAAACTTCTCCAAACTCACATTGCAATTAATTCTGTAAAAAAAAATATTTCTATATTTGTATTTAACATTTTAACAAAAAAAATATGAAAAAGTTAATAAGATTATTGGTTTTTGCATTATTCTTTAGTTATGCAAATGTTTTTGGACAAGCAAGAAATGAATTGAATTTCGGTCTTGTAGGTGCTAATTATGAAATCCCTGTACATAAAGACATTACGATTGCGCCCGGGATTGGAACCAATTTCGATCTAGATTGGTTAAATATAGGCGTAAAAGGGAACTATTATTTTGATCATATATTTGGTCTTTCAGATCCTGCATGGGATGTCTACGGTGGAGCCAATTTAGGATACGCTGTCCCTATAGGAGACAATGATCATAATGATGGCGACATTGATTTGGGTCTTCAGGCAGGAGGACGCTGGTTTTGGAATGACAAATGGGGCGTATATCTGGAGCTCGCAGGAGGAAACACTTCCGGTTTTTCCCCTTTCATTGGATTAACAGTGAAGTTGTAACGGATGCTATCCCGGTTAGAAGTCCTGAACGAAATTTCAGGGCTTTTTGCTGTTTTTTTGGATGATTTGCGAATCCGGTATTGTCTTCAGGATTATAAAAACAAAAAACGCCGGTACCACTACCGACGTCTTTTAACAAACAAACCAAATTGAAATTATGCGGCAATAACTGCCAAATCGCTTTTTACGTGAGCTGCGTTCGCTCTTCCGCTTGGGTCTTGGTTCGACTGCCATTTCGGAATCCATTTGCGAACGGTTTTTGCAGCACTTTCCTGCGGGAAATGCTTGTGAAATATCGTTCTGTAGAAAAACGCCTCTTTCGTAGCCGGTGTGTTATACGGAAACAGTTCGGCCGCTTTGGCAAAATCCGCATCCGAAACCTGAGAAGCGCAATATTCGACTAAAGTATCAATCCAGTTGTAACCCACCCCATCGGAAAACTGTTCTTTCTGGCGCCATAAAACACTTTCAGGCAAATAAGGCTGTTCCGGTGTATCAAACGCTTTGCGAAGAATATATTTCTCAACTCCACCGTAGGTTTCAGGCATTTTTTCTTCCGGTTTAATTTTGATAGCCAATTCCAAAAAAGCTTTGTCCAAAAACGGCACTCTCGCCTCTAATCCGTGTGCCATGGTTGATTTATCGGCACGAAGCAAATCTGCTGTAGACAAACGTTGGACTCTCTCGATGGTTTCCTTTTGAAAATCGGCTACCGTTGGTGCGTTTCTGAAATAAAGATACCCTCCGAAAATCTCATCGGCTCCTTCTCCGGAAAGCACCACTTTGATTCCCATATCCGTAATCGCTTTTGAAAGGAAATACATTGGTGTACTAGCGCGAACAGACGTCACATCATAAGTTTCCAAATGCCAGATCAATTTATCAAGGATTTTAATTCCTTCTTCTATGGTAAAATGAATTTCGTGGTGTTCCGTACCTAAAAATTCCGCCACTTCCCGAGCTGCAATGGCATCCGGAGCATCTTTGTCCAAACCTATGGAAAACGAATGCAGTTTCTTCCCGTCAGCTTCCCTGAGCAGTCTTGACGCAATGGATGATGTTAATGATGAATCCAAACCTCCTGAAAGCAACACTCCGATTGGCACATCACTCATAAGACGTTTGCGAACCGCTTCTGTTAAGGCTTCACGAACAGCTTTTAAATCGAGTTTTTCAGTCGCCAATGTGTCGTCTTCCCATTTTGGCTGATAGTATTTTACCAATCCGGTTTTGGGCGTGTAATAATGTCCGGGCGGAAAAGCTTCAAAAGTTTCACACTGATCCGCTATGACTTTCATTTCAGAAGCAAAATACAGACGGCCTTCGCTGTCTTTCCCATAATACAATGGTTTCACTCCCAGCGGATCACGACCAGCGATAAAATCATCGCCATCGATTACCGCAAATGCAAAAATCCCGTCGAGCATATCACAAAAATCATAACCGAATTCCTCATACAGATGCACAATCACTTCTGAGTCGGAAGCAGTTCTGAAAGTATGATGACGCAATATTGTTTCGCGCAGTTTCTGATGGTTGTAGATTTCACCGTTGTGCACCATCCAAGCGTTAGATGTTCCCTGAATGGGTTGTTTTCCTGTATGCAAATCCACAATAGACAAACGTTCGTGACTTAACAAATGTCCTTTTTCCGTGATATGTAAATCACTTTCATCCGGTCCGCGATGCGACATTCTTTTGGATAATTGTTTCACTAAAGCCTCATCTGTCCCCTTTCCTATAACTGCCAATATTCCGCACATAATAATTTCGTTTTAAGTTTTATTATGAAACAAAATTGCAACTTAAAGTTTTAATTATAAACCACAAAACGTTATTTAATTACAATTTTAAAGTTATAAGTCTTATTTACGGCTAAAATGAAATTAAAACCACTAAAAACAGAAGTTTTGGATTACAGATTGTAATTTCAGTGTTTTTAACCTAAAAAACATTATAGTTTATCACAGCAAATTGCACGCAGAATACACAGAAATTCGCAGACCATTTACTTTTAAGTGAAAATCTGTGTAAATCTGTTTAATCAGTGTTCTATCACATAATTTCGCTTTAACAACAAATAACTTTAGATTGAAAACAAGGTTTTTATAGTCAAAACCCGTGGCATTTTTCAGAAACACAACAAAAAATAAAATGGTTTATCCTTTAGCCCTGATGGTAGAGGAAATCCTGGCGTTGTGAGATTGCCGCGCAAGCTCGCAATGACAGATTGAAACGGACAGCAGGAACATGGTTTGCCGACAATCCCGAACGAATTGCTCCAAAAAAAATCCCAAACTCTCGCTTGGGATTCTACTCTATTTCACTTGTTTTCCTTTGATGAAGGTATTTTTTGGCTTAATCGTTAAAACCTTTTCAATAGGGATTGTCATAAAATCTTCGTCAAAAATGGTGAAATCAGCCCATTTGCCAACTTCCAGACTTCCTTTTTCTTTTTCTTCAAAATCAGAATAGGCTGCCCAAATGGTCATTCCTTTTAAGGTTTCTTCCCTTGTTAAGGCATTTTCAGGCAAAAACCCGCCCGATGGAAAACCTTTCAGATCCTTGCGTGCTACGGCAGCGTAAAAGGTGTACATTGGGTTGACTTCTTCCACAGGAAAATCAGTTCCAAGGGCAATTACTCCGGCTTTATCGAGCATTTTTTTATAAGCGTAAGCATTTTTAATACGATTCAGCCCCACTCTCTCCGTTGACCAATACACATCGGAAGTCGCATGCGTAGGCTGAACGGAAGGAATGATTCCCAACTTGAAATAATCGAAATCCTTTTCACGCATCACCTGGGCGTGTTCAATTTTCCAGCGTCTGTCTGTTTTGCCGGTCAGCACTTCTTTGTAAATTTTCAATAGTACCGTGTTGGTC
>NZ_DATIDM010000089.1:0-13482 GCF_035456225.1 Flavobacterium sp. | reverse complement strand
ACAAGAGACAAGAGACAAGAGACAAGAGACAAGAGACAAGAGACAAGAGACAGGAGGCAAGAGGCAAGAGACAAGAGACAAGAGACAAGAAACAAAGGAAAAGAGAAAAGGGAAATGGGAAATGGGTGATTTGATTTTTTTAACACTGCTGATTCACAGAATTTTATTAAAACAGATAAATTTAAGCATAAAAAAAGGCTCCCTTTTTAGACAGCCTGATTTTTAATAAACTATAAAATGCGAATCAATAGTAGATAGTGAAGTTTCCATCGGTTACCGTAACCGGATCTGGCACATCTCCTGTACTCTGCATTGTTCCGGAAAACGTTCCTGTGAGTTTTTCGTTTGAATTTTCCCCGAGAAAAACGGAAAATGATTCTATAGGAGAAGGCTGATAATAATTGGAGCTGGATGTGGCATATTGTACAAAATATACTTCACCGCTGTCCCGGGTTAGGTTCAGTTCAAAAGTATTGAATGGATCATCGGCCGTATGAGCCGTAATTTCGACGTCGGTGTAATCTTCTTCAGTATTGGGAATTACATTTACGTCTACAACGCTGAAATTTTTCATAACACCATTAATTTTTGCGGTAAAAGTACTCTCAGGTGTTATTGGAGTTGTTGTGTTGTTGTCTTCGTCATCGGAACATGACGAAATGAAACCGGCCGATAGTATCGCAATAAGCAGAATAAATTTTTTCATAATATGGGTATTTTAAGTTCGACATTAAGTGAATTTAACCATAATAGATGAATTTCTTTTTTTGTAAATGGTTAAAATCGTTATTGTTAACTGTAAAATCGTTAAGGAGCAAGTAAGGGGAAATTAGTTTGTTAGAAATTCATTCGTATTTTTGAATTGCTTATTGAAAATAAATCAACATTAGTATGAAAACTCATTTAGCACTTTTACGCGGAATTAATGTTTCCGGACACAATATGATAAAAATGGAAGACCTTAAAGCTTTGTTGGAGCGTATTGGGTTTGTTAATGTGCGGACATACATTCAATCGGGAAATGTTTTCATTGATTCTGAAGAAGAACACGGGCAAAGTGTCGGATTCAAAATCAAACAGGAAATCTTCAAAGAATGGGGGTATGATGTTCCTATAATTGTAATTACCAAAGAAGATTTAGAGGCTTCCCTTAAAAATAATCCGTATCTGAAAGAAAAAGATGTTGATACAAAAAAACTGTATTTTACATTTATCTCAAAAGAATTAAATGATAATAGTATTCATGAATTGAAAATAAGTCAGGTGAAACCCGATGAAGCGGTTATAGACAAAAACCGAATTTATATCAAATATGCAGTTGGTGCCGGAAAGACCCGTTTCGACCAAAAATACATTGAGAAAAAGCTGAATGTAACGGCAACCATGCGTAACCTGAATACCGTTACTAAGCTTTTGGAAATGTATAACGAGTAGTTAGCCCCTAAATCGGGATCAGAAACTTTTTATCGAAGGCAATTGACAAGTTTAGAATTCAGTTTAGATAAAAAGAGCACATGGCTTGCAGTTTTGTTCAGTAACTTCATTTTCATTGGGAAAAGGCTTTTCTAAATACCGTCTGGCTTTTAATAGGACCGAGTAACAGAATGACTTTTAAAGAAATTTTGATGGATTATTCTGATATCGTTATTTTTTAAAACAATTTTATTCGAATTTGTTAACTAACTGTAAAATAAAAAATTTGTTCTTATTTTGTTATATTTGAAACAGAATACAATGTGTTTTGTTATAAAAACATTAAAATAAATTACTTAAGATTACTTTTTTCATTTTGAATTAGTAACTTGCGTTCAAATTTTATATTAAGCGTTTACGCACTAAATACAACTACTAAATCCCTGTTTAATAATGCAAGTTTTAGAAAAAAAGAGTTCAGCAGAAGCAATTCAGTTAGAGGACAAATACGGAGCACACAACTATCATCCGCTGCCAGTTGTTTTGAGTAAAGGTGAAGGAGTTTATGTGTGGGATGTGGAAGGAAAAAAATATTATGATTTTCTTTCTGCTTATTCTGCTGTAAATCAAGGTCACTGTCATCCTAAGATTGTAGGGGCAATGATTCAGCAGGCACAAACGCTTACACTAACATCTCGAGCTTTTTACAATGATAAATTAGGAGTTTACGAGGAGTTTGTAACCAAATATTTTGGTTTTGATAAGGTATTACCAATGAATACCGGTGCAGAGGCTGTTGAAACGGCTTTGAAATTGTGTCGTAAATGGGCTTATGAGAAGAAAGGTATTAACGAAAATGAGGCTCAGATAATTGTTTGTGAAAATAACTTCCACGGAAGAACAACTACGATTATTTCTTTCTCAAATGATGAGAATGCTCGTAAAAACTTCGGTCCTTATACAGCGGGCTTTATAAAAATTGCTTATGATGATATTGATGCTTTGGAAAAAGCAATCACTTCTTCACCAAACATTGCCGGTTTCTTAGTTGAGCCGATTCAGGGTGAAGCCGGTGTTTATGTACCATCAGAAGGTTATTTGGCAAAAGCAAAAGCATTGTGTGAAAAGCATAATGTTTTATTTATTGCCGATGAAGTTCAAACAGGAATTGCTCGTACCGGAAAACTATTGGCTGTACAACACGAAAATGTAAAACCAGATGTTTTGATTTTAGGTAAAGCTATTTCAGGAGGTGCTTACCCGGTTTCTGCCGTTTTAGCGGATGATGCGATAATGAATGTTATCAAACCAGGTCAACACGGTTCTACATTTGGAGGTAACCCTATAGCTGCTGCTGTAGCAATTGCTGCTTTAGAGGTTGTTACGGACGAGAAATTGGCTGAAAATGCTGAACGATTAGGACAAATTTTCCGTACCGAAATAGGGAAATTCATTGAAACTTCAAATATTGCGACTTTAGTACGCGGAAAAGGATTGTTAAACGCTGTTGTAATTAATGATACAGAAGAAAGCGACACTGCATGGAATATCTGTATGGCTTTACGTGACAATGGTTTATTGGCAAAACCTACCCACGGAAACATTATCCGTTTTGCACCGCCGTTAGTTATGACAGAAGAACAACTTTTAGATTGCGTCCGAATCATCACTGAAACTTTAAAACAGTTTGAAAAATAAAAATAAAAAATCCGCGTTTAGCGGATTTTTTTATGTCTTATAGGAAGTTATTCCCCTAACAACTCCCTCATTTTTTCCTGCATCAAGGCTTTGTCCTGCATAGCTTCTATTCCGAAATAGCTGATCATCCATATAACAAGAGCTAACCAAAGTAACCCAAGAACAATCCCGATTATACAAAGAACTTTTCCGGTTTTGACATTACTCAAATTGGAATAACGATTAGGGTTTCCATTATACGTCTTAATGTCCCTGTTAGTCAGAAAAAGTCCGATACCTCCTAAAATTGCACCAAAGCCATAACAGAGACAGCAAATAATAGAGAGAACTCCTAAAATGATTGCGGGAGTAGCATTGGGTAGTTTTTCCTGAACGTCAAAATTGTCGAAATTTGTTTCTTCCATAGTTGATTTTGGTTAGATATAAAAATGTTTGATAAAATAGGAAACGACCATAATAACGGCGGTTGCCATGGCTAATGTGATTATCGGTTTATGATAATTTCTGGATTTGTCGATAAAGCTTATCCCTACAAGAGCAAGAAAGAAAAGTAGTGTGTAGATAGCCGGGAACATTTTGAAAGCCGCTGTAAATTCTCCTTTGAATACTAAAACGAGTGCTCTTTGTGTTCCGCACCCGAAACATTCAACGCCTAAAAGTTTTTTGCTTAAGCAAGGCAGCATGTATTCTTCCATAGAAAGCTTTTTCTGTAGCAATTTAACAAAAAAATATAAGTTATAAAATAGTGGAAGGATATTTTGAAAGTTTACTAATTTTGAAATCTTAATCGGAAGAAATGAAAACAATTTATATCCTACTTATTTTCGCGTTGATGGGCTGGGCTTTTTATGAGCAGACAAAACCAGAGCCTAATATTTTTATTCAGGTTATCGGCGTATTGGTTTTCTTTTTCGGAATGATGAAACTGATGTCGAAAGTGTCGTCTAATTCAAAAGATAAAGAAGAAGATGACGTTTAATATTGGTGATAAGGTTTCGGTACTCGACGATGATTTCACAGGAATTGTGGTGGGCTTTCAAAAAGATCAGGTTCTGATTGAAACGGAAGATGGTTTTAAAATGGCTTACGCTGCAAAGGAATTAGTCAAAGAACAAAATATCAGTGATTTGAATTCGTTTACTTCAAATCAAAGTATAAATCAGATTTTGAAGGAAAAGGAGCTTCCCCAAAAACGTTCTTTTGTAAAAGAAAAGAAATCGCGTAAAGACGAATTCGTTTTAGAAGTCGATTTACACATCGAAAAGCTGGTTCCTTCAAAACGCGGAATGTCTAATTTTGATATCCTGAATCTACAGATGGAAACAGCAAAAGGACAATTGGATTTTGCCGTCCGAAACAGAATGCCAAAAGTGGTTTTCATTCATGGAGTAGGTGAAGGCGTGCTGAAAGCCGAACTGGATTTTCTGTTAAGCCGTTATGACGGAATTTCGTTTCAGGATGCCAACTACCAAAAATACGGTTTAGGTGCTACTGAAGTTTACATAAAACAAAACCCGAACCGCTAATCAATTAAGGTGTTGTGACGTAATCGCCAAATAAATACTCATCGTACACAAAACTGTTTTGTGAACCTACGAATTCCATATTAACAAACTTTATCTCGTGATTGTAGCCTGTTATTGTAACTACTCCGGTATCAGGGTCAGTCGTAGTTATTTCAGTAGTGACAATTTCAATTCTGCCTCCAATGGCTGCATTCCATTCCTGTTCAACTGTAGGGGTTGCCGGTGGCACTGCTGAACAAATTATCGTGTTTGAAACCACATCACTGTATTTTCGGTACATAACCCTGTTCTCGGATGATATATCGACAATTCTTGGTTCCCCTTCAGGCGTAACTTCATTTGGAAAATTGGAAGCAGGAATATCGACTAATAATAATTCCGCACCATTGATTTTAAATAAAGGATCTTTGTCATCGCATTTTTCAATTTCAACTTCGTCGAAATTGAAAGTTTCAACAACCAAATCACCATCATCACAGGAGGATAGAAGCAATATGCAAACCAATAATCCGAATATTTTTTTCATAAGTATATTTTTTTAAATGGTTCTGATTTCACCATTTTTAAAATTCCCAATTTATCGTAATGCTGAACATTGTTCAATGTCAGTGCAGGTGACAAAAATAATATTTTTAGCTTGTAAAAGCTAATAAAGGTCTATTGAAAATTCAGTATAATTCCTATATTTGGGGACCAAATGAAAAAAATATTTATGTCATCTAAACACCAAACCAATTATCCTGCTCTTTATACACTGATTACCGTTTTCTTTTTTTGGGGATTCATAGCTGCAGGAAACAGTATTTTCATTCCTTTTTGCAAAAGTTATTTTCAACTCGATCAGTTTCAGTCCCAGTTAGTTGACTTTGCGTTTTATACAGCCTATTATGTAGGAGCTCTGTTGCTTTTCATTTTAGGGACTTCAAAACAAAAAGATATTGTGGGAAGCTGGGGATACAAAAAAAGTATCGTTTTTGGGTTGTTATTCTCCGCCTTGGGGGCAGGGGCCATGATTATAGCCGTTGAAGCTAATCTTTATGCGGGAATGCTGGCCGGATTGTTTATCGTGGCTTTAGGTTTTTCATTACAACAGACCGCTGCTAATCCGTTTGCAATTTCACTTGGGAATCCTAAAACAGGAGCAGATCGTGTAAATTTAGGAGGAGGGATAAATTCTTTCGGGACCACTATAGGACCATTAGTTGTTGCTTTTGCGCTTTTCGGAACTACAGCTTCCGTAACTGATGATCAGATCAAAAATCTGGACCTGAACAAGGTTATTTTATTATACATCTGTGTTGGATTATTATTTGTTGCTGCGGCAGCAATGTTCCGATTTTCTAAAAAAGTACCAGAGGGAATTTCAAATGAACCTATGGAAAAAGCTAATAAAGCTCTGCGTACTTTGGTTGTAATGACGGGATTGTTGGCAATTATGTTCGCCCCGGTATTTAACAGTTATAAAAGTGAAGAGGCCGATACGATTGAAATGTTAGAAGAGAGAATCGAAACTATAAAATCGGAAAGCTTTGGCAGAAAAGTTAAAGATTTGTCTGGTGATGAACTTTATAAATTCAGAGCAGAAGTAAAGGATCATGAAGCCGAGATCAAAGAAATAAAAAGCGGATTGGAAAAATACCGAATGTATTGGCTTTTTGGTGCTTTGACCGTTGTTGTCGGGGGATTACTTTTCTCGTTTAAATCGGCACAAAAAAACAGTGAAGGTTGGGGAGCTATGCAATATCCGCAGTTGGTGTTGGGAATGTTGGCAATCTTCACGTACGTTGGAGTAGAAGTAGCCATTGGAAGTAATTTAACCGAATTGTTAAAACTGAAAGAATTTGGTGCTTTTTCTGTTTCGGACAGCGCACCGTATATTTCAATGTATTGGGGAAGTTTGATGATTGGCCGTTGGGCTGGTGCCATCAGCGTTTTTCATTTAAATTCAGCTAAAAAAACCATGGCCTTAATCATAATTCCGCTAATTGCTTTTTCTGTGATAGTAGGTGTAAATACATTGGCTCAAAAAGATATGTCGGCATTGTATTATTATGTAGTTTGTGTCGTTTTACAGGTAATTGCTTTCTTTATCAGTAAAGACAAACCGGCACGTACCTTAACTGTTTTTTCAGTTTTCGGAGTTGCGGCAATGTTAATCGGATTGTTTTCCACAGGAACGGTTGCAATTTATGCTTTCCTTGCCGGTGGATTGGCATGTAGCATTATGTGGCCTGCAATTTTCAGTTTGTCAATTATCGGATTGGGTAAACATACTTCTCAAGGTTCTGCTTTCCTGGTAATGATGATTTTAGGAGGAGGGATTATTCCACCAATCCAAGGGAAATTATCGGATATCGTCGGGATTCACCAATCCTACATTATTCCGGTAGTATGTTTCGCTTATTTATTGTTTTTTGCTGTGGCAGTAAAATCAATTCTTAAAAAACAGGGAATCGAGGTTGATGAAATTGAAGCGGAAGGCGGACACTAATTCCAAATCTTAATAAAATAATAATATCCAATTCGGAGCAGGGGAAATGCCTTACCTTTGCTCCGAATTTCTTTTATATGCGAATTAATAAATACTATCTGGCTGCCTTCACAGCTTTCGTTATATGGGGTTTTTTCAGTCTGGCCTTAAAGCCGATTCATCATTATCCGTCATTGGATATTTTGTTTTATCGTGTGTTTTTAAGTGTAGTGCTCATTTCTGCCATTAATCTTTTTTTAAGGAGGAATGTGCTTCTGAAAGACTGGAAAAATTTTCAGATACAAACCCAATCGGATAAGAATAAAATCATTCGTGTAAATGTTGGTGGTGGATTGTTGCTTACGGCCAATTGGTTTATTTTCATTTTCGTGATGAACCATATCAGCGTGAAAGCTGCCTCATTTGCTTATTTGGTTTGCCCGATTCTAACCACGGTTTTAGCCTTTTTTATTCTGAAAGAGCGATTAAGTAAATGGCAATGGATTGCTGTTGGAATCAGTGTTTCCGGTTGTGTGTTGCTTTCTTTTAATAGTTTTTCCGATATTTTTTACAGCCTGATTGTAGCGCTGACATACGCTCTTTACTTGGTTTCACAACGTAAGAATACGCAAGTGGATAAGTTCGTCGGACTTAATATTCAGATTCTGACGGCAGGTTTGATTATATTACCTTTTTTCCCGGCATTTAGCGGACCGGTGCCAACAGAAAGCTTATTCTACATTTGTTTGCTATTCATTGTAATCCTGTTTACAATAATCCCTTTGTTTTTAAACTTATACGCACTTAAAGGAGTGAATTCATCAACTGTCGGTATTATGTTGTACATCAATCCGATATTGAATTTCCTTTTGGCTGTTTTTTATTATAAAGAAGAAGTAACCGAAATTCAGATGATTTCCTATTCACTGATTTTAATTTCGATCATAGTTTTCAACGAAAAACTTATCTTTAACCGAAAATTAAAGGATCACCGAGTATCAGAATAAATGAAAAAAATATACCTAGATAACGCGTCAACTACTTCAATTCGCCCGGAAGTTGTACAGGAAATGACAAAAGTGCTTTTGGAAGATTTTGGAAATCCGTCTTCCACTCACAGTTTCGGACGTGGTGCCAAAGTGTTGGTTGAGTCGGCCCGAAAATCGATAGCCAAACAAATCAATGCAGCAGCTTCGGAGATAATTTTCACGTCATGCGGAACGGAGGCGAATAACTGGATTCTGCGCTCCTGCGTTCGCGATTTGAAAATTGAACGCATCATTACAAGTAAAATTGAGCATCATGCGGTTTTGCATACTGCTGAAATGTTAATAAAGGAGTATAATATTCAGGTGGATTATGTAAACGTAAAACCAAACGGCGAAATCGATTTTACGGATTTGGTGGAACTGCTTTCACAAAACAAAAAGACATTGGTGAGTTTAATGCATGTGAACAACGAAATCGGAACGGTTCTGAATCTTGAAAAAGCTGTCAGAATCACTCACGATTACAACGCTTTATTTCATACCGATACTGTTCAGTCCATAGGGAAAACCGAAATTGACGTGCAAAAAATACCGGTCGATTTTCTGGTAGCCAGTGCGCATAAATTTCATGGACCAAAAGGAGTAGGGTTTGCTTATGTAAAAAAGAATTCCGGTTTACAGTCAATGATTTACGGTGGTGAACAGGAGAAAGGTTTGCGTGCCGGTACAGAAGCAGTACATCAAATTGTGGGGATGGCAAAGGCTTTGGAATTATCGTATGAGAACCTTACCACAGAAAGAATCCATATATCCGAATTGAAAAAGTATATCATCGGTCGTCTGGAAATCGATTTTCCTGATTTTAAGATAAATGGCGAGGAAACTTTTTATAATATTCTGAATGTGAATCTGCCGCTATCAGAGGAAAAAACCTCGATGTTGTTGTTTCATCTGGATATGAAAGGAATTGCAGTGTCCCGTGGAAGTGCCTGTCAGAGCGGAAGTATAAAACCGTCACATGTTTTAGCTGAAATTCTCGATAATGAAGAGGTTAAGAAACCGAATTTAAGAATTTCTTTCAGCCACTATAATACGAAAGAAGATGTCGATGCTTTGATGGAAGCATTAAAAAGTATATAAGAAGAAGGCAGCGATTGAGCTGCTTTTTTTATTTGGAGCCGCTATTTTCCTGATTCTTTTTTTGTTCCTTTTCCTGTTTTTTAAAATAGCCCTTAAAAAGAAAATTATGTCTCATGGCTTCCATGTTTTCGTTTAGTTTAATGCTGGCTTCCTGAATGTTGGTCATCGTTGAATCAATTTTCTGAACCAGTTTCGGGTCATTGGAAAGATAATTTATAGCCCCTTTTCCGTCTTTAGCATTTGTAATTGTTGTATTTAGGTTTTTAATGGCATCATTTATTTTCAAACTTGAATTTTCCAGGTTTTTCACAATATGTTTTATTGAATTGGCTGTTTCTGTATCGTTAAGGACACCAATCACATTATCTTTTCTGTTTAAAGAAGTGGTTAATTGGTTTAAACTGGCCGCTGATTCTTTTAGGCCTTGAGTTATATCTTTTAAATCGGCTGACATTATTGTATCATTTATCAGCATTCCAATAGTTCCTTTTCCTTCGCTGATTTCTTTTGTTATTTTTACCAGATTGGAAGTTATTTTGGCTGTATTTTCATTGGTTACATTTAACGTTTTAAGCATATCCTCAGTGTTGAGACGTTTCATTGATTTTAAGACATCGCCTTCTTTTACAGGGATTTTATTGTCTTTTCCTGGTAAGATGCTAATAATCTTGTTGCCAACCAATCCGTCGGAAGTAATTATGGTGATTGCATCTTTATTTATATGTGAGATTATTTTATCTTCTATATCCATATCTACCCGGATCATAGTATCATTAATCATTTCAATCTCGATGACTGTTCCCACATTTACTCCCGAATAACGAACATTATTTCCAAGTTGTAATCCGTTTACATTGTCGAAAATGGTACTTATTTCTGTAGTTTTTCCGAATATGTTTTGCTTCTTGCCAATAAAATAGACAGTGGCAATAAAGAGTAATAAACCCACTATAACGAATAATCCGAGTTTTATTTTCTGTGCTGTTGTTTTTTCCATCGTCATGTTATTTAAAAAATGCTTGTATTTTAGGATCCTTTGAGGTAGCTAGTTCCTGAAATGTTCCTTCAGCATAATTAATTCCGTCCAACAAAAGAATCATTCGGTTTGAAATTACACGGGCACAATCCACATCATGGGTAATGATAAGAGATGATGTTTTGTATTTTTTCTGTACCGATTGCATCAGCATGATAATTTCTTTGGATGTTATAGGGTCTAAACCTGTTGTCGGTTCATCATATAATATTATTTTCGGCTGAAGTATCAATGTCCGGGCAAGAGCTATTCTGCGTTTCATTCCCCCGGATAATTCATTTGGCATTAAGTCAATGGCGTTTTCCAAACCAACATTCTGTAATGCTGTGATTACCATAGGAGTTGTATCCTCAATCATTCCGAATTTTTTGGTGTGTCTTCTCAAAGGAAATTCCAGATTCTCTCTAACGGACATCGAATCGTAAAGGGCGCTTCCCTGAAAAAGAAATCCAATTTCGGTGCGCAATTCATCCAAATCCTCCTGTTCCAGTTCCATTATATTTTTGCCCATAATCTCGATTGAACCGCTATCCGCCTCTTCCAACCCGATAAGACATTTAATCATAACCGATTTTCCCGCTCCTGATTTTCCCATAATTACGAGATTCTCCCCTTCGTTAAGGACCATGTTAAACCCATTAAGAACCTCATTACTGCCGTAGCTTTTCATAAGATCTTTAATTATTATTACAGGTTTATCGAAAGTTGTAGAATCCATAATTATTAATTGTAAAATATATCGGTTACAAGAACAGCTATGAAATCAATTATAAAAAGTAGCATAGACGTGTAAACTACCGCTGAATTTGCTGCAATTCCAACTCCGGCAGTGCCTTTTTTGCAATTATATCCTTTAAAACAGCCTACCAATCCAATTGCAAATCCAAAAAAGAAAGTTTTTATGGTGGAAGGAAACAAATCGCTGAATTCCAAATTTCTGAATACCTGATTGAAATACAATAAAAAAGATACATTCCCTTTTGTGTTTTCGACTAAAAAAGATCCGTAAATCGCAATGGCATCAGCAAAGAAAACCAGTATGGGGATCATAAAAGTGGTGGCCAGAATTCGGGTCACGACCAAATATTTATAAGGATTGGTTCCGGAAACTTCCATAGCGTCAATTTGCTCTGTTACCCGCATTGAACCTAATTCGGCACCAATTCCCGATCCGATTCTGCCGGCACAGATTAAGGCAGTAATAATAGGTCCGATCTCACGAATAATTGAAATACTGACCATTGAAGGCATCCAGGATACCGCACCAAATTCCTGAAGTGTGGGGCGGGACTGCAGTGTAAACACCAATCCGATAATAAATCCGGTGACCGCAACCAAAAGGAGTGACTGATTTCCCATAGAATAACATTGGCGCAGAAATTCCTTGAATTCATAAGGACGCTTGAAAACTTCTTTAAAAAACCGTTGGGTAAAATAGGCGAGCTCTCCGATTTCGGCTAAAAAAGATTGAACAGGTTCAGATATTTTAATATTTGCATTCATCAGCATATTCATTTTAAAACATCAGAAAAAAACAATAAATCCGTTTCGCCTTCACAAAACGGATTTAGTATTAGATTCATAATGCCTTAAATTGCATCGGTTTCCTTATGATTTGAAAAGCCATATTATTCTGCCGTTGTAGGGTCGATGATTGAAGCTACCTGACTCACTGAATTTGCCGGGAATCCACCTTGTTTTGCATGTTCACGAACCAATTCTTCGTTTGCTGCGATGTAGACACAATAAATTTTGTCGTCTGTTACATAACTGTGAACCCATTGAATATCAGGGCCCATTTTGATCAATACTCCACAAGAAGTTTGTGCTATTGCTTTTAACTGTTCAGGTGGGAGTTTACCTGCCCCAGGAATTTCCCTTTCGATTACATACTTTGGCATATCATTTAGTTTTTAGATTCCGGATTGTTTTACTTCTATGCTATTTATTTGAACTGAATTTTACTTTTACGATAAAACTCTATAAATGAGATATTAAAGTTACGTATTATAGTTTTGCCAGTTAATTAGCTGTAAGTTTAATCGTTGTAAAATTGAAAAAATCCGTTCTGTGAAGAAAAAACGGATTTTTTAGCATAATGAATTGCACTATTTTTTAGGGGCTGGTGCAGCAGGGGCTTTTCCTTTTTTGTTGCCTGGATGTTTTAATTCAGTTACGACCATTTTTATTGGAGCCAGGCCAAGATTTTTTGCCATATGTGTAACAGCTGGAATGTAAAGAGCATCACCGGCTTTAATATCCATTGCCACAGGAGCTTTGCCCTTGTCTGTGATTTCTATTTTCCCGTCGGTAAGTGCATAAGCAACATGGTTGGGATGACTGTGCCACGGAGTAGATTCCCCGGGTGCAATTTCAATTTGTATCACTCGGACCTGATCGTTATCGAGGACTACTTTTTTGTAGATATCCGGAGCTACCATAACGGGATCCTGCGCAAACAGCGAATTGCTTGACAGAAGGATTACCCCGAAAAGAAATGACATGGAAAAAAGTTTAATTGTTTTCATCGTATTCTTAATTTTTTTAATTGTATTGCATTCGTTTTTTTCTTTTTGGACCTTGTTTGAAACAAGTCAGAGGTCGGCATTAAAAAAATAGCAATAAGTAAGAGTACGATGTGTTGAGGCGGTAATGAATTCTTCCTGTGATTAGGAATGAAAATGTTTTACTTGTGTTTGTAAAATACTGATATACAGTATTTTAATAAGTGCTAAATTACAAAAAAATAAGCAGATTTTGATTGGTTTTTTTGACGAGAGGATTTATTATCAAATGTTAAGTTATTGTTTTCTATTAGCCGACAGTAAAACTGAACTGATAACATTTTGTTATATATAAGCCGTTGGGTGTAATTCAATTTATATTTTTTAAACCACATAGAAGCGTACTTATTAAGTCGTCTTACTTAATTTTAGAAAATAATAGCAATATGAAACCCAAGAATTGGGCTATAAACTCATTTTTTTCTATGCTTCTATGTGGTGAAAATTTTATTTTTATTAGTAGATTGGGTTTTGGCATTAATTACACCCAACGGGTTATATATAGCAAATGGAGTTCATTAAAGAAAACTGCTTTTTGGAAAAAATAGTACTAATTCTTTCTCTTTGAAAGTTTTAAAAATTCAAAAAGGACGTCTCAAAATATTGAGACAGTCCTCTTTTATAACCAAACTAACTAAAGAACTTT
>NZ_DATIDM010000088.1:0-6222 GCF_035456225.1 Flavobacterium sp. | reverse complement strand
CGTTTGTAAACACAGGAGAAGAAGTGATTCTTTTGGATCCGAGTTATGACAGCTATGAACCGTCGGTGATTATGGCCGGAGGCGTTCCGGTTCGCATTGCTCTGAATGATGATTATTCACCCGATTTTAACAGAATCGAGGCCGCACTTTCATCAAAAACAAAAATGATAATCATTAACAATCCGCACAACCCAACAGGAAGAATCTGGACGAATGCAGAATTTGAAGCCTTGGAATCCTTATTGGTGAAACATCCGCAGGTTTTGATTTTAGGGGATGAAGTATATGAATTCATATCGTTTTCCCACCCGCATATCTCCTTTCACATGCGCCCGAAACTAATTGAACGAACCATTATCGCATCATCTTTTGGAAAATCATTGCATGTGACCGGCTGGAAAATCGGTTATCTTATCGCACCCGAAAAATTGATGGCCGAGATTAAAAAAGTGCATCAGTTTTTGGTTTTCAGTGTGAACAGTTTTTCGCAAAATATCATTTCGGAATATCTGGATGTGGTCGATTTAAACGCTATTGCTGCAATGTATTTGCAAAAAAGGAATTTATTTCGGGAACTGATTAAAGACAGTCGTTTCGAATTGCTTCCATGTGATGGCACCTATTTTCAATTGGTAAGCTATAAGAATATCAGCAACCAAAATGACGTGGATTTTTCAAGGGAACTGATAACGAAACACGGTGTGGCTTCCATTCCGCTATCTGTTTTTTACCAGGACGGCACCGACAAAAACGTGCTCCGATTTTGTTTTGCCAAAACAGATGAGACCCTTATCGCAGCAGCAGAGCGACTTAACGATATATAAAATATTGAAAAATAACATTTTGTAATATATTTTTTTTATCTTTAGGAAAACGAAAAAAAATATAACTATGTCGCACCACAATCTTTATATTGACAACAAACTTGTCATATCAAGAGATTTTAAGGCCCCTAAAAATCTCGTTTATAAAGCTTGGTCGGAAGCAGAACGATTTGAACAGTGGTGGGGGCCATCCGGTTTTTCAACCAATGTAATAACTTTTGATTTCCGTCAGCAGGGCACCTGCCATTACTGTATTGAATCCCCCGATTCACTGAAAATGTGGGGACGATTCATCTACAAAGAAATCCTACCCAACAAAAAAATAGAATTCCTTAATTGTTTTTCCGATGAAAATGCGGGGGTTATCCGTGCGCCTTTCAGTGAATCATGGCCGTTGGAGATGTTCAACATCATGACCCTCGAGGAAGAAAACGGCATCACCACCGTTACCCTGCTGATAGCACCTTACAATGCATCGGATATGGAAATAAAAACCTTTGGGGAAAATCATGAAAATATGGAGTTGGGCTTCAAAGGTACTTTTGACCGTCTTGAGGACTATCTTCTGAAAAACTGAACACTTACTATGCAGGCATAGTATTTTTGTTTATATTTACGATTCTAAAAACCTACACATATGAATTTTTCAGCAAAAATGCTACGCGATAATGCTTTGGCAGACAAGGTCATTGTTGTAACCGGAGGCGGAAGCGGTCTAGGTAAAGCAATGACAAAATATTTTATGGAATTGGGTGCAAAAGTTGCCATCACCTCCCGTGATTTGGAAAAACTGCAAACCACGGCCAAAGAATTAGAATCGGAAACCGGTGGAAAATGCCTTGCCGTTCAATGCGACGTACGCAATTACGACCAGGTAGAAGCCATGTTAGCCGAAGTTTTAAAAGCCTACCAAAAAGTAGATGTGTTAGTGAACAATGCTGCCGGAAATTTCATCTCCCCTACCGAACGCTTGTCAGCCAATGCCTGGGATACCATAATCGACATCGTTTTGAAAGGTTCCAAAAACTGCACGTTGGCTTTCGGAAAACATTGGATTGAAGCAAAACAAACCAACAACACAGTGCTAAATATAGTCACAACTTACGCCTGGACAGGATCTGCTTATGTAGTTCCAAGCGCTACAGCGAAGGCCGGAGTGCTTGCCATGACAAGAAGTTTGGCTGTGGAATGGGCCAAATACGGCATCCGCATGAATGCGATTGCTCCTGGCCCTTTCCCTACCAAAGGCGCCTGGGATCGTTTGTTGCCGGGTGATTTAAAAGAGAAATTCGATTTAGCTAAAAAAGTACCTTTGAAAAGAGTGGGCGATCATCAGGAATTAGCAAATTTAGCAGCATATCTGGTTTCTGATTTTTCCGCATACGTTAATGGTGAAGTGGTTACCATCGACGGAGGGGAATGGTTACAAGGCGCAGGACAATTCAATTTACTCGAACAGGTTCCAACCGAATTATGGGATATGCTGGAAATGATGATCAAGTCGAAAGGGAATAAATAGTAGTCAGTCACAGTACTCAGTCACAGTAGTCAGTCGCAGTATTCAGTTACGGTTTGCAGTTTCAAATGACAAATTGAAAATAGAATATAGTAGTTAGCTTGAAGAAATTCAGGCTGACTTTTTTTTATAAAACATCTCCAAAAATTCATCCGCCTAAAACATCTCCTGATCAAAAAGAATTGAGGCATTTCAATCATGACAATTACCACTACAATCGCTGTAAACTAGGACTGAGACTGCAAACTTAAACCATCTCTTTCAACTTTAAAATATTGTTAACAAATAACATTTTCATAAACCATAATAAATTGTATTTTTACGCTTCAAAATTTGAAAAGAAAAAATGGGTAAAATCATTGCTATAGCCAATCAAAAAGGTGGCGTTGGAAAAACTACAACTTCAGTTAATTTAGCAGCTTCCTTAGGTGTTCTGGAAAAAAAAGTACTATTAATTGATGCTGATCCTCAGGCAAATGCCTCGTCAGGATTAGGAATTGACGTGGAAGGTGTTGAAATAGGAACTTATCAGATTCTGGAACACAGCAACACACCTGAAGAAGCTATAATGGAATGTACGGCTCCGAACGTATCTTTAATTCCGGCTCATATTGACCTTGTGGCAATCGAAATTGAACTCGTAGACAAAGAAAACCGTGAGTACATGCTGAAACAGGCATTGGCGAGCGTAAAAGACAAATACGATTATATCATTATTGATTGTGCGCCTTCTTTGGGGTTACTGACCTTAAATGCCTTAACAGCTGCCGACTCGGTTGTGATCCCTATTCAGTGTGAGTATTTTGCATTGGAAGGCCTTGGTAAATTGCTGAACACCATCAAAAGTGTGCAAAAAATACACAATCCGGAACTGGACATTGAAGGTTTATTGCTAACGATGTATGATTCTCGTTTGCGTTTATCAAATCAGGTGGTGGAAGAAGTGCAGAAACACTTTAACAACATGGTTTTTGATACCATCATCCAAAGAAACATCAAATTGAGTGAAGCACCAAGTTTCGGAGAAAGCATCATTAATTATGACGCTACAAGTAAAGGAGCGACCAATTATCTAAACTTGGCAGAGGAAATAATCAAGAAAAACAGCATCTAATATTTTATGACAAAAGCGGTAAAAAAACAGGCATTAGGAAGAGGATTATCGGCGTTATTAAAAGATCCGGAAAACGATATTCAATCGGTAGAGGATAAAAATGCGGACAAAGTTGTCGGGAATATTATTGAACTTGATATCGAAGCAATTGAAATCAATCCGTTTCAACCACGAACCAATTTCAATGAAGAATCGCTTCAGGAATTGGCCTCCTCCATTAGAGAACTAGGTGTAATCCAACCTATTACGGTTAGAAAAACCGATTTCAACAAATACCAGTTGATTTCCGGTGAACGTCGTTTACGTGCTTCGAAATTAATAGGGTTAAAAACGGTTCCTTCCTATATTCGTCTTGCAAACGACAACGATTCATTGGTTATGGCTTTGGTGGAAAATATCCAGAGACATGATTTGGATCCTATCGAAATCGCTTTGTCTTACCAAAGATTAATCGACGAAATTCAGCTGACTCAAGAACAAATGAGTGACCGAGTTGGTAAAAAACGTTCGACGATTGCCAATTACCTGCGTTTACTAAAATTAGACCCGATCATCCAAACCGGTATCCGCGACGGATTCATCACCATGGGACACGGTCGTGCCATCATCAACGTGGAAGATCACGATGTGCAAACCGATATCTATCAGAAAATTGTAAGCCAAAATCTTTCTGTTCGTGAAACCGAGGCATTGGTCAAAGCGTATCATGATAGCCTGAAACCAGCTCTGCCAAAGGCACCAAAAGGAACTTCTTTTGAAGTGGATTCCGACAAACAAAGAAGTATTACCAATTTCTTCGGAGCTAAAGTAGATGTAAAAGTGGCCGCTAACGGAAAAGGGAAAATAACTATTCCTTTCCATTCTGAAGAAGATTTCAACAGGATTTTAAAATTAATTAACGGATAGTGAATAAGTTACTGATAATATTCTTTTTCACACTGTTCTTTACATCGCAAACAGTTCTTTCCCAAACTGAAGCTCCGTTACTGATTGCAAAGGACTCTGTTAAAACGGGCGAAATTAACGTTCTTGCCCCAGCCAAAGCTGCTTTTTATTCAGCATTGGTTCCGGGAATGGGACAGGCTTACAACAAAAAATACTGGAAAATCCCTATTATCTATGCCGGACTGGCAACGAGTATCTATTTTTACATAGATAACAACAAAAAATACAACGATTTCCGTAACGAATACAAAGACAGGTTAAACGGCACTTCGCATTACCTGGATGACGACCCTTACTATGGGCCTTTAGACAATGGACGACTGATAGAAGGACAGAAATTTTACAAAAGAAACCGTGATTTATCGGCTTTCATTACTGTTGCCATTTATGTCTTAAATATCGTGGACGCCAATGTTGATGCACACCTGATGCAGTTCAACGTAAACGAAAACCTTACGGTTCGTCCGGATCTCTATCAAAACGAAATCAATTACAAACACAATGTCGGTTTGACACTGAATTATAAATTCTAATCTGAACATCATGAAAATTGCACTTTTAGGCTACGGAAAAATGGGTAAAGTAATCGAACGTATTGCTTTGGAAAGAGGTCACGAAATTGTTCTTCGAAAAGACCACGGTGACACTTATGACGGATTGGAAAATGCAGATGTTGCAATCGATTTCAGTGTTCCTACTGCTGCAGTGAGTAACATTTCAACTTGTTTTGCTACTAATGTACCGATTGTATCCGGAACTACGGGTTGGTTGGAGCAATATGACGAAATGGTTGCATTGTGTAATGAGAAAAACGGAGCTTTTATTTACGGTTCCAATTTCAGTTTAGGAGTTAACATCTTCTTCGAACTGAACAATTATCTGGCAAAAATGATGGCAAACCTTGAGGAATATAAGGTTTCCATGGAAGAGATCCATCATACCCAGAAACTGGATGCACCAAGTGGAACGGCAATTACATTGGCTGAAGGAATTATTGAAAATTCAGACTACGCTAATTGGACGTTGGAAGTTCCGAAAGCTAACGAAATCCATATCGAAGCCAAACGTATTGAAAACATACCGGGTACACACAGCATATTTTATGATTCTGCGGTAGATCAGATTGAAATAAAACATACGGCGCACAGTCGCGAAGGTTTTGCCTTGGGAGCTGTCGTGGCTGCCGAATGGATTAACGGAAAAAAAGGTGTTTTCACCATGAAAGACGTTTTAAATTTAAAATAATCAGATGTTGGATAATTTAGATTATCAGACAACCTGAAAACGATTAAACAAATAACCAAATAAACACATTATGACACTAATTCAATGGTTTATCTTTTTCCTGATCGTACAGCTTGTACATTTTGCAGGAACATGGAAATTATATGAAAAAGCAGGAAGAAAATCATGGGAAGCCGCTATTCCGGTTTACAATGCCATTGTATTGATGAAAATCATCGATCGCCCTACTTGGTGGACTGTTTTGTTGTTTATCCCTATCGTAAACCTTATCATGTTTCCGGTTATCTGGGTAGAAACATTAAGGGCTTTCGGCAAAAAATCTGAAGTAGATACAGCTTTGGCAGTTGTCACGCTTGGTTTTTACATTTATTACGTTAATTATACCCAGAATGTAACGTATATCCCTAACAAAAATGCCATACAAAATGAAAATACTGTAAGTTCACTGCTTTTTGCCATTGTTGTGGCAACTTTAGTACACACTTACCTTATTCAGCCCTTTACCATTCCGTCTTCCTCTTTGGAGAAATCATTGTTAATCGGCGATTTTTTATTTGTCAGTAAATTTCATTACGGAG
>NZ_DATIDM010000087.1:0-18481 GCF_035456225.1 Flavobacterium sp. | reverse complement strand
AACCCGTTTCGGGCTGAATCAAAAGGACGGGAAGCTTTGGCAGGCTCATTTTCGTTAGGAGAAAAAACACCCAAGCCGTCGAAACTGGCCATAGCGTATTTGTTGATTTCCTGGGCACCACCACAAATAATCATGTCCTGCATTCCGTTTTGGATCAACAAAAATCCGAGACCTATTGCGTGAGATCCGCTTGCACAGGCTGCGCTGATGGTCATATTCACCCCGCGCAATCTGAAAATAGTAGATAAATTCATGGTCACGGTAGAGTTCATCGATTTGAAAATCGCTCCGGAACCTATTAATGCCGTATCTTTCTTTTCGCGTATGATATCTGTAGCTTCGATAATCGCCTTGGAAACACTGTCGTTTCCGTACAGAATACCCACTTCGTTCTCATCGAAATAGCTTTCTTCAATTTTAGCGTTTTTCAATGCCTCAATGGTAGCCATATAAGCATATTCGGTTTCTTCACCCACGCTGATACGCTGACGACGGCTCAACATACTTTTCAGATCCGGTTTTGGGACCATACCTGTTATGGCCGACTGAAAACCAAATTCCTTTCGTTCCTCATCATACACTATTCCGGACTTCCCTTCATAAAGCGATTGCCTCACTTCTTCTATTGAAGTTCCAATACAGGAATAAATCCCCATTCCGGTAATTACTACTCTTCTGCTCATTCTTTATTATTTCTACGAAGCCAAATATAGGCTAAAAACCTGTAAACAATTCATTTTCAGTTTATCCGAATAGTTACGAATAAATTCCTCCGTTAATATTAATAACCTCTCCGGTAATATAACCTGCTTTATCGGATGCCAGGAAGCCCACCAATTCGGCTACTTCTTCGGCTTCTCCAAAACGATTGGCCGGCACCATTTTAATCAGTTCTTTTTCATCGAGCTGGCTGGTCATGTCCGTGCGGATAAAGCCCGGTGCCACGGCATTCACCGTTATATTTCGTTTTGCCACCTCTTGTGCCAACGCTTTAGTGGCAGCAACCACAGCTCCTTTAGCAGCAGAATAATTCGTTTGCCCTGCCGTTCCTTTTACCCCCGACACGGAAACCATATTGACAATACGGCCATATTTATTGCGCAACATTTTTTGGATGAAGAAATTCGTCACGTTAAAGAAGCCATTCAGACTGGTGTTTATCACATTGTTCCAATCCTCGTGCGACATCCACATGAACAAACCGTCGCGTGTGATTCCGGCATTGTTTACAATGACTTCGACCACCGCATCCGGATTCGCTTCCTGCCAGGCAGTTAAGGCGTTTTTCACCTCATCCGCATCGGAAACATTGAATTTAATTATCTCACCGGTAGTACCTCTTTTAATCACTTCTTCCAAAGTTTTTTCGGCAGCTTCCTGATTATGCTGATAATTAATCAATATATGATACTTTTTAATTTCGGCTAATTTTTGGCAGATGGCACTTCCGATTCCACGGGAACCACCTGTGATTAGGGCACATTTCATAGTTATTTATTTTTGAAATAATTCGGCGTTTTCATACCATTGTCCGCCTAAAACACTTCCGTCTGTTTTGATGAATCCCCATTGCTTTCCGGATTTAACCCTGGCAATACCATTTAGAAATCCTTTTTCTCTGTTTCTGAACAAACTCGCAAAACCTCCAGCTGTTATCTGATATTTTGATTCGATAACCTTTTTCCCGTTAACATCTATAAAACCCCATTCTTTCTCTTTTACGGGAGCCAATCCATCAGTACTGAAAATCTCTGCATCGTCATACATTGGCTTAACCACATATTCTCCCTTCATATTGATGTAACCCCATTTTTTACCTTCGCAGATTGGCGCTAAATTTTTTACAAAAGCTCTTGCCTTGTCAAATTTAGGTTCTACAATCCAATTTCCTTTTAAGTCAACAAACCCAATCTTACCATTTTTTCGAGCATAAGTAACATACTGAAAATCAAAATCCCAAATCTTATCTACCCCTTCAAGAACCGTAAATTTATTCGCGGTAACCAAACCAAACTGTTTACCTTTACCAGCCCAGGTTGAATTTTTAAAGAAATTGCCTATTTCATCGTATTCAGCATTAACAACTACCTTTCCGGCTTTGTCGATAATCCCCCATTTATCATTGTTTTTTACTCGGGCAAAACCATCTTCGAAAGGCTTAATAATCTGATATGTTGGCTGAAGAACTACCTCTCCTTTAGTATTTATCAATCCGATTTTATCTCCCTGCTTAATGAAGGCTACACCTTCTTCGAAATCGAATACTTTTTCCGAAGCCGGCATAGTAAGGGTTTCCCCTTTTTTATTGATATAGAACCACTGATCGTCTTTTTTCACTACACAAATTCCGCTGTTAAAGTATTTGGCATCCGAAAAAGAAGGCTTAATCACCCATTCGCCCTTCAGATTAATAAAACCCCACAAACCGTTTTCTTCGGCAGCTGCCAAACCTTCGGAGAAATTTTTGGCCACTTTGAATTTGGGCTGAATAACAAATTCCCCTGTTTTGGAAATGTACCCGAACTTGCCTTGCTGTCTTACCAACGCCAATTCTTGAGCCGCAACAAACTGAAAGGACAATAAAAGTAAAAAAAGTAGTTTTTTCGTCATAGTTAATTGGTTTTAAATGCCGATTTATTCTGCCATCAAATAATCCTTCACTTGTTGTACAAATGGATACATTACCTGATCTTCTTTGAATTCCTGAATGATATTTCGCACTTCATCATACATTTTTCTCGTTACCGAAGAAACCTGATCCTTATATCCTAAAGCATCTATTGCCTGAACAATCGTTATTAATTCGATAGCCAAAACCTCGAACGCATTTTCAATTACTTTTCCGGTAATTACCGCTGCATTGGTTCCCATACTTACAATATCCTGATTGTCATTGTTGTTCGGAATACTGTGCACATACATGGAATTGGACAACATCTGACTTTCCGCCGTGGTTGACGTTGCCGTAAACTGAACACCCTGCATCCCGAAATTGAATCCTAACGTTCCCAAATTCACAAACGGAGGAAGAATTTCATTCAATTTGGAATTCAGCAAATAATTTAACTGACGCTCTGCCAACATAGTCAGTTTAGCAACAACCAGTTTCAGTTTGTCCATTTCCAATGAGATATAATCCCCATGGAAATTCCCTCCATGATAAACGTGTTGGTTCTTCACATCTACGATCGGGTTATCATTAGCAGAATTGATTTCGTTTTCCATTACATCAGCCACCGCATTTATAGTGTCTAAAACCGGACCTAAAATCTGTGGTACACATCGCAACGAGTAATATTCCTGTACCTTTTCCTTGAACACTTCTTCCGTATTTTCTCCCGTGTACAGGTGATCTTCCCTTTTTCTTACCAAAGTACTGTCGGCAAGGTTATCGCGCATTCTTTTGGCAATTTCCTGCTGACCGAAGTGGCGTTTGGTATTATTTAATTCAGCCGACAAGTGGTCGTCGTAAGCCTGAACGATTTCATTGATAGCGCAAGAACATTTTATGGCCCAATCCAAAACCTTTTCCGCATTATGTACGTTCACGATTCCGATTCCTGTCATTACGGATGTTCCGTTCATCAAAGCCAGTCCTTCGCGGATTTCCACATTGATCGGCTTAAGGTTTTCCAGTTCGAAAACTTCTTTGGTCGCTCTGCGTTCTCCTTTATAAAAAACTTCTCCTTCGCCAATCAGCGTTAAAGCGAGATGAGCCAACTGAACCAAATCACCACTGGCTCCTACTCCGCCATGTTCAAAAATAAGCGGCGTAATATCCCTGTTGATAAATTCTTTCATTAAGTGGATTACCGAGGGATGCACACCGGAATTTCCCAACGAAAGTGTGTTCAACCTAGCCAAAATTGCCGATTTTACACAAATTGGGCTCAAAGGTTTTCCGGTTCCCGAAGAATGGCTTCGGATTAAATTATATTGTAATTGTAATCTGTCTTCATCCTTAATTCGGTATTGTGCCATTGGCCCGAAACCGGTATTCACACCATAAATCACTTTATTTCCTGAAAATTCCTTTAAAAAATTAAAACTGGCTTCTACGCGGTGTACCACTGCATCGCTAACATCAACTTTATTGTTTTCAAACACGATCCCAGCGAATTCTTTCAGGCTTAAATATTCGTTTATAGTACTCATTTAAGGTTATTTTTTTGCTTAAATATATAAGCAATTTTATTTAATAATTGAATTTATGTATTTACTTTTGAACACTTGCAAAGGTAACATATTCTTAAAAAGAAAAAAGAAAAAATATGAAACAGGAATTCGTAGATGTACTCGTTATTGGAGCCGGCCCTTCAGGCTGTGTTTCAGCATCTTATTTACACAATAACGGGACAAAAGTCAAGATTGTCGAAAAGACAAAATTTCCACGACTGGTAGTAGGAGAAAGCCTTATCCCAAGAGTAATGGATCACTTTGATGAGGCAGGTTTATTTCCTGCGCTGGATGCCATGAATTTCGAGAAAAAACTGGGAGCGCGTTTCATCCGTGGGGAAGAAATCTGCGTTTTTGACTTCAGCGACAAATTCTCTGAAGGTTGGGACTGGACCTGGCAGGTACCCAGAGCTGATTTCGACAACACTTTGGCTCAAGAAGTAATCCGAAAAGGAATCGATCTGGAGTTTGAAAGCGAAGTACTGGATGTAAAATTCAACGGAAGCGATTCTGTGACCACTGTTAAAGACAAAGATGGCACTATCAAGGAAATTCACGCAAAATTCATCATTGATTCCAGCGGATATGGCCGTGTATTGCCGCGTTTACTGGATTTGGATACGCCTTCCAAATTAGATCCGCATTCTTCTATATTTGTCCATGTAAAAGATACTAACCGTCCGGAAGGCGTTGAAGGCACGCAGATTTCTTTTGACATCCTTGAAACAGAGGTATGGTTATGGGTAATTCCTTTCTCAAACGGAAATACCAGTTTAGGAGTGGTTGGCCCTACTGAATTCATCAATTCACTTTCGGAAAACAAAGACAATGCAGAAGCCCTTAAAAATGCAATCCAACTATCCGATTATTACATCAAACGTTTTGGCGATGTGGAATTTTTGTTTGAGCCGGTAAAATTGGAAAATTATTCCCGTTCGGTAAAGAAAATGTATGGTGACGGATTTGCTTTGACCGGAAACAGCTCGGAGTTTTTGGACCCTGTTTTCTCTTCCGGAGTAGCTTTTGCCACGGAATCCGGAATGTTATCCGCCAAATTAGTTCACCGTCAGCTTAAAGGTGAAAAAATCGATTGGGAAACTGAATTCACAGAATACATGAAAAGCGGGATCGGTGTTTTCACTACCTATGTAAAAGAATGGTATACCGGAAACCTGCAGACTTTATTTTTCCACCAACCTGAAAATCCGGATGTTAAGAAAAAAATATGTGCGGTTTTAGCCGGTTATGTCTGGGATCAGGAAAACCCATTTGTAAAGAAACACGACAGCGTAATCAAAAACATGGCTTACCTTTTAAATCTTGAAAAAGAGTAAAAATAAAAAACCCGGAAGAATCCGGGTTTTTTTATTTATTAAAGAAGCAATCCTATTATACGCCTTTCTTTTTTATTAACATCTTGGCCAATGACTTCCCTGTTTTGGCATACCCTTCACCAATTCTGTCTTCGTTGCTGAAAGAACCACCGAAGACATCTCCAGGAGCTTCATCACTTTTAATTTCCAACACTACATTGTTAGGGTTAGCTGTTTCAACAAATCTTAAAACAGTGGAAACTTTAGCCCCATGCTTCGCCATAACCACATTGTATCCCGGATAGATCCAAACCGCATCAACAATTAAAGTATATTTTGCGCTCTTTAAATCTTCCTGGAAAGTCACGTTTTTTTTCTCTTTTGTAAGAACAACGTTTACCAATTCCAAAAATTTTGTTTCAAATAACAAATCTCGACTGGCATACCATTTCTTTTTCCAGTTATCACCGGTTCCCGTGCCTTTTTTGTTTAAATCAGCAACTCTTTCAGAAACATACTGTTCATCCGTAAGGTTGTCTTTCATCAATTTCAAATTGTTGTAAGTAAACTCTACATTGATTTCTTTTTGATCTTTTAAGAAACTAAAATCACCTTTAGTCACATCCATATCCTGTGACATTGCAAAAGCCGAGACAAGCATAAACCCAGCAACCAATACTTTTTTCATAAATTGTAATTTAATATTTTAGTAAATATATAATATTTTATTCTCCTTTTAACCAACTATTCCTCCGGCATTACAAATTCAGCCCCACTTAATTTTTCAATCAGATATAAAACACTAATTAAGAAGAAGTTATCCTTTCTATGTGTTTATCTTACATCCTGAATTGATTTTGTCATTATAATAATTCATTTAAAATTCAAAAAACCGGAAGAATCCGGTTTTTTTATTGAAGAAAACTTATTTATTTACCTTCTTTAATTCTGATGCAAACTCTTTTGCCAATTTAGCATAGGCTTCTGAAATCCGATAACCCGAATTATAGTCGAAACCTCCTGCTCCGCTACCCAAAACCTTTGAATAACCAACAGACAACAATATATTATCCGGATTTCCAACCTCTGTAATTGTAATAATTGCATTCAATTTTGACGACTGTCTCACCACACCTACATTATATCCGGGATAAATCCAAAGGGTTTTTTTTTTTACAATATATTTTGCCGAAGTTAAATTTTTAGCTGCTTTGATCTCTCCATCAAATCTTTTGTTGAAAGACTCAACAAATTTAGGCTCATATCTTTCTTCCCTATCTGAAAACCAGGTTCTTTTAAACTCTTCATCAGTCCCTTTTTCTTCCCTTTTCTTCATTTTATCCTGCAAAAACTCCTCTTCAGTTTCGAACTTATCGACTTTCAGATTAGTATAATCAAATACCAAATTGAATTCTGTTATCCCTTTTAAATTTTTAAAGTCACCCGAAAGAATTCTTTTTGTTTGGGCCATAGTTACTACCGATACCAGCAGCAAGGCAATCATTGCTATTTTTTTCATAAGTTAAGTTTTCAAAATCTGGGCAAAAATATAATAATAGTTCGTATGTAGTTTTTTAATTAAAAAAAATCTTCCGAAATTTCATACGAAAGATTTATAAATTAAAAACCCCAGGGAATTAACCATCATGTGGACACATCTAAAATTAGCACACAGATCATATGGATTGAACTGATTTACACAAATTAAATCCAAAATGATTTTAAAACAGATAGTGATTTATATCAAATCTTTCGGTTTACGTCAAAAAATCTATTCCAATCCGTTTAACCTGTGTCATCCGTTGACTAATGCATTATGTATGACACTTGTTCCACACGGTAGGGGGCACAAAAAAGTGTAAAAAAAAATTTTTATATTGGATTTACTTTCCGTTAAACTCACTCATGGTATTTCCTAAACCGGTCAAGGTAAAGGACTTGACTGCTTCCGCCGACTTATCCAAACGCTCCGGCAGCTTCTCTTTTTCCTGATCATCCCATTCTCCCAATACATAGTCCACCTGCTTTCCTTTTTTGAATTCGTCGCTGATCCCGAAACGAAAACGGGGATAATCTGCTGAATTTAATGTCTGCTGGATGCTTTTCAAACCGTTATGGCCTCCGTCGCTGCCTTTGGGTTTTATTCGGATGGTTCCGAAGGGCAGGTTCAGATCGTCGGTGATAACTAATACGTTTTCTTTGGCGATTTTTTCTTTTTCCATCCAGTACTGAAGCGCTTTCCCACTCAAGTTCATGTAGGTATTCGGCTTTAGCAACAATAGCGTTCTGCCTTTGATTTTACATTCGGCCAGCGCACCCAACTTTACGGTTTCGAAAGAAACGCTTTCCTGTTTAGCCAGATGATCCACCACTTTAAATCCGATATTGTGTCGGGTGTTTACATATTCGGCGCCTATATTGCCTAAACCTACAATTAAAAACTTTTTACTCACTTCGTTTAAATTTTTTTGTGGCGTTCCCAGAATCTCCGATTTCATGGGATCGATAGTATCTGTAACGGGTTTTTCTTTTTTAAATAATTGTGTCAGCCACTTCATGGCGCAAAAGTACAACAATTTGAAAATTGGTTAATTTGAAAATTTGAAAATGTTTGCAAAAAGGCAATACCATTCTCCCATAGCCCCGATTGGAGTGGCACGAAGTAGAACGGAAAGCGGGAACAGGGATCCCCGAGAGTAGCCGGACCATTCGCTTCTGATAAAATAAATTAACCGCAGATTCGCAAATTAAAAAACATTAAAAATCTGCGAATCTGCGGTAAAATAACACTTCTAAAAAAACCAAAAAAAAAGTCCCGATAAAAACCGGGACTCTTTGATATTTCGAAAAATTGAAATTATTTTTTCTTTTTTCCTCCACCTTTTTCTGCTTTTGCAGCTTCTTGAGCAGCTTTCATAGCAGCACGTGAGATTCTCACCTGACACACTACAGTGTTGTCCGGGTGTAATAATCTGAAGTTGTTTGTAGGGATTTTAGTCACATACAATTTGTTACCCATTTCAAGAGGAGTAATGTCAGCCTCAACGAAGTCAGGTAAGTTAGCTGGTAAAGCTCTAACTTTAAGTTTACGTTGGTTAAGACGTAAAACACCTCCTAATAATACACCTGGAGAAGTTCCTGTAACTTTAACCGGTACTTCCATAGTGATTTCTTTGTCATCATGTAACTGATAGAAATCGATGTGTAAAATTTTGTCAGACACAGGGTGAACCTGAATGTCCTGAAGAATAGCGTTGAAAGTTTTTCCACCTTCCAATTCAACTACAACAGTGTGTACGTTTGGAGTGTAAACCAAGCTTTTGAATGCTTTTTCTTCTGCTGAAAAATGTACTGGCTGATCTCCTCCGTATATAACGCAAGGAACCATTCCAGCATTACGTACCGCTTTCGTTGAAGCCTTTCCTACGCTTTCTCTTTCTGATCCTTTAATCGTAATTGATTTCATTTGAACTATTTAAAAAATTAATAAAATACTACATTAAAAATTTGCTACTGATAGAGTTGTTGTTCTGTACCATGTGCATTACTTCTGCAAACAATGGCGCACAGCTTACCGCCTTTATCTTAGTGCTTTCTCGTTTCAACGGAATTGAATCAGTTACGATTAATTCCAGAATCTTCGAGTTTTCAATTCTTTCATATGCCTCACCGGATAAAATCGCATGCGTACAAATCGCTCTCACGCTTAACGCTCCTCTTTCCATCATCATATCGGCTGCTTTTGCCAACGTTCCCCCAGTATCGATCATATCGTCTACCAAAATTACGTTTCTGCCGCGAACATCTCCGATTAGTTCCATCGTATCGATTACGTTGGCTGCTTTTCTTTGCTTGTAACAGATTACTACATCTGATTCCAAGAATTTAGAATATGCATACGCTCTTTTTGAACCACCCATGTCTGGTGACGCAATGGTAAGATTCTCTAAATTTAAACTTTCCACGTATGGCAAGAAAATTGTCGATGCAAACAGGTGGTCTACCGGTTTTTCGAAGAATCCCTGAATCTGATCCGCATGCAAATCCATGGTCATGATTCTTGTAGCTCCTGCACTTTCCAATAATTTAGCAACCAATTTCGCCCCTATCGGAACTCTAGGTTTGTCTTTTCTGTCCTGACGCGCCCATCCGAAATATGGGATAACCGCTGTAATATGTCTTGCCGAAGCTCTTTTCGCTGCATCGATCATCAACAAAAGCTCCATCAAATTGTCGGCGCTTGGAAATGTCGAACAGATCAAAAACACTCGCAATCCGCGGATTGACTCTTCAAATGACGGCTGAAACTCGCCATCACTATAGGTTGAAAAGGTTACCTTACCAAGTTCCGCACCATAGTGCTTTGCTATTTTTTCAGCAAGGTAAGTGCTTTGTGAACATGCAAATATCTTTGCTTCCGGTTCAATATGCGTCATCTTAATTCGTTGTTTTTATCCGATTCGTTTATACTGTGGTTCTGTTTACATCAAAAACCCAATATAAATGTCTAGGTTGTAGTTAGTTAGTGTTGTGTTGCTGTAACGCGGTGCAAATTTAGAAATTAAATTCAACTCTGAAAGCAATTTTTTCAGATATTTTTTCAAGTTATATTTGAATGTTTGAATAATTTTTATTTACATTTGCACCCAGATTGAAACAATCAATTGCCGGGACGCCTTTAAAAGCCTCTCAGTCCGAAGCCCGGATGGCGGAATTGGTAGACGCGCACGACTCAAACTCGTGTACTTAGGTGTGTGGGTTCGATTCCCACTCCGGGTACTAAACCTCTCAACAATGAGAGGTTTTTTTATTTTCATCCCTTACATTATTACGTAAGCTTTTTCGGCACCGTAATCTTTTCTGCTGCGGTACCTACTTCAAAAACAAACAATTCATTAAAAAAACAACCACTGCCAAACGATGCAGACCTTTTCATTGAAGGGGAGATTTATGTTCGTACAAATCAGGCTTCAACAAAATTTTTTACTTCGTTTCGAATTGCCTATTTTTGACACATCAAAAAATGTAGCATGAGTACAACAACAAGACACAACTGGACGAAGGAAGAAATTATTGCCATATACAACAAACCTTTAATGGATTTGCTTTTCGAAGCAGCTTCAATCCACAGGGTAAATCACGACCCAAATGTGGTTCAGGTTTCCACTTTATTATCTATCAAAACGGGTGGTTGCCCGGAAGATTGTGGATATTGCCCACAGGCAGCCCGTTATCATACCAATGTTGAAGGCAACGACCTAATGTCGGTTTCACAAGTAAAAGCACAGGCTTTAAGAGCAAAATCAGGAGGGTCTTCCCGCGTTTGTATGGGTGCTGCCTGGAGAAATGTGAAAGACGGACCGGAGTTTGACCAGGTATTGGAAATGGTGCGTACCATCAACAAACTGGACATGGAAGTGTGTTGTACTTTGGGAATGTTGACCGAAAATCAGGCACAACGTTTGGCAGAAGCCGGCTTGTATGCTTACAATCACAATTTAGACACATCGGAAGAATATTATAAAGAAGTTATTTCAACCCGCGGATTTGAAGACCGTTTGCAAACCATCGAAAACGTTCGTAAAACAAACGTTACGGTATGTAGCGGCGGAATCATCGGAATGGGGGAAAGCATCGAAGACCGTGCAGGAATGCTGGTAGCTTTGTCTACATTAAACCCGCAACCGGAATCCGTGCCGATCAACGCATTGGTGGCCGTTGAAGGAACACCGATGGAAGACGAAAAACCGGTTGAAATCTGGGAAATGATCCGTATGGTCGCTACTACGCGTATCGTTATGCCTGAAACTCAGGTTCGTCTTTCTGCAGGAAGAACGCAAATGTCCAGAGAAGGACAGGCGATGTGTTTCTTTGCTGGTGCGAATTCTATTTTTGCCGGAGACAAACTGTTAACGACTCCAAACCCAGATGTAAACGAAGACATGAAAATGTTTGAAATGTTAGGATTACAACCACAGAAACCGTTCATTAAACTGATGCAGCCGGAAACTGTGGAAGCGGAAGATTCTAAATTCCAGGCGTTGGGCGAAAAGCCAAAATGGTCTCGTCCGGAACACAAAATCGAAAGAAACCTGGAAGCGCAAGCAAAAGGAAAAGAAATGCAGGAATAAGCCAGGCATTCCCTAAAATATATTTTATCTAAACACAAAGGTTTTTTCTTAAATTAGCTTCCAGCCACCGCTGGGAGCTTTTTTTTTATAAACCCATTTAAATGCCGAACATGAAGTTACAGTTAACCGAAATTGATCGTGTAAAAACCATTTCCAAAGAAGATTTTTACAACCATTATGTTAAAAAACAAAAGCCTCTTGTTATTGAGCAATTAACCACGGATTGGCCTGCCTACGAAAAATGGAACCTTGACTACATCAAATCAGTTGCGGGAGAAAAAATAATTCCGCTGTATGATGACCGGCCGGTTTCACATAAAGAAGGCTTCAACCAGGCACATGCCAAAATGAGAATGAGCGATTACATCGATTTATTGCAATCGAAACCGACCAATTACCGCATTTTTGCCTACAACATAATGAAAGAGATTCCATCGCTACAAAAAGATTTCCAATGGCCTGATACCGATTTAAAGATAATCAAACAATTGCCAATGCTTTTCTTCGGCGGGGAAAACTCCAAAGTATTCATGCATTATGATATCGATTATCCCAACATACTGCATTTTCACTTCCATGGAGAAAAACAGTGTATCCTCTTTGAACCCAATCAAACGAAATACCTGTACAAAGTTCCACATGCCTTGATTTCGAGGGAAGACATTGATTTTGACAATCCTGATTTCGAAAAATGGCCGGCACTACAACATGCTCAAGGACTTATATGCAACCTGAAACACGGCGAAATGCTTTATATGCCGGAAGGATATTGGCATTACATGAAATACATCACCCCAGGTTTTTCGATGAGTTTAAGGGCGCTACCAAGAAGTTTCAGCAATTTTTCCAAGGCTATTTACAATATTTTTGTAATGCGGAATTTCGATAACCTGATGCGTCGTTACAAAGGTCAGCAATGGATCGATCATAAAAACGAAAAGGCCATAGTCAACACCCACAAAAAACTAAACATCATGTAATAAAAATCCCGACGGCAAAACCATCGGGATTTCTCTACTAACCAAAATTTATTAATAAAGGAATTACTAATACAAAACTTTTTTAGTAGTGGTTTGTCCATTATCCAATACCACCTTAACCAAAAGAACTTCTTTTGTTTCTCTCACATTCGACAAAGAAACCGAGGTACGGTCTACCCCTCTTTTCTCCACAACCAGTCTTCCTAAAACGTCATAAACAAAAACGTCCTTAATCCTCTCTGACGAAGAGGTAATCGCAATGCCTCCATCGACAAAAACGGCAACCGAATTCGTGTTGGTTTCAAAATCGCCGTTACCCAATATAGCGTTCGTAAAACGCAACACGAACCGATTGTTAAACTCCCCTGCTGCTGTAGAAAAAACATAATCCGAAGTTTTCAGATTATGAACAACATGCAACAACCTATCTTCCACATAAATATTCTGGCTCTCCAAAACCCCTTCAGTATCAGCAATTGAAACAGAATACGTTTTATCAATCTCGGACCTAAAGCCCAAAGCAATAACATCATTTACATCAAAAGGGCCTCTTCCTTGAATTTTATATTCTTCACCATCAATAACGGAATAAAAAACAGCCGAAGTATTTGTCTTGGTGTATTGACCATCATAACCATAATCAACCCCGGAAGTAGCCTCCGGAAAAAATCCGATTAACTGCTGACTGAAAACGTTATCCTCTGCGATCAGATTCAGCCAAATTCGGTCTCTTTCCGTTTGAGGTTCTTCTGTTGAACGGTAAAAATTGGAATTAGAGTATCCCAAATTCCTCATGCCGTTATTGAAAACCACATTCCCGTTAACCGATGCATCCACCTGAAAACCCTGCCCTGAAGCGATCAAACCATTAGGCTGTGACGTATTACCTGTCCCTGTTGCCGAAGTAGCCGTTCCTCCAGACAAATTGTAATAAGCGAAATCATTCGGACTGTAATTTGATCCATTATAATTTCCAACGTGTGTCCAAAAATAAAGTGTCCCCGAAATCACCCCTGCATTGGCAGCGATGAAATCATTGGCGTTAATAGCGGAAGGATAGGGGTTTCCGATCAGATTAAAATCGTCATTATTCTTCACATTGTCCAGACTTAAATTAACAGGAATAGTAATAATTCCATTATTGACTTTTCCATTAAACAGAACATTGTCCTGACGCGGAAAAACACCTGTGGTACTCGCCATCGCCGCATATCCTTTACCGGCAATCATCACTTCACTTTGCGGAGTGAACACCCATGCATCTCCGTTATCGTCATAAGAATCGTTGTTGTCATCCCTATAATTGGCGGCATTCAATTTAAAAATATTGGTTTGCTGCCAGGATGACAAAGCACCCCCGATTGTCAAATTATGGACAGGTGACGACCAGAACGTATAATCATAATTATCAAAAAACGAAGATGTTTTACGAACAATAGACGTCCCGTTATTGGTAACAACTCCCGAATTGTTTACCATAACTAGAGAACCGGAATTATCCACATCCAAAATTCCTCCTGCATTAACAGTCAAATCATTGATGATATTTACATAGGAATTGTTACCTATTTTTAATAGTGACCCATTGGCAATCGCCAAACTGCAACAGGTAAAACTACCATTTATCAGTGTATCATAATTACCATTTAATGTAACCGCTGTATTTTTACTCGGTGCTCCGTTAGACCACGAAGTCCCGTTCCAATTTGAAGTTACAGCACCACAAGCCACTGCAAGTTCGGTGTAAGTTTTAGAACAAATTGTAAGTGTGTAGGAAGAAACGGTTCCCACATCGGCCGCACCTAAATCACGGATTCCGACCAACCAATTGCCCTGTGGATTTGTTCCGTTGTAAACCGACAATGCCTGGGACGGAAGATAAGTTCCATTAATCGGTGATGCACAAACCATGGCAACCCCCTGATCATCAAAAAGCACGTTCATGTTATCGTTGTTTGTACAGCTTCTGTTGAAAACGTTAATCTGATTGGTTCCGTTGGGATCAACCAAAGCGATTTGCAGATCCGACACATACGAATGATTCAGCACTACTCTCAAATTCACATCCGTAACAGACAAATTTGTTGGAACATTAATTGACTTTACGGTATACGCGGTATTGTTATCCGGAATCGTAAAACTTGTATTATAAGTGTAATCGGTACATGTTGTAGTAATCGAATATCCTATTGCGAATGGCATCGTATTAATCGCGTAATAGTCATTCCCTGTCGGTTCAATCAGCAATCGGCAATTCGTGGAAAGAATATCGGGAACAGTAATCGTTTGTGTTCCGTCGTTTGGCGTATTGGCCAGCAATGTGATTGGAAATGTCACTCCCCCATCGGTGGAAAGTAAAATATTCACATTGGCAGATCCCGTCAAAGCAGTAGTGTTGTTTACAGACCAGCTTATGCTTTGCGTACTGCCAATAGCCCAACTAATCCCGGATGTATTTTGTGACGTGACCGAAAAAGGCCCATAGGCATTATCAAAAAAGACAGTCATGTTATCACTTTCATTGCATGCGCCTCCGGATCTGTTATCCCTTACCGTAAAACGGAAATTAAGCGTTCGGTCGACACCGGGAACAATTTCCCACATATTACCTCCCACACCGTTCGCCACGTGATCCGCAAGTCTTGGAAACCTTCGCATCGGACTGGCCGTTGGACTGAACGAACGGAAATTAGGCCCTGTCACTTTTGTGGTATTCGGATACGTTGTAGTCGCATCGCCAATATCCATCTGCTCCCAACAATACGTCAATGAAGCCAATCCATTAGCATCGGTGCCACTTCCCATCAACTTGAAGGCAGTTCCTATTGGCAGAGTTTTATCTGCGCCTGCATTAGCCGTAGGCACAGCATTTCCAGTGACAAGAAGCGTCGGACAGCCTTTTCCTTTGACATTATTGGTAACCTGCTGTATACTGATGGCGTGAAAATAAGCATCACTGTGTTGCTGAACATCTGTGGCTCCTGTAATTCCCGCATACCCCATGATAGTGCTTCCGCTGCCGGGTTCCAATTGCGCTACGGCAACCTGTGTTGCATGTGTAAATGTGTGATTCGCTCCAAACTGATGCCCTAATTCGTGGGCCACATAATCAATATCGAAATTATCGCCTTGCGGAATTCCGTCTGCCGGAGAAGTATAACCGCTTCCTTTTTGACCGTTTACACAAACACAACCGATACAACCTGCATTTCCTCCCCCTCCGGTAGCCCCGAAGAGATGGCCAACATCATAATTAGCTTCCCCTATCACTGATGTTAAAGTCGATTGCAATTCGCCATTCCAGGCGCCTCCGGCTCCTGTTGCAGCGTCGGAATACGGATCCGTTGCCGCATTCGTATACACTACGTTTGCATTTGTTCCTATTAAGATCAGCCGCACGTTGAAATCATTTTCAAAAACACCATTGACACGGGTTACCGTTGCATTAATGGCTGCCATTGCTCCGGCGACTGTTCCGCCGTGAAAAGCAGTATATTCTCCTGTACACGACATGGCAAGTCGAAACCTTCGCAATTGGGCATCGTCGGCATTATTCAATACACTCTTATTGTTGCTGTTTTCAAACAACATTGCTTCATCTGTAGAACAGGCAAAAGGCGAATTGTTTTTAGGATTGTTTTTTCTGTTGAAAACAATATAGGTTTGTGCATTTCTTTCTAAAGGATCGATTATGATGGTTCCTCTGTCTGCTGTTTTGATGAGTCCGCTGAATCCTTTTTCATTGGAAACACTAAATCGGATAATGGTGCCGGGATTTTCCACGCTGACACCAGCAAATGAACGTGTTGTTGGAAACTGTTCCTGAAGATCAGGCGCCATTACCGATGCTTCATGAACACGAAAACGCTCCAGATCGCCTTCATCATTCGGAAATAAAACCAACACTTCGTTACCGGGAATTTTATTTTCCGTTACCTTACGTAATGCGGCTTGAAATTCAGGGAGGTTTAAATTGAAAAGTTTATATGCGTTGGGCAAATCTGCTTTGGCAAGTAATTCATTATTATGGAAAGCAGGTTGCTGAATGGCTTTCCAAAGCGATTCCTCTTGAGCAAACAGGGAAAACGCTGTTAACTGCACTAATGCAATCAGCAGATTTTTTCTCATTTTTGGGAAATGTTAGTTTTTTGGTTAGGGTGACGCAATACTATGACTTTTATAACAAATTACCAAAAAATATATCAAAAAATAACATTTTGTATTTAAAAACAAAAAAGCATCAGAAATCTAATACTGATGCTTTTTTAAGATATTTAATTCTACTATTGCCTAGTAAATCACTTTTTTGGAAACTGTTGAACCGTTTTCAAGAACCACCTTAACTATTAAAGCGGCCTGGGCAGGCTTCACGTTATTTATTTTAAGTGAAGTACTGTCACCGTTCTTCACTTCTCCAATCAAACGTCCTAACATGTCGTAAACCGTAACTTCTTTTATTTTTTCTGAAGAGGAAGTGATATTAATTCCGTCATTGGTGTAAACCACAACTGAATTTCCAACAGTGTCAAAATCGGTAGTACCAAGTGTCGTGTTGGTGAAACGTAACACAAAGCGGTTGTTAAACTCACCGGCTGGTGTAGAGAAGATATAGTTTGACGCTTTCAGATCATGAATAACATTCAGCTGTAAATCTTCGATGTAAACATTCTGGTCGCGAAGTACCCCTTGTATGTCATCGATTGAAATCGAATACGTTTTCTCATAAGCTGAACGGAATCCCAACGGAACTCTGTCGTTTACATCAAAAGAACTTCTTCCCTGAATTTTATAAGGTTTATCCTCAATCATGGAATAGAAAGCGGCATAAGTTGGGGTTTGGGTATAATAACCGTCATACCCTCTATCTATACCCATGGTCGCATTCGGGAAGAACCCAATCAACTGCTGGCTAAAAATACCTTCTGAATTGGTTAAATTCAGCCATAGTCGGTCTTTTTCAACCTGACCCGAAGTTGTTCTATAGAAATTCGTATTAGTATACATTATACCTCTCATGCTGTTATTAAAAGTCACCGAAGTAGCCGCATTCGCATCTACCTGGAACCCCTGCCCTGACGCAATGAATCCGTTAGGGATATTACTGTTTCCGTTCCCGGAAAGTTGACCGGCTCTGGTACCTCCGACTAAATTATAATAAGCAAAGTCAGCCGGGCTAAAATTATAGGCTTGCGGACCTGGATTGATGGCCGCTACCTGAATATCACCTTCGTGTGTCCAGAAATATAATGTTCCCGAAATATCCAGATTGGCTGTAATGAACGCATCGGCACTGATGGCGGAAGGATATGGATTCCCTACCAGGTTAAAATCGTCATTTGCCTTGGTATTGTCAAGACTCAACGCTATAGGTTGGGTAATCACACCGTTATTTACCGCTCCGCTATACACTGAAGCCTGTTGTGCCGGGAAAGTCTGGGCGATTTTACCCATTGCTGCATACCCTCTTCCCGGAGACATTATTTCTGCTTGTGGTGTGAAAACCCAGGCATCCTGGTTATCATCATGCGAATCGACATTATCATCCCTGAAGTTAGCGGTGCTTAATTTAAAAATGTAATTGGTCTGCCACTGACTGAACACGCTTATCGGTGCACTTACAATCGGCGAAGACCAGAAAGTATAATCATAAAGATCAAACAACGTACTCATTTTACGAACGTTCGTTGTTCCGTTGTTGGTAACTACACCTGTATCACTGATCATTACTAAAGAACCTTGGTTTTGAACTTCAAGAGTTCCATTAACCGTTAAATCATTCTGGATAACAACATAATCGGTATCTTTAATATCAAGGGTAAAAGTGTTGTTAATGGTCAAACTGCAACATTCGAAATCACCGTTTAGCGCAGTATCATAATTT
>NZ_DATIDM010000086.1:0-4019 GCF_035456225.1 Flavobacterium sp. | reverse complement strand
CTACCTGCTTTGGGTGGCTGGTTATCTGGGCGACATGATGATAAACCTCTATTTTTCCGTTATGAGTGTGTACGGCTGGTGGAACTGGGCCCGAAAAACAGATAGCCATGAACAACTCGCGATAGCACGTACAAATTTTAGAGAAAAAATAATAGGAATTGTATTGTTTTTAGTGACAATTATTGTAGTTTTCGCCATCTATACTTTCTTTGATTATGAAATAAAAAAAGAAAATTATGTAGATATTGTGGCTTCAGGGATTTTCTTTACCGCCATGTGGTATATGGCCTATAAAAAGATAGAGAACTGGACACTGTGGATTATTGGCGATATAATTGTAACACCGATTTATGCCTACAGAGGCTTGGGAATGTTGTCGTTACAATATTTAATTTTTACGGTTTTAGCCATTTTGGCTTATAGAGAATGGAGAAAGATTTTACAACAAAAGATAGCTTAATCGAGGGTTACGGTTTTTCGGAATCCGATTTTGAATACATAAAGGAATACGGGATTAAAGTTGGAAAAATTGCCCGTGAACTCGAAATGTTTACAACCGGAATTGCCAATGTTTCGTTGGAAAGGACAGCGACAGTAGGTGATGGAATCTTAACGTTTTCTGAAGAAGAAAGCGGGAGATACAATGAGTATTTTGAAAAAGAACGCGCCGGATATACTATTGAGAAATTTGTTCCGGCATCGGGAGCGGCAAGCAGAATGTTTAAATTTCTGATCGACTTCATTAATGAGTTTCGTTTAGGGGAAGAGACGATTAATGCCTATATCAACAGGCAGAAAGCAAACGAATTGTCGGTCTTTCTGGTGGGTATCGAAAAATTCCCTTTTTATGATATGGTGTTGGACGAAGTGAAAACGCTTTATGTGGATTACGAAGAACTTTCCCAGGACGAAAAATACTATTATTTTATCAATACGCTTCTTTCTGTTGAAGGGTTTGATTTTTCCAATAAACCTAAAGGGATTTTACCGTTTCACAGAAAAGATGAGGAAATTTCCACACCCATTTATAAACACCTGATGGAAGCCATCGAATATTCTGATGTGAAAGGAAAGCCGAAGATTCATCTGACGGTTTCTGAAGAGCATTTGGAAGACTTCAAATTCGTTATTAATGGTTTGGCTGATGATGTAATCATAAATTATTCCTATCAGCAGAAATCAACCGATACTTTGGCCGTGGACATGGATAATAAACCCTTCCGCTTGGAGGATGGCATGTTGTTTTTCCGTCCCGGCGGACATGGTGCGCTAATTGAAAACCTGAACCAGTTGGAAAGTGACATTGTTTTTATTAAAAATATAGACAATGTGGCTTTTAATCATTTTGAGGAAATCGTTTTCTATAAAAAAGTACTTGGCGGTTTGTTATTGGAACTGCAAAAATCGATTTTTTCGCATCTTGAATTGCTGGAAAAATCCGCAGAGGTAAAATTAGATGAGGTTATCGCTTTTGTAACGGATAAACTGAATATCGTATTGCCGAAAGATTTTTCAAAATATTCGCTGGAGAATCAAAAAGCCGAATTGGTTCAGTTGTTAAACCGTCCAATCCGGGTTTGTGGTATGGTGAAAAATGAAGGAGAACCCGGTGGTGGGCCATTTTGGGTGAATGAAGACAATGGAACGGTTTCACTGCAGATTGTAGAATCCTCACAAATCGATCAGCAAAGTGAAAACCAGAAGAAAATATTTTCGGAATCCACGCATTTTAACCCGGTGGATTTGGTTTGCGGATTGAAAAATTATAAGGGTAGAAAATTCAATTTAACCGATTTTGTAAATCATGACGCCGGTTTTATTGTTCAGAAAACCAAAAACGGGAAAGATATCAAGGCGTATGAGCTTCCGGGATTATGGAACGGGGCTATGGCTAACTGGATAACCATTTTTGCCGAAGTGCCTTTGGTAACTTTCAACCCGGTTAAAACGGTAAACGATTTGCTTAAACCTGCGCATCAGCACGAATAAAAGTGGATAAGGAAAAACTTGTATCGGAACTAGCGTTCAAGGCGGTTAGAAGCAGCGGTGCCGGTGGACAAAACGTGAACAAAGTTTCCTCGAAGGTGGTGTTGCAATTTGATTTGAAGCATTCCGCTGCCCTTTCAGAAGAGGAAAAAGAGCTGCTTTTAACGAAACTCGAAAACAAGCTTACCAAAGAACAGGTACTTATCCTGAATTGTGATGAAGACCGAAGCCAGCTCCGAAACAAAGAAATCGTGATCAAGCGCTTTCTGCTGATTGTTGAAGGCGCTTTGAAAGTTCAGAAGCAACGAAAAGCAACTAAAATTCCCCGTTCGGTTATCGAAAAAAGGCTGAAGGAAAAAAGAAGCCAATCCGACGTGAAACAATCGCGAAAAAAACCGAGATATTAATTATTTGAAATTCTGTTTGGATAGTTGTTCTTTATAACTCTATCTTTGCAGCGTCTCAAAGGGGTGCTCTAAAATACGAGCTGAGATTATACCCAACGAACCTGGAACAGGTAATGCTGTTTAGGGAGGTCTGAACGTTAAGAAAATGTACAGTGTACATTTTTAGTGAAAGAGCCAGATGGCGCGTAGGCAAGTTTTTTGTCAATAACGTTCAGCAGAGTATCAAATTTAATATTTTTAAAAAAGGATAATTGCCCCTTTTATTCGTAGTTTATTGCGAATGAAAACTTTATTCAAATCAAAAGAGGAAAAGGTAAAAAACAACTGTCTTAATTTGCTTTTACCTATTGCCTCTTGTTTCTTGCCTCTCACTGGCTTCTCCCAGGAAAAAGAAAAAGATACTACCAAAGTAAAAGTACTGGATGAGATCCTGGTTTCTGCTGTGAGAGCTCACGAAAAACAACCGGTGACATTTACTAACATGAGTAAAAAAGAATTGGCCGAGCGAAATTTAGGTCAGGATATCCCGGTTTTAATGAATTATTTGCCTTCGGTGGTAACGACAACCGATGCCGGAAATGGTGTAGGTTATACGGGAATTCGCGTGCGAGGAAGTGATGCGACGCGTGTGAATGTAACCATCAACGGGATTGCTTACAATGATTCAGAATCACACGGAACGTATTGGGTTAACATGCCGGACTTTGTTTCTTCGGTGGAAAACCTTCAGCTGCAGCGCGGAGTAGGGACTTCAACCAACGGTTCTGGTGCTTTTGGAGCAAGTTTGAATATGCTTACGGATTCGTATGCGACCAAAAGCACAGGTGAAATTTCCAATTCCTACGGAAGCTTCAACACACACAAACATACCGTGAAATTCAGTACCGGATTGATGAATGATCAATTCGAATTGGCAGGGCGTTTGTCTAAAATCAATTCGGATGGATATATCGACAGGGCTTCTTCCGATTTGAAATCGTATTTCCTTCAGGGAACATTCGTTGGGAAAACCACATTGATTAAAGCATTGGTTTTTGGAGGTACAGAAAAAACGTATCAGGCCTGGAACGGTGTCGATGCGGAAACGCTGGAAAAAGATCGAACCTTCAATTCGGCCGGAATGTTTACCGATGAATTCGGAAATGTACGCTTTTACGATAACGAAACCGATAACTACCAGCAAGATCATGCGCAATTGCATTGGAGTGAAAAAATCAGTTCCAATTGGAATACGAATCTGGCTGTGCACTACACTAAAGGAAGAGGGTATTACGAAAATTATAAAGAAGACGCTGATTTTACAGAGTACGGAATGACACCGGTTGCCGGACAGGTTACAACAGATTTAATTCGTCAGAAATGGCTGGACAATGATTTTTACGGTACCACGTTTTCTGCAAACTATAAAAAAAATATCGTTGATGTGCTTTTTGGCGGTGCATGGAATAAATATGAAGGCAGCCATTTCGGCAAAGTCATTTGGGCGCGTTATGCTTCTACAAGCGAGTTAGGGGATAAGTATTATAATGATTTTGCGGTTAAAACTGATGGTAATTTGTTTGCCAAGGCCACGGTTACGTTGTTTGATATGTTTAATCTTTATGGTGATTTACAGGTGCGACGCGT
>NZ_DATIDM010000085.1:0-15729 GCF_035456225.1 Flavobacterium sp. | reverse complement strand
TATTTATCATGACACTTATCATAACATAAGTATTCACTTTATTTGAATAAATGAAATAATTGGCCATGACAAGCCCTCCAATTGAAATAACCAATGCTCCATTAACCATGTAAAAGAAATAAGCATTTCCTAAACTGTCATTTACAAGTTCAAGAACACTGACTGACAACATCAAAAAGGGTAACATACCTACTATAAAAGGTGTCGATTTGGGAAATTTAAATTTCTTTATCAATAAAAGAAAAACCAATAATCTGCCAACAAATGTATTTAAAGCCCCAACAACAAACATTGTTTTCCCTGCATTGATAAAACAGATATTTGCAATCCATGTAAATAAAAGAGAGAATAAGAAAAACCTATTTATTTTAGTTTCATTTTTAATATACATTAAAGCTAAAACAGGCATCAATAATGGTTTGAATACGTACAATAAAACCGGCTGTTTTACATATTCGGCATAAATTAAAATTAAAGTTATGACGAAATATAATAACGTAAGTCCCTTCATTTTCCTTTCTTTTCCCAATTCGAAATCCATGCGCAATCAATTACTTAAGGAACCAATATAGCTATTTAAAGATACAGTTCGACAATTTCAGCCTCATATCACATTTTATATATATTTTTTTAAAAAAGTGAAAAACAAAGTCATTAAAAAACCTCTTTTTACAATGGATCCAGCTCATATGCCAGAAAAGTCTTTAATAAAAAATATTGAGCAGAAACAAGCATAATTGCCGCCATCGGCCTGAAAAATGGAGAAGTAACATAATAAAGATCAACAGAAATTAAAACCTGAAGAGAAATAAAAAGAAGAACACTGCACAAAAGAAAAGTATTGCTGGCTTTCGACTCTATAAAATAGCTTGCCAAAGAATAAGCACCTAAAAAAACCATGAAAAACCCGCTAAGGAAAAACAGGTATATATTATTCCCGATTTTATTAAATATAAGGTGAAACAGACAACAATAGGCAAACAAAAAAGGAATAACAGCAATCGCAAAAGGAATCAAATTCGGGAATTTTGTATTCCTCAATATAAGAACGGTGATAAACGACCAAAAAATAAGGTAACTCACAGTACCGTTAAAAATAAAATCTTTGGTTTGCATGATAAAAAACAAATTGGCTATCCATGCAAAAACAAGCGCACACAAATACCCTTTATTTATTTTCTTAGTTGACTGCAGGTATAATAAGGTCAGTACCGGAATTATAAATGGTTTCGTCAGTTTCAGCAATGAGATATTATGACTATATTCTCCGAAAACCACAAGCAAAGACAGTATCACATATAATGAAACTAAAATTACATCTCCATTTTTCTTTGATTCTGTTTTCAATTTTTATCCTTTTTTAAAAGAAAATACTTGGTAAGAAAATAGTAAGACAAAGCCTGTGATAAGTTATTTAAATATTCGAAAATATCTATCCCCAGGGATTCTTTTTTTAGGATATAAAAAACATCGGAGATGACAAATGACAAACTCGTTAAAATCATAAAGGTAGTATATCGTGACGGATACATTATGTAGTTCCAGGAAGAAATAAACCCAATCAAAACCAAAACCACACCGTAAACCATCAAAAGCCACAGGTAATCCGTTTTAGATTCCAATACAATATCCATTATACTTATCTGTAAAAAGACTAGTAAAAAGACACATATCAACAAAACCAGCAAATGCGCCTTGGTGAGAAAATGAGATCGAATCCTAATAAAATCATCAAAAATCCCTTTAAAATAAAGGAGGTAGCCTAAAAGGAACATCGAAATTATGATAGGAAAATAATTATTGGGATCAATCAGCAAAATCATATCCCCGGCAAAAAACAAAACTATGATGCTCGAATAAAACCAACTTACAGGGAATCTTCGTTCCTGCAGGTAATAGAAAAAAATAGAAGGAACGATAACAGGTTTTGATATCAGCATAAGATTTGAACTCTCAATAACAACCGATAACATGAAAACTGCACAGGAAATAAAATATAAAAGTAATGCGGGTTTAATCTTCATATTGGCTTAAACTGTTGTTGTAATGGTTGTTGTGCAAAAAATATTTCACTAAAAAATAAAACGATGCCGCCTGACAAAGAACATTAATATTTATAAAAACGGAAAAACTGTCGTAATAATTATACAACACATGAAACAAATCGCTTATACCAAGACAAATTATCGTCATTAAAACGAAAAAACTGGTTGCATTTGTCTTCAAAAAATAATAGGTTACAATTTCAATACTTAACAGCATCAGTATAATCCCATAAGCCAAAAGCATACCAAAATAAGGGTCTGAAGCATTAAAAACAAGAGATAAAGCAATGTATAGCAAACTCATTAAAAACCCAATGACCAGACAAACATTGAGAATCATGAAATTTGAAATTCTCGGGTTTTTAATTATCAGAATATCTTTGGTCACGTGGTATGCCAAAATCAGATAAGCGGCCATATTCAATATCATCAACGGAACCAGGTTATGTTCAAATTCCATGAGAATAACCATATCACCTATAAAAAAGAGCACCAAAATAAGTGACGGAAAAAGACTTGGCTTAAACCCACTTTCCTGCAAATAATAAAAATAAATAGCGGGAAAAATCATTGGTTTAAACAGAAGTGTTACTCCCGAATCCCATTTAAAGATTATGGACATGACATACATCAATGATGCTGCAAAATACATCACTAAAGCAGGCGTACTTTTATTCATTTATCATTTTTATAAAATCATCCTCACTGATGATTGGAATGTTTAACTGATTCGCTTTTTCAAGTTTTGCAGGGCCCATATTGTCACCGGCAACAACAAAATGTGTTTTAGCCGAAATTGAACTTCCTACCTTTCCACCATTATCTTCGATTGCTTTCTTCAGATCATCACGGGAAAACTTTTCAAAAACACCTGATACCACAAATGTTTTTCCTGAAAGTACATCCGAAACAATTGCATCTGCATCTAACTGAACTTCAAGTTGAATACCATAACTTTTTAATCGTTCAATGATAATTATATTATCCTGATTATCAAAAAACTCAATAAGACTTTGAGCAATTTTTTCTCCAATTTCATCAACCAAAACCAATTCTGACAATGAAGCTGAAGAAATGGCATCAATAGATTTATAATGTTTTGCCAGTTTCTTGGCGACAGTCTCCCCTACATATCGGATTCCCAAAGCATATAAAACGCGTTCAAACGGAATATTTTTGGAACTTTCAATTCCCCTTACCATATTCTCTGCCGATTTTTCAGCCATTCGTTCCAATGGAATAATCTGTTCTTTTTCAAGTTCATATAAATCCGCATAGTTGGTAACAAGTCCGTTGTTATAAAGCAGGGCGACAGTTTCACCTCCCAAACCTTCAATATCCATGGCCTTGCGTGAAATGAAATGCTGAATACGTCCAATAATTTGTGGAGGACAGCCATAATAATTTGGACAATAATGGTTAGCCTCGCCTTCTTTACGCTCTAATTCTGTCTGGCATTCCGGGCAATGCGTAATATAATTTGTGATCTCTGAATTCTCGGGACGTTTACTTAAATCAACACCGATAATTTTCGGAATGATTTCGCCTCCTTTTTCTACAAAAACTTCATCGCCGATACGGATATCCAATTTTTCAATCTGATCCGCATTATGAAGTGATGCTCTTTTTACAACAGTTCCGGCCAATTGAACAGGAGACAGATTAGCAACCGGAGTTATCGCTCCCGTTCGTCCAACCTGATACGAAATAGAATTCAATCGGGTAGAAACCTGCTCTGCTTTAAACTTATAAGCTATTGCCCATCGGGGCGACTTGGCCGTATAACCTAATTCGTCCTGATAATGAAGATTATTTATTTTTACGACAACACCATCTGTTTCATAAGGCATTTCGTGACGGTGCATATCCCAATAATTGATAAAATCCAAAACCTCATCCATATTTCTGGCAAGACGAGATTGCTTGGGAACTTTAAAACCCCACTGACGGGCTTTTTCCAAACCTTCAAATTGAGAATTAAAAGGCAGATTGTTGCCAATAATAGAATACAGCAAGCAATCCAAAGGGCGTTTTGCCACTTCAGAACTGTCTTGCAGTTTTAAACTTCCGGAGGCAGTATTTCTCGGATTTGCATAAGGCGTTTCTCCTATTTCAATCAGTTCCTGGTTCATTTTTTCAAAACCGGCAAAAGGCAGGATGATTTCACCGCGAATATCAAACTTTTCCGGAAAATCCCCTTTTAATTTGATCGGTACGGCTTTTATTGTCTTGATGTTGTTGGTTACATCATCACCCTGGAAACCGTCACCTCTTGTAACAGCTCTTCTCAATACTCCGTTTTCATAGGAAATACTAATCGATGCACCATCATATTTAAGTTCGCATGTATATTCGAGCGGAACATCGCCTAAAATTTTACGGGCTCTTTTCTCCCAATCCAGCAAATCCTCTTTTGAATAAGAGTTATCTAATGAATACATGCGGAATTCATGCGAAATCGTTTCAAAGTTTTTGGTAATGGCTCCACCTACTCGCAGTGTGGGCGAATTTTCATCGAAATATTCCGGATGATTCGACTCAAGTTCCTGAAGCTCTTTGAGTTTTAGATCGAATTCAAGGTCTGAAATCGTGGGATTATCCAATACATAATAGTTATAATTATGCTGATTAAGTTCGTCCCGTAGGGCTTGAATCGTCTGCAAAATATCCATAAAAAAGAAAAATTGGCAAGATTAGTTTGATGCAACTAATTTAAACCAATTTTCCGAATATCCTTTTTTAAAATACTAAAAACTATTGTTCCAGAATACCATTCATCTGTTCAAACAATTCCCCTTGTGTAAAAATTGCGCCTTGCTGAATCAAATTGAAGATTTCCGAGTTTCTGTCGTCAGCAAAAACTTTCTGTCCACGCTGAATTTCAACATTATCTGTAAACAGATTATCACTTAACCATTGCAAACCTTCTTTTTTCAGCAAATCAACATCGGCAACCAATGAACGAATGATGATGGTCATCATATGAACCTCGGTACAGTGAAAGAGGAAAATATAATTTTTGGAATAATGCTCAAGGTATTTTGCATTCCCTAAAACCCCTTCCCAGATTAAATCCGAAAAAACATCAATTTCCTGTTCAGCCACTTCCGGTTTCTGACTCTTTATCGTATCCCATTCATTTTTATCAATCGACTGGGATGCGAGAAAGTTAATAAATTCAGGATGCAGCTCTTCTAATTGTTCTTTTGTAAGACGAGTATATTTCATTTTGAATCCGAAGTATTTAAATCGGGAAATTGTACGTTATAAATTTATAAAAAAAGTCCCGATTTACATCGGGACTTTTTAACTTATTATCTTTTCGGAAATTAAGCTTGTTCAGCGATAATTTCGTAAGCTAATTCAACGATTACATCACGGTGTAAACGAACTGAAGCAGTATATTTACCAGTACGTTTAACGATACCTGAAGTGATGAATTTTTTGTCGATTGACTGACCGTTTTTCTCTAAAATCTCAGCGATGTCAGCATTAGTAACTGATCCGAATAATTTCTCACCACCTGCTTTAGCAGTAATTTTGATATCTAAAGCTCTTAATGCATCTGCAATTGCTTTTGCATCAGCAACAATTTTAGCTTCTTTGTGCGCTTTTTGCTTTAAATTCTCAGCTAAAACTTTTTTAGCAGAAGGAGTTGCTAAAATAGCAAAACCTTGAGGGATTAAGAAATTACGACCGTAACCAGGCTTAACTGATACTACGTCATCTTTGAATCCTAAATTCTGAACGTCTTGTTTTAAAATAAGTTCCATGTTGTTGTCCTTATATTTTAGAAGTTAGGTTCCATTTGACCGGAAACCAACAACTGTAATTTTTAATTATTTTAATAAATCAGCCACATATGGCATTAAAGCTAAGTGACGAGCTCTTTTAACAGCTACAGACACTTTTCTTTGGTATTTCAATGAAGTTCCTGTTAAACGACGAGGAAGAATTTTTCCTTGCTCATTAACGAATTTCAATAAAAAATCAGCATCTTTATAATCGATATATTTGATTCCTGATTTTTTGAAACGACAATACTTTTTAGTTTTGTTAGTTTCTATGTTTAAAGGCGTTAGATATCTGATATCCCCGTCTTTTTTTCCTGAAGCGGATTGTTGTAAAGTTGCCATAATAATTATGCTTTAGCTGCTTTTAATTTTGCTCTTCTTCTTTCTGCCCAAGCTACCGCGTGTTTGTCTAAACTTACAGTTAAGAAACGCATAACTCTTTCGTCACGTCTGAATTCAGTTTCGAAAGCAATAAGAACTTCTGGTGATACTTTGAATTCGAATAAATGATAAAAACCACTTTTCTTGTGTTGGATTTCGTAAGCCATTTTCTTTAAGCCCCAATCCTCTTTTGATACCATCTCTGCTCCTCTAGAAGTAAGAAAATCTTCAAACTTGCTAACTGTTTCCTTTACCTGTTGCTCAGATAAAACGGGATTCAAGATGAAAACAGTTTCATAATGATTCATAATAAAAATATTTATTTGTTATAAAATTGGGTGCAAAAATAGTGATTTAAATTTAATAAACAACACCACTTTAAGTATTTTAGATGAAATGCAACTTTTTCACATATTTACTTTGGATATTAAAACAATTTAATTATTTTTATTTCAATAATAACTCTTAACCACTAGGCTTATGAAAATAAATTGTATAGTAGTTGATGATAGTAGCATCCAAAGATTGACAATTACCAAGTTGGTAAATGACAACCCAAATCTGGAGCTTGTTGGCGAATTTTCTAATGCTGTGGAAGCAAAAAACTGTATCACAAACAAAAATGTGGACTTGGTTTTTTTGGATATTGAAATGCCTGTCATAAATGGTTTCGACCTTTTGGATGGCTTAAAAGTTAAACCTCAGGTAATCTTTATTACCTCGAAGGCGGAGTACGCTGTCAAAGCCTTTGATTATGCCGCGACAGATTACCTCCACAAACCCATCACAAGGGAACGCTTTGCCCAAGCTGTCAAAAAGGCCATAAGTATGATCTCATTAAGTAAAGAAAACGGTGGTGAAGAAGAAAGCCCACACATCTTTATTAAAAGCAACTTGAAAAAACTGAAAATTTACATCTCACGAATCAAATGGATTGAAGCTTACGGTGATTATGTTAAAGTAATTACGGAAGAAGACAATCACTTGGTTCTCTCAACCATGAAAGCCTTTGAAAACGAACTACCTAAAGAAAAATTTATACGCGTTCACAAGTCGTTTATCGTAAACATCGATAAAATTGAGAAATTCAACAGCAAATTCGCCGAAATCGGTCCGAATAAAATTCCGTTGAGCCGAAACAAAAAAGAAGACTTAGTGAAAGCTATCGAAAGTGCTTAATAATTGTCGACATTTATTGTCACTTTTATAGCTCTGTATTGGGCAACCGCCTCAAAACTATTCAGTACACGCTGGATAGTTTTTTTTGTTTGTCCTAAATGGTTTTGATTCGGAATCTTAATTAGAATCGTTCGGATATATTCATTGCGAATGCGACTGATAGCCGGTTCTTCCGGCCCCAAAACCGGAATTTGAAGTTGTTGAACCAGAACATTATATAACCACAACGAACCTTCCTTCAGCTTATCAAAATCACGGTGCTTTAACGTCAGTTTCACCAAACGGTAATAAGGCGGATATTTGAAATTATGACGTTCATACACCAATTCATTGTACATCCCGTGATAATCATTGTGCGTTACCTGCTGAATGATATTGTGATATGGATTATAGGTCTGAATCACTACTTTCCCACGCTTCTCACTTCTACCCGCACGTCCGGAAACCTGCATCATCATCTGATAGGCGCGTTCATGCGAACGGAAATCCGGCTGGTTCAGCATGTTATCAGCATTCATAACCCCTACCAAGGTTACATTGTCAAAATGCAATCCTTTGGCCAACATTTGGGTACCAACCAAAACATCTATTTCCTGATTTTTAAACGCATCGATAATCTTCTCGTATCCGAATTTACCTCTCGTGGTATCCTGATCCATCCTACCAATGGTTTTCTCCGGAAAAAGCGAATTCAGTTCGATTTCGATTTGTTCCGTTCCAAAACCTTTGGTTGATAAATCCACCGACTGACAGGCATGGCAATGCGTTGGATTGGCAATCGAATGACCACAGTAATGACAGCGCAGTTGATTCTTAAATTTATAATAGGTCAGACTCACATCACAACTCGGACATTGCGGCACATGCCCGCAAGTCATACATTCCACAAAAGGGGAATAACCGCGTCGGTTTTGAAACAGTATTACCTGTTCGCCTTTCGCTAAAACCTCCGTAATTGCTTCCAGCAAATCATCACTGAAATGACCATGCATTTTTTTCCGTTTATACTTATCTTTTAAATCTACCAGATGAATTTCCGGTAAAACGACATTCCCATAACGCTCAAAAAGTTCAACCAATCCGTATTTATTTGCTTTTACATTGTGATAGGTTTCCAAACTTGGCGTAGCGGAACCTAATAGAACTTTAGCTTTATGCTGCGATGCCAAAACAATAGCCGCGTCACGGGCATGATAGCGCGGTGCCGGATCGAATTGTTTGAAGGTCTGTTCGTGTTCTTCGTCTATGACAATCAGGCCCAAATCAGAGAATGGCAGAAACAATGCCGAACGGGCACCGATTACAATCTTCGCTTTATCCGAATGTTGCAAAACCTGATTCCACACTTCTATTCTTTCGTTATTGGAATACTTGGAATGAAAAACCGCCACCTGATTTCCGAAATAAGCCGTAAGTCTCGACACCAACTGTGTTGTTAATGCAATTTCCGGAAGCAGATACAAAACCTGTTTTCCCTGATTAATAAATTCCTCAATTAATTTAATGTAGATTTCAGTTTTTCCCGAAGCCGTTACACCGTGCAGTAAAGTAACAGAATGATTAGCAAAACAATCTTTTATTCCATCAAACGCTTTTTGTTGCGGAAGGCTTAACTGAAAACCGGAATCATTTTCTTTTTCGAAAGAAACACGATCTTCGGCTATATAATATTCTTCGAAGATTTCCTTATCTATCAACGACTTTACCACAGCCGAAGTACTGCCCGAAACTTCAAGCAATTGCTTAACCGAAACAGCCTTTTTCTCTTTCGCCTGCAACTGAAAGTAGTGCATCACCAATTCCCTTTGCTTTTGGGCCCGGGAAAGAATATTCATTAATTCGGATAGCTGTTCCTGCTGCAGAAACTCTTCCTGCAAACGGATATATCGTGTCAACTTCGGTTTGTATTTTTCGGCAACTTCTTCCTGCAGTACTAATACATTTTTGGACAGCATCGCATTTAAAACCGGAAAAACATTTTTCTTTCCGAGTATAGAGACAATATCTTCCACTTTTAGAGACGATTGTTGTTGCAGTGCATGAAAGATTAAAAATTCACTGTCAGAAAGTTCTTTTTCGTCAATATTACTCTCTTTTTGGGCAGAAATAACCGTTTCACTTTCCAACAGGAATCCCGATGGCAAAGCACTTTTAAAGACTTCCCCAATGGAACACATGTAATAATTAGCAATCCATTGCCAATGTTCGATCTGATGCTCGTTGATTACCGGCGCTTCGTCTAATATCTGATGAATTTCCTTCGCCTGATACAGCGTTGGCGCATTTTGATGCAAATCGATGACCAAAGCCGTGTAGATTTTACTTTTACCGAAAGGTACAGCCACGCGCATTCCTTTTTGGATGTATTCGAATTCGGCTTCAGAAACCAGGTAGGTAAAGGTTTTGGGCAGCGCTAACGGTAAAACGACTTCTACGAAATGTGGCATTGATTTCTTTTGAGTTACAAATATAAGACGAATTACGAATTGCAAATTACGAATTACAAACTATTGTATTTGTGAAAATCCGCGCTGCCTGCATCTGTGTCACCTGTGTTCCTATTTTAACCACATATCGAATATTAAACACAGATTGAACGGATTACACAGATTTGCGCAGATTAGAAATTACAAACTATTAAATCCGTGTTGCCTTTATCTGCGTTATCTGTTTTTTTTGTTTTTTTTTTGTTTTTTACTCGCATATCAAAATATTAATCACAAAGCGCGCAGATTAGACAGATTGTCGCAGATTGCAAAACCAGTAAATCAATGGAAATCCGCATTGCTTACATCCTCAGTATTTGCTATCCGGTTTTAACCGTATCCGGAATATTAAACACAGATTAAGCGGATTACACAGATTTGCACAGATTAGAAATTATGAACTATCAAATCCGTGGAAATCCGCGTTGCCTGCATCAGTGTTATCCGTGTTCTTGTTTTAACTGTTAAGACATGCAAAGGGTTTATTCCCAAATATTCCGAAGGTTATTAAAGTCTTTCCCCTAGCCCTGATGGGAGCGGCATCCTTTTCACGCGGCCATTGAGGCTCTCGAAATGACCGTGTGAAAAGATAAAGCGGACAGCAGGAACATGGACACCAAGGAAGCCCGAACCATTGCTTCGCCAATTCGCTATCGCTCGGGACGCTCCAAAAACAAAAAAACTGCCCTATTGACAGCTCTTTCATTTTATTTTAAACAATATTATTTCCCTAACATGGCTTCTTTAAGGTTTTTATCAGCAGGTTTGCCGGACAACCAGATTCCGAATAATGCTTTTTTGAAATCAGCACCATCTATAACACCTTTTTCTTTTCCGTTTTTAGAAACCACTATCCCTTTTCCGGGTACATTTACGATATCGAACACGTCCCCTTCTTTAATTTCTTCCTTAAAAAAAGATTTAAATTGCGCTATTTTAGCTTTGATTGGTGCCGTATTTTTATTTGTTGCATTCTCAAATCCTTCATTTACTGCGTGAATCATTTTTTCACTGGTAATCATACCGGAAATGATGGTTAGTTTGATTGCTGCTGGATCTGCACTGTTGATGATTTCCCCTGCGTTATTGCTCTTTTTAGGTAAATACAAAGCACCGACATATAAGTCAATCCACATCTTTTCACGGATTCCCGCTCCGTTAAGTACTAAATTTTGTCCTTCGAGCGTTACCTTTTGCGCTAATTTAACACCGCCAACTTCTGTAGTCTGGGCTTTTGCCGAAAATAAACCAACTACGGTTACCAATAATAAGGTTAAGAATTGTTTTTTCATAATGGCTGTTTTTTGTTTTTGTTAAATATACTGTTTTTTCTTTTATGATTATTGATTATGGCATTCAATTCGAATCCTAACAACAAAATCATACAGTTTATCCAGATATAAAACATTAACACAAGAAGCGTACCAATTGAACCGTATAATTCATTGTAGCTTGCAAATCTCACCACATAAATCCCAAACACATAAGAAGTCACAACAACCAAAACAGTCGTTAACATTGCCCCGGCATTAAAAAAAGGGATCTGTTTGGTTTCTCTGGTTCCATATTTAAATAAAACAGAACTTCCGACAAAAAGCATTGTCAAAAGAAAAGCGTTTCGTGCCCACTGAACGAGTAATGCATCGTCTAACTGGAAAGTGTTTGAGAATTTCTGTATAAAAACTTCGGAAATTACTATCGAAGATATTGTTACAATAAGCAGGAACGTAAAAATAAGCGACAAACCAATGGCAATGGCATATTGGCGGAAATAACCTCTTTTAATATTAACATGAAGGGAAGATTCGAATCCGCCCAAAACAGCATTCAATCCGTTAGACATCAAAAATATCGACATAAGGATACCAAAGGAAAGTAAGTTCTTGTAGGAGTTGCTCATAATATCCTTCAGAATAACTTCTACAGCACCATAGGTGTTTGGCGGAACACTGTCAGCAACAAATTCCAGAAAATCCTGCTGAAAACCTTCCAAAGGAATATACGGTATCAGATTCAGGATAAAAAGCGCAAACGGGAAAAGCGCCATAAAGAAACTAAATGCAATAGCAGCAGCACGATAGGAAAAAGCGCCTTGTGCAATCCCGATTCCATACAATTCCAATATTTCATAGAGGGACGTACCTTCCAAGCCCGGAACTGTAATCTTCTTGCAAAAAGCCATGAGCTTATTGAGCACCGGAATTTTCTCGATATATTCTTCTATTTCTTTAGACATTTTTTTTGTTTTTTAGGAGAAGGTAGAAGAGACAAGAATCAAGAAACAAGACAAGGAATAAGAGATAATGGGTTAAGCATTTAATTTCCATCTCTTGTCTTGTTTCTTGATTCTTGTTTCTTGATTCTTGTTTCTATTCTCAATTACTTATCCCTTTTCTCTATTCTCTTAAATCGCTTTCAGGCTCAAATCTAAATTATAAATCGAATGGGTCAGTGCTCCTGATGACACAAAATCCACTCCGCAGTCTGCAAATTCACGCACGGTAGTTTCGTCGATTCCTCCGGAAGATTCCGTCAGACATTTATCTCCAATCATTTCAACTGCTTTTCGAGTCATATCAAAATCGAAGTTATCCAATAAAATACGATAAACACCTTCATTACGTAGAATTTCTTCCACTTCATCCAAATTACGAGCTTCAACGATAATCTTTAAATCGAGGTTGTTTTCCTTCAGATAAGCATTCGTTTTCTCAATTGCTTTGGTTATTCCGCCTGCGAAATCAATATGGTTATCCTTTAACATAATCATATCATACAAAGCAAAACGATGATTTTCACCTCCTGCAATCTTAACGGCCCATTTTTCAATAGCACGGATACCAGGCGTGGTTTTTCGGGTATCCAGAATTTTAGTTTTGGTTCCTTCCAACAAATCAACAAATACTTTTGTTTTGGTCGCAATGGCACTCATTCGCTGCATGGCGTTCAGCACCAAACGTTCTGCTTTAAGGATAGATTGTGAACTTCCGGATACATGAAAAGCGACATCGCCATATTTTACCGGCGTTCCGTCATTGATGAATACTTCCACCTGCAGATTTGGATCTACATGTCTGAAAACCATTTTTGCAAATTCGACCCCGGCAACGATACCTTCATCCTTTACCAAAAGTTTTGCCTTACCGGTGGCAGAAGCCGGAATACAGGCTAATGAACTGTGATCGCCATCGCCCACATCTTCCCTGATGGCATTGGCTATTATTATTTCGAGTTCCTTTTGAAACTGCGCTTCTGAAATCATAATCGTACTATTTAACTGCTAAAGTAATACATATTTTGAAAATCAGAAGCATTATTGAAGCCAAGTTATTTCGGTTTTGTTCACTAAATTTTCAACAAATTAAAGTAAGACAATTATTATATTTTGAGTATATTTGTTACTAAACTATATGCCATATGAATGATTTTTCGCCTTATACTTTTTCATTTAATGAAATTGACAGCCAACGGGTTATTCTCATCCGGTTTGAATACAATACTGCACTTTTAAAAAGAATAAAGGAATTGAAGGGTTCTCGATGGAGCGCAAATTTAAAAGCATGGCATGTGCCTGATACCAAAGAATTCCGCAAACTTTTCGGCTTACCTGAAGAGTATTCTGTAGGCAAAAGCGTGTTATCAAAAATTTCGTTGCCTAATCGGGATGAAATGCAGCGTTTGGTTCATCAGCTTAAACTGAAAGGCTACAGTCCGAACACCATTCGTGCCTATGCACACGAATTTGCGCAATACCTATATTATCTTAAAGATTTTAATGCAAACGAATGTGGAGACAAGGAAGTTCGCGGGTATCTCCTATTTTGCATCGATGATTTAAAACTTACTGAAAACACGCTTCACAGCCGCATTAATGCAGTAAAATTTTACTATGAAAAGGTTTTATTTCAGGAAAAAATATTCCTTGAAATTCCGCGTCCGAAAAAACAGAGTAAACTTCCCAAGTCTTTAAATATGCATGAAATTCGAAAAATACTTGACGCAACCGAAAATTTAAAGCACAACACCATGCTCAAACTTTGCTACGGAATGGGTTTACGTCTGAGTGAAATTCTAAATCTGAAAATTTCAAACATTGACAGTAAAAACATGCGTGTTCACATCGAGCGCGGTAAAGGAAAAAAAGACCGTTTTGTGAATTTACCTGACAGCATCCTGGATCAGCTTCGTACCTACTATATTGAATATAAACCCAAAGTCTATCTCTTTGAAGGGCAATTTGGCGGGCAATACAGTTCTAGAACCGTTCAACAGGTATTTAAAAAATCGCTGAAGAAAGCCAACATCAACAAAAAAGTTGGCATCCACTCTTTGCGCCATAGTTTTGCCACCCACCTTTTGGAAAACGGCACAGACATTCGTTTTATCCAGGAACTATTGGGACACAATGATATTAAAACTACATTTATTTACACCCATGTTTCAGACAAAACCATAAGAAAAATCATTAGTCCGCTTGACAACTTATAATTTCTGTTTATATTTGAAACGATCAATACTTCGTAAAAATATATTTTAGATATATTCAAAAAAACGAATAGCATTTTTTAAAATATCTTTTTATGAAGTATTGTTTTTAAAGGAATTAACAACAACTTATATCTACCTATTTGGTTCGTATATACAAGAGTTAGCGGCTATATAACTAAAACAGAACTCAAATTCAACCTCATGAAAAGCATTGTCAAAATTTATATAATTGTCTTCACTTTTTTGGGTTTAAACTATTCTTTGGGACAAATAAAACTTGATTCAACCAAAATTGCTCAAATTTCTATTAACCATCAATATCACTGTAATCCCTCAAAGAAAAAATTTTTTACAACAAAATTTGTTTTAGATGAATTAACATTACGCATTGCTAATTTAGAATATATTGAAAAAAACGATGAACTAATTCTAACCGGAAAAATAACTAATAACTACGGCGATGCCATCCCCTGTGATATCCAGATAGCTAATATTTCAAAAAGAAAATGCAAATATGAACGTCTTATTGGAACGGCTGATAAAAATGGGAACTTTAATATTGTTCTTAAAAAAGATGACAAAAAAAGCATTTACTTTACTTTTATATCTCATTACGATTTGGAAATAAAAATAAAATCAATATACAGCCGCTAACAGCGGTTTTAAGAAATTGGGGTTTTAGTGTATAATGGAATGGTCTTTTTGTATATTTGGCTTTAGTCCTATTGGAATGGTTCGGGAACAAAAATCCCCAACTTCTTAAAGCCGGCGGGACGTTATGCGACATCGCAAAAAAACTAAACCTGTAATAATGAAGAAATTTGTTTTATCTTATATCATCTTTGTAAATGCCATTATAATTGCTCTAGCAATCGGAAACATGATTTTAGGAAACATTTTTCTTAGAGATATTTTTTTCATTATTATTGCTAGCGTTTCTATTTATTGTGTTTTTCACATTACCAAAAAATTTGCCTCTTACTATCTATGTCTTACAAATTTTATCCAATCTTTCTCTCTACTCCTATTTGGATTTGGTACCAAATTTCTAATAGGTCCTGAATTATCATTTTATCTTTCTAGAGAAGGTGACTTAACATCCAAACTGGATTTCAAAATTTTTAATGGAATTTTACATTGTTCAAAGAGTGCAAATATTAATAACTGGTTAATAGGAGTTAATTTTATACATCTCATTATTTTTTTCTACCTGTATTTCCAAATTTTTAGATCTAAAGCGAATATAAGCAACGTCGCATAACAGCGGTTTTAAGAAATGGCGGGTTTGGGGATTTATCGGTGATGGTCAGTGAATATTTTTCTTCTCCGAAGTGAGGCTTTTTCTTTCAAACTTTT
>NZ_DATIDM010000084.1:0-42584 GCF_035456225.1 Flavobacterium sp. | reverse complement strand
AAAATTAAGTTGTCAAAGGAAAATGGTCTTGCGTACCAAACCGATGTGGATGAAGTAAAAGCCGAGGTATTAAATGTCGAACAAAAGAAAATCGAGTTCTATTATACCCGCAAAGGTTACGTGGAAATGCTTTCGCTGCTTATCGGAGAAAAACTTAACGACTATGTGAAATTGGAAACTCCTTTCATATCGTATTCATCTGAAACTCTTGATAATAACCGACCTGAATTAAACCTATATGCCAATCAGTTAAAATTGGTCGAAGCACAATCTGCTATGAACAAAGTAAGCAATATGCCGAAAATAGGATTGCTTGGCGCGGGTGTTTTACTGGAGCCGGGTATTAATTTCGGATCATCAAAGTTTAACAGCCTGGCCGTTGTCGGATTGAGTGCATCATGGAACACCGATGGAATTTTCAGAAGCTCCAACAATAAAAACCTGGATAAAATCCGCATGGAAAAAATCACCAACCAGCAGGAGACTTTTTTGTTCAACAACAAACTGGAGCTGAATCAGGCATCAAGCGATATTGAAAAACATAAAGCCATTATTGCTAAAGATGATGAAATTATCCGCCTTAAAACTGCCATTAAAAAAGGCTATCTGACAAAATATGATGCCGGAATGTGCTCTATGAATGATGTAATAACTTCCTTGAATAAAGAAAGTGAAGCGTTAAGCAACAGGGCATTGCACAATGTTCAGCTATTAATGAGCATGTACAACCACAAAACAATCAACGGAAATTAATTTAACATCAGATAAAATGACAAGTAAACACATCACCATAAGTCTCTTACTACTTGGCTCTATACTGTCTTCATGCAATGATAAGGATAAAGAATTTGATGCTTCCGGAACTTTTGAAGCGACAGAAACGATTGTCTCTGCCGAAGCCAACGGAAAAATACTCGCACTGAACATCAACGAAGGCGATATTCTCAAAGAGGGTCAGCAGATTGGCTACATCGACAGTACGCAGCTACATTTATCAAAACTCCAACTGATGAAGAATCAAAAGTCAATTTTATCAGGACGTCCGGATATCAATGTTCAATTACAATCTCTGGAGAGAGAAAAAGCAAGCGCGATAAGTGATAGAAAAAGAATCGAAATATTGGTAAAAGGCGATGTAGCTTCCCAAAAACAACTGGACGATGCGAATACTAAAATTAGAGTGCTCCAGTCGAAAATTGATGCCATGAAAAGCTCGCTATCCACTACCACTTCTACACTGAACGAGCAAGGTGGCGGCGTAGGAATTCAGTTGCAACAGATTGAAGACCAATTACATAAATGCAACATTACCAGTCCTGTCAATGGTACGGTTTTGACTAAATACTCCAATACCTATGAAATGGCCGCTATAGGAAAACCATTGTATAAAATAGCCGACTTGTCCACTATCATCCTTCGTGCCTACATCACCGGAAACCAGTTATCCCAGGTGAAAATCAATCAGAAAGTAAACGTGTCCGTTGATGATGGTAAGGGGGGTTTTAAAACAACCACGGGGACTATCAGTTGGATAAATGATAAAGCCGAATTCACCCCAAAAACCATTCAGACAAAAGACGAAAGAGCCAATATGGTCTATGCCATAAAAGTAAAAGTTGCCAATGACGGCACTTACAAAATCGGGATGTATGGTGAAATAAAATTTCAGTAAGACATGATAGATGTCCAGTTAAACAATATTGTCAAAACCTACAACAATGGCGAAATAAAAGCCGTGAACGATGTTTCTTTTTCGGTTGAAAAAGGAGAATTGTTTGGCTTGATAGGTCCTGATGGTGCAGGTAAAACAAGTATTTTCCGTATACTCACCACGTTGCTGCTTCCGGATAGCGGCACGGCCACTGTAAACGGATTCGATATAGTAAAAGACTATAAGCAAATACGACAACAAGTTGGCTACATGCCCGGTAAATTTTCGCTCTATCAGGATTTATCCGTTGAGGAAAACCTGAACTTTTTCGCTACGGTATTCAACACCACCATCGAAGAAAACTACGATTTGATTAAAGACATTTATGTGCAGATTGAACCCTTCAAAACCAGAAGAGCCGGAAAACTCTCGGGTGGTATGAAACAGAAATTAGCCTTGTGCTGTGCCTTGATCCACAAACCCGAAGTATTGTTTTTAGATGAGCCGACTACTGGTGTAGATGTAGTTTCACGTAAAGAGTTCTGGGAAATGTTGTACAAGCTGAAAGATCAAAATATTACGATTGTCGTTTCGACACCTTATATGGACGAAGCCAAATTATGCGACCGTATTGCGCTGCTTCAGAACGGAACAATAATGTCTATTGACAAACCCGGGAATATTGTTCAAAACTTTCCCAAGCCTTTATTTGCTGTTAAGGCCGATAATATTTATAAGCTGCTAAAGGATTTGCGATCTGATGCCGCAGTTGAAAGTTGTTATGCTTTTGGAGAATTTCTGCACCTTACATTTGTTTCAAACGATATCAGCGAACAAAAAGTAAAGGAAATTACCGGTAAACACAGCCCCGAAGGATTAGAAGTAAAAAAAATAACACCTACTATTGAAGACAGTTTCATCCGCTTAATGAAGGAACGTAGCAACATAAAAGAATTGAAAGAAACTGCAGATGGAAAATAAAGTAATTATCTGTAAAAATCTCACCAAAAGATTTGGCGATTTTAAAGCCGTAGACAACATAAGCTTTGATGTTGACAAGGGTGAAATATTCGGATTTCTTGGTGCCAATGGTGCAGGGAAAACAACGGCTATACGGATCCTTTGCGGTTTGTCTCATCCTACATCAGGCGAAGCAATGGTTGCAGGATTTGATGTTTATAAACAACGGGAAGAAATCAAACGGAATATAGGCTATATGAGTCAAAAATTTTCTTTGTACGACAATCTCTCCATTCTCGAAAACATTGAGTTTTATGGCGGAGTTTATGGCGTTTCCCGGTCGGAAATAAAAGTTCGCAGTCAGGAGCTCGTCACTACATTAGGATTAGAAAATGAAGCTAAAAAAATGGTGGGTTCATTGCCTTTGGGATGGAAGCAGAAATTAGCATTTTCGGTCGCTATTTTTCATCGTCCCCAAATCGTATTTCTGGATGAACCCACGGGAGGTGTAGATCCCATTACAAGACGACAGTTTTGGGATATGATTTATGAAGCGGCTGCAAACGGTATCACTGTATTTGTAACCACGCACTATATGGATGAAGCGGAATATTGCAACCGCATCAGCATAATGGTCGATGGCCGTGTAGAGGCGATGGACAGTCCTTCGAATTTGAAAAAACAGTTTAACACCCATTCGATGGACGAAGTTTTTGTTCAACTGGCACGTGGTGCGAAAAGATCATCCGATTAATTGACAATGGACAATTGATAATTGAAAAATGAAACAGTTATTAGCATTTATACGCAAGGAATTTTACCATGTTTTCAGGGATAAAAGAACCCTGCTCATCCTATTTGGGCTTCCGATAGTGCAAATAGTGCTTTTCGGATTTGCATTGAGCAGTGAAGTGAAAAATATTGGTATTGCTATTCAGGATAATGCCCATGATATTCGTTCACAGGAAATCATCAACAGAATAAAAACCAGTTCTTATTTTCATGTAAAAGACCCCGTAATTAACTATGCAGCTATTGAAAACCGATTTAAAGACGGAAGTATAAAATGCGCTTTAATTTTTCCCTCCAATTTTGGCAATGACCTCTATCGTACCGGCGGAGCACAAATACAAATTATTGCCGATGCTTCCGATCCGAATACAGCAACTATTCTAACCAACTATCTATCGGCGATCTTAAATAATTATCTGCAGGAACTTAATCCTAATATAAAACCGAAGTACCAAATTGTACCACAGTTAAGGATGCTTTACAATGAAGAACAAAACGGTTCCTTAAATTTTATTCCCGGAGTCATTGCTCTAATTTTCATGATAGTAAGTACAGCTCTTACATCAGTTTCAGTTGTGCGGGAAAAAGAATTGGGCACAATGGAAATATTGCTGGTATCGCCCTTCAAACCTATAATGGTCTTAATAGCAAAAGCAATTCCTTATCTGGTATTGTCGCTAATCAATTTTATTATCATCCTTTTGCTTTCCGTATTTCTGTTGAAAATTGAAATTAAAGGCAGCCTGCTATTACTTTTTGCCGAAAGCATCTTGTTCATTATTACCTGTCTTTCACTGGGTTTGTTGATTTCAAATGTTACCAACTCCCAGCAAACTGCCATGCTGATATCCATGATGGGGATGATGATACCTACTTTATTATTTACCGGATTTATGTTTCCGATAGAAAATATGCCATGGATATTCCAGGTGATATCTCACATAGTACCTTCGAGATACTTTTATGCAATTGTAAAAGCCGTAATGCTGAAAGGACTTGGTTTCAGTTATGTCTGGAAAGAAACACTGGTACTGGCAGGAATGTCTGTACTGCTGCTTACGATCGCCTTGAAAAAATTTAAAATCAGGTTGTCATGAAAGTATTAAGGTTCATATTACAGAAAGAATTTCGCCAGATATTCAGGGATAAGATAATATTAGCAATGATGTTTGCAGTACCCACTATTCAGTTGATCATTTTGCCGTTGGCAGCCAATTTTGAAGTAAAAAACATCAACGTAGCCTATGTAGATCACGACCACAGTACCTATTCCCAAAAGCTTATCAACAAAATCGCCTCATCAGGTTATTTTCAGATTGTAAGCAGTCCGCTTTCCTACAAAGAAGGATTGCAAATGATTGAAAAAGGCGAAGCCGATTTGATTTTGGAAATCCCCGCCGGCTTTGAACGGAATTTAGTAAGGGAAGGCAAACAAGAGGTGAACGTTACCGCAGATGCAATCAACGGAACCAAATCTTCTCTTGGTGGTGGCTATCTCACTTCGGTGCTTGCAGATTTCAATCGGAATCTTGACATAAACATCAAATCACCAGCAACTATGATTTCAGGCTCGGTAGCAACGCTGGATATTGCCAATTCCAATTGGTATAATCCGCGGGCAGAGTACAAATACTACATGGTTCCCGGTATCCTGGTTTTACTGCTGACACTGATTGGCGGTTTCATAACGGCACTAAACATTGTCAGGGAAAAAGAAATTGGCACGATAGAGCAAATTAACGTAACCCCTATTAAAAAATGGGAGTTTATCTTGGGTAAGCTCATTCCGTTCTGGATTGTGGGAATGATTGTTTTTACCGTGGGTTTGATCGTGATGTATGTGGTATACGGTATTTTTCCAAAAGGAAATATTGCCGTATTGTATTTGTTTGCAGCAGTCTACCTAATTGCATTGTTAGGCATGGGATTGTTTATTTCAACACTTGGAGACACACAGCTACAGGCAATGTTTATTGCATTTTTCTTTATGATGATTTTCATGCTGATGAGCGGTTTTTTTACAAGCATTGACAGTATGCCGGATTGGGCAAGAGCATTTTCCAACTTCACACCGGTTACCCATTTTATAAAAGTGGTCCGACTGATTGTCCTAAAAGGAAGCGGATTGAATCAAGTAGGAATTGAACTTCTTTACCTGTTAGGATTTGCTGTTATACTAAATGGTTTGGCTATTTATAATTACAGAAAAACCAATTAGGAAAATAGGTCTTGATTATCAACTGAAAACAAAGTCGAGAAACTTCCCATTATATCGGACTTGATAAAATTATTTTCAAAAGGAATTATTCTCCTCTAAATATTTATTTTTGAAGAAAAGTTCGCTTAAAAGTGTTTTTTTAAACGGACTTGTACTGTGTCTGATTTTAAAACAGGACAGACCTCAAAAAACTCAAAAGTTTAAAATGACCTTTTTCGACATAAACAATATTGCTTTTGAAGTAAGCGCTTATCCTATCAGTTATATTGAATTAATTGGAACATTATTCGGATTCTTATCTGTTTATTTTGCATCAAGGGCCAATATTCTTACTTGGTCAACTGGAATAATCAATGAATTGTTTCTGTTCATTTTATTTTTTCAAGTACAACTTTATGCAGATATGTTTTTGCAGATTTATTTTTTCGTAGTGACTCTTTACGGCTGGTACAATTGGAAACATAAACCGAAGCAAAACAGCATTATTTCAGTCAGCTTCAAAACAAAACTTTGGATTGCAAGTACGATTTTTATAGGAACAATTGTCGCAGGTTTTCTATTCGCTAATATTCACATGTATTTACCTCAATATTTTAAAACGCAAGCCTCATTCCCTTATGTGGATTCATTCGTAATGGTATTGAGCATTATTGCGACCATTTTGCTTGCCAGAAAAGAAATAGAAACGTGGCATTTATGGATTTTAGTGGATATAATCTGCGTATTCTTATTCTTTAAAAAAGGTATCCTATTTTTAGCATTAGAATATCTTATCTTTCTTGGGTTAGCAACTTATGGCTTGTTAAATTGGAAAAAGCAGTTGAATAATGGTTAAAGCATTTGTATTTGGAAAATTTCTACCTTTTCACAAAGGACACGAAGCAATGATAAAATTTGCTTTGACAAAATGTGATTTTCTAACAGTGTTAATTTGTTGTAGCGATAGAGAAAATATTCCTGCTAAAACAAGGCAAAATTGGATTCAAAAAACTTTTGAAACAAATAAAAAAATTGAAATAAGAATTTACAATTATTTAGAAAGTGAACTACCTAATACTTCTGAATCTTCAAAAGAAGTTTCAAAGGTATGGTCGGAAAAATTCAAAGCGTTTTTCCCTGATTATGATTTGGTGATTACTTCAGAAGCATACGGAAATTATGTAGCTTCTTTCATGAAAATAGAACATATTGCTTTTGACATTCCCAAACAACAGTTTCCCGTTTCGGCTACTGCAGTACGGAAGGACCTTTTTACTAACTGGAAATTTTTACCCAATAGTGTAAAACCCGACTTTGCTATAAAAGTTGTTGTGCTTGGCACTGAAAGCACAGGAAAAACTACATTAACCGAAAAACTTGCCCAATATTTTAATTGTAGTTCAGTAAAAGAAGCCGGCAGGGACTTAATAGCCAATTCCAACTCATTTGAATTTGATGACTTACATAATGTTGCCATAGAACAAGCCAAGAAGATTGATACAGCTGTTTTAGAACAAAGTCCACTTGTCATTATTGACACAGATATTCACATAACCAAATCTTACGCTAATTACCTATTTGACAAGAAACTTGAAGTAGATAATAAAATCTACAATTCTAATAAAGCTGATTTATACCTTTATCTCAATAATGATGTGGAATATGTACAGGACGGAACCCGCTTGAATGAAACAGACAGAAACTTATTGGATTTATCTCACCGAGAAATTTTAAAACTACACAATATTGACTTTATAGAAATAAACGGGAATTGGGAACAGCGATTTGAAAAAGCAGTAGCAATTATAAACCGGCTAATAAAAAAGAATAATAGAAAATACCTTAAGTAGAATGGTATTACTTTAGATTGCTTAATCTGAACGTCACTCTACCTGACATTCGGGTAACCAACAATCAGAGTAAGTTCAGCTTCTCGATTTAAACCAAACTGTCAATTTTTGACGCTAATTCACGATCCTTACTTGTAACTACATTTCCTGCGGAGTGAGTCGACAGCCAGATTTCGACTTTATTCCATGTATTTGTCCAGGTTGGATGATGATCAAGTTGCTGGGCTATCAATGCAACTCTAGTCATAAACCCAAAAGCTTGAGAAAAATCATTGAAAAGAAAACTTTTGTAAAGCTTGTTGTTTTCTTCTATCCATTCAGCGTTATTATTTGTTGTCATAAGCTTTCATTTTAACTTATTGTTTTTATCACTTAAAGTTACGCAAAATTGTGTTGGGAAATGGTACTGATATTACTTTTGTCCTTTAACCTTTTTGATTACCACGTTAGTTACAAACTGAAATTTTTAGGAGTTTTGTTTTAACACGGAAACCACCAATGCATCAAATAAAGTCTGTCATTTTTGAAAAAAATCATAATGTGCCCTTCTGAATTATTTTCAGCATCTTCTCTCAACGTAATTACTTCCAGTGGTCCTTCATCATAAACATCAAGTATTCCAATGTTTTCTATTGCATACGGAAAGTACTTTTTTAAATCATTTTTTGTTGTTTTTGCATTCATTATGATGCCTCTGTAGTTAATAAAGTTCTTATCCGTAAATTTAAATTCGTCAACAGCAACTTTATCTTTTGAATTTTCAAATCTTGATCCGTCTTTATAAATATATTTATCTTCTAAATCTTTACTGCCATCCTCATTTTCAAATTCATAATTACAAGGTTCCTCTTTTGACATTAGAATCAGACTATCAGGCTTTCCGAAAACGTTTTCAAATTCTTTCAGATTAAAATAACGCGTGAGTTTTCCATTGAACAGGATGTCATTTTGATCCATTACTTCAGCTTTTTGCAAGTCATAGTAAAGACTGTCATCTAAAATTAATTTTTCTTCCTTTATTGAATTAAGATGTGTTGTTTTAGGATCAGTTTTTTGTGGTTTTTGAACAGTATTCTTTTTACTGCAAGCGGCAAAAATTAAAAGTAGAAAAAAGATTTTTTTCATAGACAAAGTTTTACAATTTCATTCAAATCAAAACAAACCAACAATGTAATTACTGTCTGTTTTAATTTCTCAAACATAACCATTTCATTCCAATTCCGTATTCACCAATTTTGGTAATTTTTTCATACTTCTATTACTGATTTTTTGTTTCAAAAAACGGCATCAGAAGCAGTTTAATTATAGAAAAAATCAAAATTAATACCGCATATTACACACACATATATCGCTGATAATAAACAAATTAACAACCATAAAAATCATTTTTTCGTCGTAAATTTGATAGTACAAAGAAGACCGGTTAATAAATACTAAAAAACAGAGGAATCATGAAAAATGGACCATACCACTCAGAACTCAGAGCCCTACTGTCAATAAGAAATTTTAACAGCGCTTTGGAAAAGCATTATACTCAAATGCTTCAAATAGAGAAAAACCTGGATGAGTTGAACAAAAATGCTTTAGTGATAATTGAAGCTCATAGTTCTCCGAAATTACAGGAAGAATGGAAGGAAGGTCTAAAGGAAGTAAATCTTTCTTTAGAGGGTATAAACGATGTACTAAATTCCGCTAAAGAAAAAGTCAAAAACCATGACAGATCTGATTCATCAGAATTATGGAATCAGTTTCATTTCTATTTGAATAAGTTGGAAAAAACAATTAAAAAACAGGAAGATTTAGGATTCAAAATACTTCCTGAAAGCCAGCATGTACATTGGAAAAAAGACGTATGTAATTTTGAAGATACAATCTTACCCCTAATTGTTTCACATGCCAAAGCTTGTGAAATAGAACTTCAAATGATGGAAAAATATACGCCAAAAGAAATACATAAGCTCACTGAAATTCTTGTGGCTCACATCCCTGAAAGTTACAGTTTTGAAGAAGCGGAAAAATATGAAGAAGACTATATGAAAACTTTTGAAACTTTTAAAAAAGAATTTAGCGAGGACAAAAATCTTTGGGACACGTTTCTCGATATTTTAGCAGGTGGAACACATCAAGCTCCATCTGAAAGAGTAATGCTTCAAAGATGGATTGAAGGAGAAAGAGGTGATTTAAAGGATAATCTGTAATCCCGGTTTGTAATTTTATCAACGAATATTCCGACGCGGAATCACCAGAATAAACGGCATGCCAACAAAAAAGTGTTGACGCAGTCAATTGATCCCACAATTTAAGCCATAATTGATCTGGTACAGAAATGTAATCTTAATTTCTATATTTGTAAAAATTAAGAGTTTATGTTCAAAATATTAGCCCGAATAAACAAATTTATTTTACCTAGTTTTACAAAACAGCGCCTTGATTTGGGAAGAGCAAAAAAGTGGCAGAAAGCAATAATCGCCTATCGTTATTATGTAACCGTAAGAGCATTAGGTTAATTGTAATTTGAAACTAAACTAGTACGTCATTGCTGCGAAAATCTCTTTGCCTTCTATTTTTTTTCTTCCGTTAAGGAAAGTCAGTTCCATCAGGAAATTACACTGAACAACCTCCCCTCCCAATTTCTCAACCAATTCACAAACGGCTTTTGCTGTTCCTCCCGATGCCAGAACATCATCATGAATCAAAATTCTGTCTCCTTTTTTAATAGCATCGGTATGGATTTCCAAAGTGTCTGTACCATATTCAAGCTGATACGAAGCCGAAATTGTCGTGAATGGTAATTTTTTTGGTTTTCGTACCGGAACAAAACCCACATTTAATTCGTTCGCCAAAAGCGTAGCAAAGAAAAACCCCCTACTTTCCACTCCTACTACTTTATCAACCTTCTTCCCATCTAAACTACTGATTAACAAAGACAAACATTCTTTAGTACCTTCCGGACTCGATAATAACGGCGTTATATCTTTAAAAACAATTCCTTTTTTTGGAAAATCCTGAATATCACGGATGTAGTCTTTTAAACCCATATTTTTTAAAATTTATATTGAATTTCATTTGCAAGTTATACAATAATGCCTATATTTGCACTCGTTAAAACAAGGCCTCGTGGCGCAACTGAATAGCGCATCTGATTACGGCTCAGAAGGTTACAGGTTTGAATCCTGTCGAGGTCACAAAAGCTCACCAATGGTGGGCTTTTTCATTTTCCCTATCTACCTCATTTAAAACTCTAATTTAATAATAATTATGTGAAATTAGTTATATTTATATTCTAAAACGATTGTGAGTGGGGCTTAAAAAGAAAATAAACGCTTTAGACAATTGGTTCATACTTCACCCAAAACTTTCGGGAACCCTTGTATTTATCATACTCTTTTCCATTTTAAATCTGACTATTTACTTTCGATATGAAGTCATAAGGGAAAACGAAGAGCACAACATGCATTACATTTTGAATGTAATCAAGCAAAATGTTGAGCAGACTTTAAAAAACAGTTACGGGGCTACAATTTCGTTAGCGTTGTCAATCGACGATTCCGGAAACCCAAAAAACTTTGAGGATATCGCAAAAAATCTGGTGGCGACTTATAAATCCATTAATGCTGTACAACTGGTTCCCAAAGGCGTCATCAAATATACTTATCCATTAAAAGGAAACGAGGCTGCAATCGATTTTGACATCCTTCATCATCCATTACACAGAAAAGCAGCATTAAGGGCAATTGCTACCAAAGCTATTTATTTTTCCGGACCATTAGAATTAAAACAGGGAGGTTTGGCTATTATTGGACGTTTACCTGTATACAAAAAAGGAAGGTTCTGGGGATTTTCCGCCGTAATTTTCAAATTCGACACTTTTATCAAATCAACCGGAATCGGGTCATTTAAAAGTGATAAGTATTATTTTCAACTTTCAAAAATTAATCCGGAAACCCATAAAGAAGATTTTTTCCTTGCCGATAAATCCGATTTCTCAAAAAAACATTATCAAAAAGTTGAAATCCCGGAAGGCGATTGGAATTTGTATATCATCCCAAAAAACGAATCGGTTATTTTTTGGAGTTTTATGCCTGTTGTGTTCATTTCTTTTTTATTGAGCCTTCTTTGCGGACTTTTCGTAACCATGTTATTAAAAAAACCGTCGGAGCTACAAAAATTAGTTGAAGAACAAACTTTGAAATTAACCCGAAGCCGATCCCTTTTTAAATCCATTTTTGATCACGCCGGTTTAGGCATCACCCATAATAATACTATTGATGGTACGTTCATTGATGCCAATGAGAAATTCTGCGAACTAATCGGCTACAGCCAGGAAGAAATCAAGAACATGAATTTCATGATGATTACTCACCCTGACGATTTAGAAGCTGATTTAGAGAATATGGAACGCCTTAGAAGCGGTAAAATCAATCAATATTCCACAGAAAAAAGGTATTTTGACAAAAATGGAAAAATCAACTGGGTCAATATTACGGTTTCTCCTCTTTGGGAAAAAAATGAAAAACCGAGCAACCACATAACCATCGTTGAAAATATCAATCAAAGAAAAGAAGCTGAAAAACTTATTCTCGAATCGCAAAAGAAAATCAAAGATCTCATCGACAGTATTGATGGGATTGTCTGGGAAGGAAATTCTGTCGAACCCGGTCTAACTTACGTTAGCAAAAAATCTGAAGAAATCCTGGGATATACTCCCGAAGAATGGCTTGCCGATCCATATTTCTGGAGAAAAAAAATCCATCCGGATGACAGGGATTGGGTAATCAAACAAAGTATTGACAATGCAAAAATCAGAAAACCCTTCGACACTGAATACCGTATGATTTCCAAAAACGGGAACACTGTTTGGATGCGGGACATTGTCAGTATCTATCATGAAAGCGAAGATTCTATTAAATTAAGGGGAATTTTAATCGATATTACAAAATCAAAACAATTTGAAATCGACCTTAACAATTCGCTTACGCTGGTTACCGAACAAAACAAACGATTGCTGAATTTCTCACACATCGTTTCACATAATTTGCGTTCGCATACCAGCAACATTGAATCGCTTATCAACCTGATTGAAATGAGTGAAGATGAAAATGAAAAAAAAGAATTATTAGTGTTATTGAAATCCGTTTCGGAAACACTAAACGAAACCATGGATAACCTAAATGAAGTAGTATCCATTCAAACCGATATCAACCCGATAATTGAGGAACTGAACCTAAACACGTTTTTTAAAAAAACTATGGAGGTTTTGCGAAATCAGATTATTAAAAATGAAGCTGAAATCATAAACAATATTCCTCATGAAGCCGTAGTAAACTTCAATCCTGCTTATCTTGAAAGTATCCTTCTCAATTTCCTTTCTAATGCAATCCGGTACAAACATCCGGACCGAAATCCGAAAATAGAACTGAATTTTCATATCCAAAAAAACTACAAAGTACTTGAAATAAAGGATAATGGCATAGGAATTGATTTGGATAAAAATGGAAACAAACTTTTCGGAATGTATAAAACGTTTACAAATAATCCGGAATCACGTGGTATCGGTCTTTTCATGACAAAAAACCAGATTGATGCCATGAAAGGAAAAATTGAAGTGGAAAGTACATTAAACAAAGGAACAACTTTTAAAATATATTTCAGATAATGGTTCAAAAACGTATTTGCATAATCGATGACGATCCGATTTATCAGCTTGTAACAAAAAAACTGATTGAAAAAACATCACTTTTCAACGACAGCAAGTCTTTTGTAAATGGCAGTGAAGCGCTTTCCTATTTTGAAAATACGGGAGACATTCCGGATATTATCCTCCTTGATATTGAAATGCCTGAAATGGACGGCTGGGATTTTCTGAACCAACTATTGCTTATTGAAAAAAACTTTGATAAAGAGGCAACCATATACATTGCCAGCTCTTCCATTGCTTTTGAGGATAAAATGAAAGCCAAAAACTATCCTTGCGTAAAAGACTTTCTCAGCAAACCAATGAATATTGAAAAATTAAAAACAATAGCCGCCGAATTATAATCTATCTTTGCATTCAAACCCACTACAATGAATGCCGATTTTATTTACGATAAAGAATACAGAAACAACATTTTCGCAGAATACGAAATTAAGTTCAAGGAATTTGAAAACTGCACCTTTAACCATTGTGATTTCACGCTTTGCAATTTTTTAGGAACTGTTTTTATTGACTGTACCTTTTATCATTGTAATTTCAGGGAAGCTAAAGTTGGTCATATCGGAATGCGGAATGCTGTTTTTAACGACTGTGATTTTACTTCTGTGAATTTCGCCATGACCGATCAGATTTTGCATGAATTTCACTTTAACAACTCGCTACTTGATTATTCGCAATTTTATGCCTTAAAACTGAAACGAATCAGTTTTACAAACTGCAGCATGGTAAGCGTGGATTTCATGAAAACCGATTTGACCGAAGCCCTATTCGACAACTGCAACCTTCGTTTGGCCGTTTTCACGGATGCCAATTGTGAAAAAACCGATTTTTATTCCAGTTTCGATTTCAATATCGATCCGGAAAAGACCAAACTAAAAAAAGCGATATTTTCTTCGGAAGGAATAAAAGGATTGCTTACTAAATACAATCTTGTTATTAAGGATTAAGTCATTTGAAGACTATAAAAAAACTCCAAATTATATTGGAGTTATAAATTTTTATTCTTTGATAATTAATAACCTTGCTTTAAATCCGGTTGAAAGGTCCCATTGTTCAGCTAATAAAACATTTCCTTTATCATCAAGATAAATAAACTCACCTGTATTTGGCGAACTCGTCCCTTCATTTAACGCTTCAATTTCAAAATTATTGAATCCTGGAACAAGACCAATTTCAACGGTATTGCGATAGCCCTCCAAAGAGATTCTATCCCTAAAAACAATATTATTTACCGATATTTTTACAACATCACCATCTATAGCTGCAAAATCTCTTAAAAGAATTTTGACACTATTCCCTTTTGTTCTGATTTCCCCAAAATCCTGGTTCCTTCTAAAATCTTTTGAATTTACATCTCCTTCGGATTTAGGCATTGCATTTTTCGGAATGTCATAAGGACTTATAAACTTTTCTGGTTTTTTATCCGTTTTCTGTCCTATTTGAGCTGTTGACGTGCCTTCTTTTGGAAAAGTGATTGGCTTGTCCTTATCCAAAACCGAATCACTGAAATCCATAGGCTGAAAACGTGTCATATCTGCTTTTGCAGGCAACGGATTAACCGTTACTTCCGGATCTTTCATACGCGGAATCACAACGGTTTTCTTACCATTATCCGGTTGTGCAAACCCTTGAAGTGAAAAGAGCACTAACACTGCTAAAAAGTATAAAAATTTCACATTTTCATTTTTTAATTATTCCAAAAATAATAAATCAAGAACCGTTCCAATCTTAAAATTAATGTAAAAAACGTTAAGATTAGTTAAATTTAAATAAACAATACCTTATTATTAAAATAATAAAAAAACCCTCAATAATGAGGGCTTTTTAATTTATTTTTTTGCTTTAAGGGCTTTGTATTTTGCATCCATTTCTAAAACCTGATAGCAATTCAGCAATATTGACTTTACACCTTCATTTTGAGGTTCTAACTCCAAAGCCTTTTCAAAATAAGGAATGGCACTTGAGAACATCTTTTGTCGTTTTGCTTTTAACTCATCGTAGCGTTTGCTTTCTTTTGGTGTCATTCCCAAAGAGTTCATCTCTTTAACAATCTTGTCATCACCTGATAAGCACAAGGCTCCTAAATTATTATAAGCATTGAAATATTTAGGATTGATTGCAATAGCTTTTTCATAGTATTTTTTTGCTTCTTCAATCTCACCGGTGTTTGTACTTACGACTCCTAAATTAAAATATAAATCAGGATCATTTGGTTTTTTAGCAATAACCTCATTGATAAGTTTTTTGTAAGTTACCATATCTTTAGCCTCATAATAAAGATTTGCTTCTGCTAAAATCAAATCAGTATCATCGGGATTAAGAGTTCTTGCTTCAGCAATTGCTTTTTTAGCCTCGTCTGCTCTTCCTTTTTCCAATAAAATTGAAGCGTAATTTTTATAGATTTCTCCTCTTTTGGATGGAATTTTCTCATCTCTCGGTTTCTCATGGGTTCCCATACCGATTGCTTTCTTTCTGTCAGCCAAGGATCCAAAAGGCTCTTCCTGACCGCTTGCTTTATTTACAGCATAATAAATTGTACCTTCTCCGGTATAATTTATGTTTTTCAATTCTTCATAATACTTAAGGGCATTATCATAATCCTGAACCTGAACCGCTAAAAGAGAAGCATTGTATAAATTCGAAGGATCTGATTTATCAAGATTATAGACCGCCGCAAATACTTGAGATGCTTCTTTAAACTTTGATGCCTGATTTAAGCCGTAAGCATATTGCAGCATCATCGGTTTAAAACCTCCGATCATCTCCTTAATGTCCTTTGTATAAATTTCTTTACCCGATTTCTTTTCAAATTCCAATACTTCATTAAATGAATTAGCCATCAAATTGATATTGGCTGGAGACAGATGTTTTGTCATCGCCTGAATATCATTCGGATTTTTAGTCATGGCAGCCTGTAATTCCGCTAAAGGTAACACTCCTTTATAAAAATTAAGGTATACCTGATCTGCTTCCGCTAAACCAGACATGCTGCCCAATTTATTTACATTGGCTTTGTAACTTGAAATATCATCAGACGATAAATCATCTTTATCGTATAATTTCCTCAAAGCCTTTAACTCGTCTTTCTGAGCAAAAGAAGCTGCTGAAAGCATCAATGAAGATGCTAATAATACGTATTTAATTTTCATTTTATAATTCTGTTTTGGTTATTCTTGAATATCCGTTTCTTCTGAAGAAGTTGAAACATCATCTGTTTCTCCAACAAATTCGTCAGCTACATCTGTTTCTTCCTCTTCTTCACGCATTACCTTACAAACTGCCGCAATACCGTCTTTTCCTTTAATATTAATTAAACGAACCCCTTGCGTTGCACGTCCCATAATACGTAAATCAGAAACTTTCATACGGATTGTTAATCCGGATTTGTTAATGATCATCAGATCATCTTCATCAGTAACGTTATTAATTGAAATTAACGCCCCCGTTTTTTCGGTAATGTTTAAAGTCTTAACTCCTTTTCCTCCACGGTTAGTGATACGATATACATCTTCTCCGTCTTCATCAACTACTTTGGTACGTTTTCCGTAACCGTTTTCCGTAACTACCAAAATCTGTGAATCGTTTACATGATCTCTGTCGATTGAAACCATTCCGATTACTTCATCCTCTTTTTCGTCAGCTAAAGTAATACCGCGTACTCCGGAAGCCGTTCTTCCCATCGGACGGGTTTTCTCTTCTTCGAAACGTACCAACTTACCGGACTTCACAGCAATCAATACCTGACTGTTTCCTGTTGTTAGTTTTGCTTCTAATAATTCGTCGTCTTCTTTAATCGTAATTGCGGCTACTCCGTTAACACGCGGTCTCGAATACTGCTCCAAAGATGTTTTCTTCACCTGACCCTGTTTGGTCACCATGATTACATAATGGTTATTGATGTATTCCTGATCTTTTAAGTCTTGTGTACAGATAAACGCTTTTACCTTATCGTCATTTTCGATGTTGATAAGATTCTGGATTGCACGTCCTTTGCTGGTTTTACTTCCTTCCGGAATTTCATACACACGCATCCAGAAACATTTTCCTTTTTGGGTAAAGAACAACATGTACTGATGGTTTGTAGCCGCATACATATGCTCTAAGAAATCCTGGTCACGGGTTCCGGCCGATTTTTGTCCTACGCCTCCTCGGTTCTGTGTTTTATATTCAGAAAGCGGCGTACGTTTGATATAACCCGCATGAGAAATGGTTATTACCACCTGTTCATCGGCAATTAAATCTTCGATACTTACATCACCTCCGGCATATTCAATTTGTGAACGACGGGCATCACCATATTTATCTCTGATTTCAGCTAACTCGTCTTTGATTACCTGCATTCTCATTTCTTTGCTTGCCAATAATTCTTTCAAATAAGCAATCAATTTCATGATTTCGTCGTATTCCGCTCTTAACTTATCCTGTTCCAGACCGGTTAACTGACGTAAACGCATTTCAACAATCGCGCGAGCCTGAATTTCTGATAAATTGAAACGCTCTATTAACTTACCTCTTGCTTCGTCTCCATCTTTAGAAGCTCTGATTAAAGCGATTACTTCATCAATATTATCCGAAGCAATGATTAAACCTTCTAAAATGTGTGCTCTTTCTTCCGCTTTGCGTAAATCAAACTGCGCACGACGGGTTACCACATCATGACGGTGCTCTACGAAATAATGAATTAAATCTTTTAAATTCAGCATTTGCGGACGTCCGTTTACCAATGCAATATTATTCACACTGAAAGACGACTGCAATTGCGTATACTTATATAAGGTATTCAACACCACATTCGGTACCGCTTCACGTTTCAGTACATAAACGATACGCATACCATTTCTGTCGGATTCGTCACGAATGGTTGAAATTCCTTCAATTTTCTTTTCGTTTACTAAATCAGCGGTATGCTTAATCATACTTGCTTTATTCACCTGATACGGAATTTCAGTAACGATAATAGATTCACGTCCATCAACTTCCTCAAAATTCACCTTGGCACGCATTACCACACGTCCACGACCGGTTTTAAAAGCCTCCCTTACACCATCCATACCGTAAATAATACCTCCGGTAGGGAAATCAGGCGCTTTGATATGATGCATTAACTCATCAATCTCAATATCGGTATTTTCAATATAAGCTAAAGTACCGTCAATTACCTCAGTTAAGTTGTGAGGTGCCATGTTGGTCGCCATACCTACTGCAATACCCGAAGCTCCGTTTACCAATAAGTTCGGAACTTTGGTTGGCATTACTTTCGGCTCTTCCAGTGTATCGTCGAAGTTTAGCTGGAAATCAACTGTTTCTTTATCGATATCGGCAAGCATCTCTTCGGAGAACTTTTTCATTCTGGCCTCCGTATAACGCATTGCTGCCGGACTGTCACCATCTACGGAACCGAAGTTACCCTGACCGTCTACCATAAGATAACGTAAACTCCACTCTTGTGCCATACGAACCATGGCATCGTAAACTGAACTATCTCCATGCGGGTGGTACTTACCAAGAACCTCCCCTACAATTCTCGCTGATTTTTTATGCGCTCTATTGGATAATACTCCTAATTCATACATCCCGAATAAAACTCTTCGGTGTACTGGTTTCAAGCCATCTCTAACATCAGGAAGCGCTCTGGATACAATTACAGACATCGAATAATCGATGTAAGCTGATTTCATTTCGTCCTCAATGTTAATAGGAATTAACTTTTCTCCTTCAGACATAAGTATTTATATTAAAAAATTATAGCTATTTCAAAACGTGCCAATATACACATTTTTACAGTAACAATACAGTATTTTATTGACAATTTTAGCTATTTTATTAACACTCAAGAAGACCTAAAAAGTTAAAAAAACCTGCAATTTTATCTTTTATTTCTCAATTTTTATTCGTCTATTAGCAATATCAGTGGAAGCTATTTTGTCAGGTATGATTTTTGCACAGCCTTTACAGAATTAGTAAATTTACAGTATCAAAGATTTTTGCAATGGACGATAATTTTTCACCAAGAGTTAAAGACGTGATTACCTACAGTAAAGAGGAAGCTTTGCGATTAGGCCACGACTTTATTGGTACAGAACATTTAATGCTGGGGATATTAAGGGACGGTAACGGTACCGCTATCAATATATTAAACAACCTTTCAGTAGATTTAGAACATTTACGTCGGAAAATAGAAATTGTTAGCCCCCCAAATCCCAATGCTGACAGGAGCAATGACAAGAAAAACCTGCATTTGACCCGTCAGGCTGAACGCGCTTTGCGAACAACCTTTCTGGAGGCAAAAGTTTTTCAAAGCACTTCCATAAGTACGGCACATCTTCTGTTGTGCATTTTACGCAACGAGAACGATCCAACGACTAAGCTTCTGAACAAATTAAAAATTGACTACGAACTTGTTAAAGAACAATTTATAGCTATGACATCAAACGAAGAAGACTATATCGAAAACTTACCTAAAAACGAATCGTTTAATGACGATTCCGGACAAGATGACAGTTTACGTGACGCAGGTTTCAACAATCCGGGTGCTGCAGGAAAGGCCAATAAAAAATCCAAAACCCCTGTTTTAGATAATTTTGGTCGTGATTTAACAGAATTAGCCGAAGAAGGCAAACTGGATCCTGTAGTTGGCCGCGAGAAAGAAATCGAACGTGTTTCACAGATTTTAAGCCGAAGAAAGAAAAACAATCCACTTCTGATTGGTGAGCCGGGTGTTGGTAAATCTGCCATTGCCGAAGGTCTTGCTTTACGCATCATTCAAAAGAAAGTATCACGTATTTTATTCAACAAACGAGTGGTAACATTGGATTTAGCCAGTTTAGTGGCTGGAACAAAATACCGCGGACAGTTTGAAGAACGAATGAAAGCCGTTATGAACGAGCTGGAAAAAAATGATGATATCATTCTTTTCATCGACGAGATCCATACCATTGTAGGTGCCGGAGGAGCTACTGGATCTTTAGACGCTTCCAACATGTTCAAACCTGCTTTAGCAAGAGGCGAAATCCAATGTATTGGTGCCACTACCCTTGACGAATATCGTCAATATATAGAAAAAGACGGTGCTTTGGAAAGACGTTTCCAGAAAGTCATTGTAGAACCAACTTCTGTTGAGGAAACAATCACGATTCTGAACAACATCAAAAACAAATACGAAGACCATCACAATGTTATTTATACGCCGGAAGCTATCGAGGCGTGTGTAAAACTGACAAACCGATACATGACCGAGCGTTTCTTACCGGACAAAGCCATTGATGCTTTAGACGAGGCAGGATCACGTGTTCACATCACCAATATAGATGTTCCGAAACAAATTCTTGAACTTGAAAAACAGTTGGAAGAAGTTCGCGAACTGAAAAATTCTGTTGTCAAAAAACAGAAATACGAAGAAGCCGCAAAACTTCGCGATGACGAAAAACGTATTGAAAAAGACTTGTCCATCGCCCAGGAACAATGGGAAGAAGACGCTAAAAACAATCGTATTACCGTTACCGAAGACAATGTTGCGGATGTAGTTTCCATGATGACAGGAATCCCTGTAAATCGTATCGCGCAGACAGAGAGCAATAAATTAGCCCACTTACCGGAACTTATCAAAGGTAAAGTTATCGGACAGGATGAAGCGGTGATGAAAATTGCCAAATCCATCCAAAGAAACCGTGCCGGATTAAAAGACCCGAACAAACCTATCGGATCCTTTATATTCCTGGGTCAGACCGGAGTTGGTAAAACGCAGTTAGCCAAAGTAATTGCTAAAGAATTATTTGATTCTGAAGATGCCTTGGTTCGCATCGACATGAGTGAGTACATGGAGAAATTCGCGATTTCAAGATTGGTCGGAGCGCCTCCGGGATATGTTGGCTACGAAGAAGGCGGTCAGCTAACCGAAAAAGTACGAAGAAAACCTTATTGTGTTGTATTGCTTGACGAGATCGAAAAAGCCCACCCGGATGTATTCAACATGATGCTTCAGGTATTGGATGACGGACATTTAACCGATAGTTTAGGCCGTAAAATCGATTTCAGAAATACGATCATCATCATGACTTCCAACATTGGTGCACGTCAGTTAAAAGATTTCGGAACCGGAGTTGGCTTCGGAACTGCTTCTAAAAACGCTCAAGCTGATGACATCTCCAAAGGTATTATCGAGAACGCATTGAAAAAATCATTCGCTCCGGAATTCCTGAACCGAATTGACGATGTAATCGTATTCAACCCATTAGAAAAAGAACATATCGACTTGATTATCGATATCGAAATGGATAAATTATATGCCCGAGTGGCTGATTTAGGATACAATCTTAAATTATCCGAAAAGGCAAAAGATTATATCGCCGAAAAAGGTTTTGATAAACAATTTGGAGCCAGACCACTGAAACGTGCCATTCAGAAATATGTTGAAGATGAACTGGCGGAAGAAATCATCACTTCCAAAATACACGAAGGTGATGAAATCTTCATGGATCTGAACGATGAAAAACAAGAACTCTTCGTTACCATTAAAAGAGCTGAAAAACCTACTAATTAGTAGGTTTTTTCTTTTTTAGGCAAAATTGTTTGGCATTTCAAAAAAAGTAGTACTTTAGAATTACCAATTATACTAAAAAATGCTAGACAAAGTTATTGTGGGAAGTGAAGAATGGTGCTCATTCCCTACTCTTGGAATCCCAACTATTAAAGCCCGAGTTGATTCGGGTGCAAAAACATCGGCGCTTCACGCTACAAACATTACTCCTTTCGAAAAAGACGGTGAAAACTGGGTTCGATTTGACATTAACCCGATTCAGAACAACCTAAAAGCAGTAATACATTGCGAGGCAATTTTAGTTGACAAACGCGTGGTAAAAAGTTCCAGCGGATACCGCGAACAACGTTATGTAATCAAAACCGACCTTGAAATAGGTGGAAGCCTTTGGGAAGTGGAAGTAACCTTGACCAACCGGGATTCCATGGGATTCCGTATGTTATTAGGTCGTGAAGCCATGTCAGGCCGAATTTTAGTCGATCCGGAACAAAAGTACCTGTTGGGTCAGCCTACCAATGAAAAAATAAAAGAGTATTATTACAACGATGAACCTTCAAAAAAAGGACTTCGAATAGGGTTATTGGCAAGTAATCCGGAATTGTACAGCAACAAAAGGATCATGGAAGCCGGTGAAATGCGCGGACATGAAATGCATTTCCTGAATCTGAAATACTGTTACATGAAACTCGATGCTGATACTCCTGAAATTCACTATCGGGGGGGGCGCGTTTTAGATAATTTCGATGCCGTAATACCTAGAATACGACCAAGCATGACTTATTATGGTTGTGCTCTTACGCGTCAGTTTGAAGCTTTGAAAGTATTTTCACTTAACAATTCGGCAGCTATAAGTCAGTCGAGAGACAAACTATTTTCATTGCAATTACTTTTAAACAATGGAGTAGATATTCCGACAACAGGATTTGCCAACTCTCCTTTGGACACTAACGATTTGATTAAAATGGTTGGCGGTTCTCCACTGATAGTCAAACTACTGGAAGGAACACAAGGAAAAGGGGTTGTATTGGCGGAAACCAAAAAAGCTGCCGAATCCGTAATCAATGCTTTCAAGAGCTTAAATGCTAACATTTTAGTACAGGAATTCATCAAAGAAGCAAACGGAAAAGACTTACGTCTGTTTGTAGTCGACGGAAAAGTAGTGGCAGCAATGCAGCGTGAAGCTTTACCGGGAGAATTCAGGGCAAACATCCATTTGGGAGGAACCGCTTCAATTGTAAAAGTAACTTCCGAAGAAAAAAGAATTGCCATCAAAGCAGCAAAAGCAATGAATCTGAAAGTCGCCGGTGTGGATATTATCCGATCTTCGAAAGGTCCACTCTTACTGGAAGTAAACTCTTCTCCGGGATTGGAAGGAATTGAGGGGGCTACCAATAAAGACATCGCAGGTGAAATGATTAAAGCCATTGAGAAAAACTTTAAATGGAAATAATTATAATTGCTAATGAATAAATTAACAATTGATAATTAGAATATGAATCCATACCTTGAAATCATAGTACGAAGTTCGGCCGTTTATTTATTCATGGTTGTTGCTTTACGTCTTTTTGGTAAAAAAGAACTTTCCCAACTCAACACCGCCGATGTAATCCTGATTTTGCTGATCAGTAATTCAGTACAGAATGCCATGGTTGGCAGTGACACCAGCCTTTTGGGTGGAATATCGGCTGCTCTGGTTTTGTTTATAATCAACTATGTCTTAAAAAAACTTATGTACCGATTCAAAAAACTGAATGATTTAGTTCAGGACAAACCTGAAATCCTGATTCATAACGGAAAAACGGAATACAAAACACTGGCCAAGTTAGGTATTACATCAGACGAAATGGAAGAAGCCATTCGTGAACACGGAGTTGAATATTACAAAGATGTCAAATTAGCAATGCTGGAAATAGACGGTAACATCAGCATAATTTCCGGGGAGGGATATTTAAAACAATCCCATCATAAGCGAAGAACACATAAGACCTTAAGTTAATTTCTCATGAATAAAACCCGATTAGAAGCTTTTAGTGACGGTGTCCTCGCTATTATCATTACCATTATGGTATTGGAATTAAAAGTTCCGGAAGGTTCTGATTTTGAATCACTACTCGTCCTTCTTCCAAAGTTCTTGAGTTATGTTTTAAGTTTTATCTACGTAGGCATTTATTGGAACAACCATCATCACATGATGCATACCGTAAAAAGAGTAACCGGTGGTATTCTTTGGGCTAACCTGCATCTTTTATTCTGGCTGTCACTTATCCCTTTTGTTACTGCCTGGATTGGTGAAAACAACTTCGGCTCATTCCCCATGACAATGTACGGGGTAATACTTTTAATGGCAGCGATTGCCTATTTCATTTTGCAGTCTCAAATCCTGAAAAAACACGGACCGGATTCGGTACTTTCAAAAGCCATTGGAAGTGATTTTAAAGGAAAAATTTCCCCTGTTTTGTATCTGATCGGAATAATTTGTGCTAACTTTAATCCAATTCTTGCCGGACTCATGTACATCGCTGTAGCATTAATGTGGTTGATTCCGGATAAACGAATTGAAAACATTATTGATTCTGAATAATCAAAACCGAAATTATGCAGACCATTTATCATGATTTTGTAATCGATGTCCCTAGAGAGATGGTTTTTAAAGCAATTTCAACTCCGGAAGGATTAAATAACTGGTGGACATTTCGCTGTAAAGGCACACCCGGTTTAAACGAAAAATACAATTTATACTTCGCAGAAGAATACGATTGGTTTGCTACCGTTTCAAAATTTGAAGAAAATGAAGTCATTGAATTTTCCATGACGGATGCAATGGATGAATGGTTGCCGACTCAATTCGGATTCATTTTAAAAAAAGAAAATACAGACCATACTTATATTCAATTTTATCATAAAAACTGGAAAGAAGTCAGTCAGGAATTCAGAATCGCTAGTTATTGTTGGGCCAATTTACTGCGACAATTGAAACAATACCTTGAAAAAGGAATCATTACACCATTTGAAGAACGAAACTAAATAGTAAAACATGAAAAACAAACAGATTTTAATAGCTTTTATTTTAGGATGTATTATTACAATCATTGGGGCACTTTTCAAAATAATGCATTGGCCTTACGCATCCGCTTTATTAATTTCAGGAATGTTATGCCAAGTCTGTGCTGGTATTGGACTGATAATCAAAATTTATAAAGATCAGAATCCAAATGGTTTTTTCAACAAATAACATGACTGTTCTATCCAAAATACTAATTAGTTTAGTGGCTTTCATCCATATTTACATTGTATGGCTGGAAATGTTCGCATGGACCACCCGGGCAAAAAAAGTATTTCGAAAAGTTCCAGCTGATATGTTTGAAAAAACAAAACAACTGGCTGGTAATCAAGGATTATACAATGGATTTTTGGCTGCAGGACTTATTTGGTCACTGCTTATTGGGGATGCTCATTGGAGTTTCAACGTGGCACTATTCTTTCTGACCTGTGTTTTCGTTGCCGGGATTTATGGCGCAATTACAGTACAAAAGACCATTTTTTATGTTCAGTCTGTTCCTGCGATACTGGCAATTATCAGTATACATTTTATGAAATAAGAAAACCTTCTTATTAAACTTAAAAAAGAAGCCACAAATTCACGAATATCTTTTACCTTTTAATTCAGTAAAAATTCGTGAATTCGTGGCATAATAGCCTTTTAATATATTACTCTAAAACTTCACTGTCAAGTTGTAAACTGTTCAGGAAAACAATAGATTTTTCAATGTCATAATGTAAAATTCTGTCTTCTCCAACCAACGGAACATCTTCACGGTATGATTTTACAAAACTCTCTAAAAATTCACTTGATTTTAAAGGTCTTCTAAATTCAATTGCTTGAGAAGCGTTCATCAATTCGATAGCTAAAATACGTTCAAGATTTTCAATAATCTTCAAACACTTTGTAGCGGCATTGGCTCCCATGCTCACATGATCTTCCTGTCCGTTTGAAGAAACGATACTGTCAATACTTGCCGGAGTAGCCAATTGTTTGTTCTGACTAACAATACTGGCAGCAGTGTATTGCGGAATCATGAAACCGGAATTCAGTCCGGGATTGCTTACCAGGAATGCAGGTAATCCTCTTAATCCTGAAATTAGCTGATATGTTCTTCTTTCTGATATATTTCCGATTTCAGCTAAAGCGATACCTAAAAAGTCTAAAGCCAAAGCTAAAGGCTGTCCGTGGAAATTCCCACCCGAAATAATCAAATCCTCATCCGCGAAAATATTTGGATTATCGGTAACCGAATTGATTTCCGTTTTGAACACTTTTTTCACATAATCGATAGCATCTTTTGAAGCGCCGTGAACTTGAGGAATACAACGGAAAGAATATGGATCCTGTACGTGTTCTTTCGGCTGGGCAATAATTTCACTGTCTTCCAACAATTCCTGGAAACGTCTTGCGGTATTGATCTGACCTTTATGCGGACGAACGATGTGGATCAATTCATTGAAAGGCTCGATTCTTCCATCAAAACCTTCAAGGGAAACCGCACCGATTACATCTGCCAAATAGGTTAATTTCATGGATTTCAAAAGAATGTAGCAGCCGTATGAACTCATAAATTGTGTTCCGTTCAATAATGCCAAACCTTCTTTCGACTGCAATTCGATTGGTTTCCAGTTCATTTTCTCCAACACTTTCATGGCTGGCTGGCGGAAACCATCAAAATAAACCTCTCCCTCTCCAATCAATGGCAGGGATAAATGGGCTAAAGGAGCTAAATCTCCAGATGCTCCCAACGAACCTTGAGTATAAACTACCGGTAGAATATCATTATTGTAAAAATCGATCAAACGCTCAACGGTTTGCAACTGAACACCGGAATTTCCGTAGCTCAATGATTTGATTTTAAGCAACAACATGATTTTCACGATCTCGTGCGGCACTTCTTCTCCGGTTCCGCAAGCGTGTGATTTTACTAAATTCTCCTGAAGTTTAGTAAGGTTTTCATTTGAAATCTTAATGTTGCATAACGATCCGAAACCGGTATTGATTCCGTAAATCGGTTCGCTGTGCGATTGCATTTTGTTATCTAGATAAGCACGGCATTTTTCAATGTTAATACGCGCCTCTTCAGATAGTTCCAAGGTTTTATTTTGAGAAATAATTTCCTGAAGTAATTCCAAAGAAAAAACATCGGAACTTATATAATGTACTGTATCCATTTTCACGGTTGTTTTAAGGCGTCAAAATTCAGCAAAATGCGTTTAAAATGCAAGATTTATTATTAGTATTTCATTATGAAAATTTATGGGATACTATTCTTATATTTGGGCAACAAAAACTAGTAAACATGAAACACACACTTTACCTCCTATTGGTTGTCTTTCTCGCTTCTTTTACGACACCAAAGGAAACCATTACCGTTTCCGGGAAAATTACCAATACAGAAGACGGAAAACTAAAGATTAAAGGAGAATCTTTTGAAAAAGAAATCACTCTAAAAGCTGATGGTTCGTTTTCTGAAACCTTGCAGATTGATTACAACGGGACTTATAATTTTGGTACCAAAGCGAATCGTTCTTCTTTGTATTTAGCTAAAGGAACAGCACTTGTTATCAATTTTGATGACAAAAACTTCCCTACAACTTTAAAATTTTCAGGGAAAGGAAGTGCTGAAAATCAATATTTAAATGATAAATCGGTTGCTGTTAACAAAATGATGGACAACGTTCAGGAGTTTTATGCTTTAGACGAAACTGCTTTCCTTGCTAAATTGAAAGAGGTAAAAACGGCTATGACGGATTTATTGAACAAATCAAAAATCACTGATGCCGCATTCAAGAAAAATGAAATGAAAAGCATTGGTTATTTCGAGCAGCTGCAAATCCTGAATTACCCTACTTACCACGCACATTATGCTAAAATTGAGGGTTTTACGCCATCGGCTACTTTCCCAAAATTTGATGATAAAATCGATTTGGATAATCAGGAAGACTTCTTGTTTTCATCATCTTATAAACAGATTGTTGCGACAAAATTCAACAACGCCTTATATGCACAAATGGGTGAAAATGATGAATACACATACAAATTAGCATTACCTGAAATCAAAAAAGTAAAAAGCCCGGCTATCAAAAATGCGCATATTCAAAATCTAGCTTATGAAGTAAGTGCCGGAAATCCTGAAGCTGCTATGCTTTATAAAGAATTAATGGCTGCGTCTTCTGATGAAAATTTCAAAAAAGACCTGACTGTAAAATTCGACAAAATCAAAACCTTAACTCCAGGAAATGTTTCTCCTAAATTTGACTATGAGAACTTTAAAGGTGGAAAAACATCTTTAGAAAGCTTAAAAGGAAAATATGTTTATATTGATGTTTGGGCAACATGGTGCGGACCTTGCCGTCGTGAAATTCCAAGCTTGCAAAAAGTGGAAGAACAATATCACGGTAAAAACATCGAGTTCGTAAGTCTTTCCATTGATACTAAAAAAGACTACGAAAAATGGAGAAAATTTGTAGAAGAAAAGAAACTCGGCGGTGTTCAGTTATTTGCTGACAATGACTGGAATTCGAAATTCGTACAGGATTATGCCATCGAAGGTATTCCAAGATTTATTTTGGTAGATCCGAATGGTAACATTGTTTCTGCAGATGCTCCTCGCCCATCCGATCCTAAATTGATTGCTAAATTTGAGGAATTAGGGATTAAATAATCTCATCAAAACACAAAAAGACAAACCCTTTCATGAACTTCTGAAAGGGTTTGTTTTTTTTAATATAAACTTAAAAAAGCTTTTCCGAGATTATTAATACAATCAGAAGCAATAAACGAATGATACCCTGTTTCGGAAACACCAATATTGGCTGTTAATCCGTGAAGATAAACCCCCAGGACAGCTGCATCAACAGGCGCATACCCTTGTGAAAGCAAACCTGCTAAGATTCCGCTTAAAACATCACCGCTTCCGGCTGTAGCCAAAGCTTGGTTTCCGGTAGTATTTTCAAAAACAGCATCCATATAAACTATATAGGTTGGCGCTCCTTTAACAACAATGATAACATCAAATTTCTTCGAAAAATCCTTTACTTTTCGTAACATCTCCTCATGAGAATCCCAAACACCTATCAAACGTTCCAGTTCTTTAGCATGAGGCGTTAAAATCGCATGTTTGTGCAACAATTCAAACCATTCTTTATTTTGGGAAAGAATATTCAGAGCATCCGCATCAACAACCATCGGAATTGCCGACATTTTTAAAAAATGAAACAATGCGTGTTGTGTATCCGAATGATGCCCCATTCCCATTCCGATAGCAGCAGCATCAACTTTTATCTTATATCCGATGGCAGTGATATGATCCGTGTAATCATCCGTTATGACCATTGCTTCCGGAACTCCTGTCTGTAAAATTTCGTATCCGCATTTGGGGATATAGGCCGTAACCAAACCTGCACCCGACTTAAGACAAGCTTTTGAAGAAAGGCAAACTGAACCCATTTTACCATAACTGCCTCCCACTATCAGCGTATGTCCCTGGATACCTTTATGGGCGTCACCAGCTATCGATCTAAATCGTTTCTGTGCTTCGAATCTGTCAATTAAAGTATAATTTTCCATACCTTAAATTTACGAAATTATGTCTGATTAATGGTTTTGCCACTCCGTAAAAAATCAATACCTTAGCGTCCGTAAATAAACAATCAACACAAGATGAAAAATACAGCATTAACGCACGTTCACGAAGGTTTAGGAGCAAAAATGGTTCCGTTTGCAGGTTACAACATGCCTGTTCAGTATGAAGGAGTTAACATAGAACACGAAACTGTTCGTAACGGCGTAGGTGTTTTTGACGTATCTCACATGGGGGAATTCTTTTTGAAAGGCGAAAACGCTTTGGCTTTGATTCAGAAAGTAACTTCAAATGACGCATCAAAATTAGTAGACGGAAAAGCACAATATTCTTGCTTACCAAACAATGAAGGCGGAATTGTTGACGATTTAATCGTTTATAAAGTAGCAGATAATCATTATATGTTAGTGGTAAATGCTTCCAATATCGAAAAAGACTGGAACTGGATTTCTTCACACAATGATTTGGGTGTGGATATGCAAAACCTTTCAGATAACTACTCTTTGTTGGCTATTCAAGGTCCGAAAGCTGCTGAAGCAATGCAGTCATTAACTTCTATCGATTTGATCAACATGCCATACTACTCTTTCCAGATTGGAGAATTTGCCGGCATGAAAGACGTAATTGTTTCTGCGACAGGATACACAGGTTCAGGAGGATTTGAAATCTATTTCAAAAATGAAGATGCTGAAATGATCTGGAACAAAGTTTTTGAAGCAGGTGCCGCATTCGGAATCAAACCAATCGGATTGGCTGCCCGTGATACTTTACGTTTGGAAATGGGCTTCTGTTTATACGGAAATGACATCAACGACACAACTTCTCCTTTGGAAGCCGGTTTAGGGTGGATCACAAAATTCGATAAAGAATTTACCAATTCAGTTAACCTGAAAAACCAAAAAGAGAACGGTGTTTCCAGAAAATTAGTTGCTTTTGAAATGACTGAGCGTGCCATTCCACGTCATGATTACGAAATAGTGGACGGAAGCGGAAACGTCATTGGAGTAGTAACTTCAGGAACTATGTCGCCATCAATGAACAAAGGTATCGGATTAGGTTATGTACCAACATCTTTATCGACTGTTGACAGCGAAATTTTCATCAGAATCAGAAAAAATGATGTTCCTGCGAAAGTGGTAAAATTGCCTTTCTACAAAAAATAAGAAAGATTATTATAAAAACAAAAAGCCGATTTTACAATCGGCTTTTTTTATTTCAATGTTTCAAATTACAGTCGAATAACACAGCCTAAATTAAAAGAACTGTAAACATTCCCAAATTTAATATCGGCCCCTTCTTTAGTCACACCTGTCAATCCACCCATTCCCTGATAATCGATTAAAATCCCGATATTCTCCTTAATTTCAAATTTGTAGCCCACCCCAAAATTAAATCCAAGCTGAAAAGAACTTAATTGCTTTTTAATATCTCTATCGTTAGATTTTGCTGAAAGCAAAAATCCCAGACTTGGTCCGAAATTCAAATTCCATTTTCTGGTTTTCCCAAAATGCCAGTTTGCATTAGCCGGTAAAGTCAAATAATCTAATTTATCTTTTGTCATCTCACCCCCAAGCGGAGTTAAATCATACTCGCTTCCCATTCTTTGGAATAATAAACCAGAGCGTAAACTCCAACGGTTATTGAAGTAATAATCACCATTTACCCCAAAATTAACAGAAGAAATAGGATCAGGATCATTTGAAAGTTTATCATTCGTATAATAAAAATAATTTGAGGCGGCAGAACCAACAATCGGAGCAACTTCAATGGCACCTTTTTCCCTTTGTTGAGAAAATCCAAAAAAGCCGCATAACACCAAACCCAAGCAAATAATTTTTTTCATATTTAAAGTTTTTAAATCCAGTAAAATTTACTAAAAATTCTGATACTAAAAAAGATTAAAACATTGCTTTAAAAGTTTTGTCGATTTCTTATTTTTGCAATCTCAAATAAATTCATTAGAAATGGGAAGAGCGTTTGAATTCAGAAAAGCACGTAAAATGAAACGTTGGTCGGCAATGGCTAAAACGTTTACGCGAATTGGAAAAGATATAGTAATGGCTGTTAAGGAAGGTGGGCCAAATCCGGAAACCAACTCTCGTTTAAGAGCTGTTATACAAAATGCAAAGGCAGCAAACATGCCTAAAGACAATGTAGAGAGAGCAATTAAAAAAGCATCTGATAAAGATACCGCCAATTTTAAGGAGGTTTTATTCGAAGGCTATGCACCTCACGGAATTGCCATTCTGATTGAAACTGCTACGGACAACAACAACAGAACCGTTGCCAACATCAGAAGTTACTTCAACAAATGTAACGGAACTATGGGAACACAAGGTTCTGTAGAATTTATGTTTGACCACACCTGTAACTTCCGTATCCCTTCTGAAGGACAAGATGTGGAAGAACTGGAATTGGAAATGATCGATTTTGGCGTGGAAGAAATTTTCGCAGACGAAGACGGCATATTAATGTATGCTCCTTTTGAAAGTTTTGGTGCTATCCAGAAAGAACTGGAAAACAGAAACATTGAAATCTTATCATCCGGTTTTGAACGCATTCCTCAAATCACAAAAGAATTAACACCAGATCAAGTTGCCGATGTTGAGAAATTATTGGAAAAGATCGAAGAAGATGATGACGTAATGAACGTTTATCACACTATGCAGGAATAATTTTCAGAATTCTTAGATTTTATAATAAAAAACTCCGAAATAAATTTCGGAGTTTTTTGTTTATTCCAAATAGCTGATCGTATTATTTCCCAACATATTCAGCTGCATTCATTGCAAAATTTTTCCATTTATCACTGTACCGAAAAGGCACCTGAACCCACTCTTTCATTGCCCTTCCTTTTCCAGAGGGATCGAAAAGCTGTGCTCCTTCAAGGCTTAAGGCTTGACTATGGAAATCTCCATTAAGCTTAAAAACCATTTCATTCTGAAAAAAGCAGACAAATGCTTTTCCGTTTATTTTGAAGCACGGTTTACCAAACATTTGGCTTTTTTCGGCTCCTTCAATTTGACTACCAATGGCAACATAAAAAGCTTCTTCTTCCATCGTACGATGTATTTCATAAAAAAACTCCGCTAAATGCAGAGTCTTTTATCTATTTACTTTATTCTATTTTCTAAACAGATTATTTAATGAATTCAATTTTTTGAACTTCTTCAGCGTTAATGCTGTCAAAGAACCCTTGCTCGTTCATCCACTCATCACTGAATACTTTGCTCATATAACGAGAACCATGATCAGGGAAAATAACAACTACATTACTGTTCTCGTCAAATTCTCCTTCTTCAGCAAATTGCTTTACAGCCTGCATTGCTGCTCCTGAAGTATATCCTACGAACAAGCCTTCTTTTTTAGCTATTTCTCGGGCAGTATGAGCACTTTCCTCATCGGTAACTTTTGTAAATTTATCGATAGCATCAAAATCGGTTGCTGTCGGGATTAAATTTTTCCCTAAACCTTCTATTCTGTAAGGATAAATTTCTTCGTTATCAAACTCTCTGGTTTCGTGGTATTTTTTCAAAACGGAACCAAAAGCATCTACACCGAATATTTTAATGTTTGGATTCTTTTCTTTTAAGAAACGAGCTGTACCGGAAATTGTTCCTCCAGTACCGCTGCAGGCAATTAAATGGGTAATTTTTCCATTTGTCTGCTCCCAGATTTCAGGTCCTGTAGAGTTGTAATGCGCATCAACATTTAAATCATTAAAATATTGGTTGATGTATACCGAACCTTTAGTTTCTTCATGTAAACGTTTTGCGACGTTATAATAAGAGCGGGGATCATCGGCAGAAACATGAGCAGGGCAAACATAAACTTTAGCTCCCATTGCTCTCAGCATGTCAATTTTATCTTTGGAAGATTTTGAGCTAACAGCTAAAACACAATTGTATCCCTTAATGATACTTACCATTGCAATACTAAAGCCAGTATTACCGGAAGTCGTTTCAATTATGGTGTCACCAGGTTTTAATATCCCTCTCTTTTCCGCTTCCTCTATTATATAAAGAGCAATTCTGTCTTTTGTTGAATGACCCGGATTAAAGGCTTCCACTTTCGCGTAAAAGGTACCTTTTAATCCTCCTGTGATCGTATTAAGCCTTATCAGGGGTGTATTTCCTATTAATTCTAATACGTTATTATAGGCTTTTATTTCTTCTTTCATAAAAAATAAATTACTCAATGTGTGAATTTAATCATTTTTTGAAATATTCACAACCTTGCAAATGTATAAAAAATTCTTTATCTACTTTTTAATTCCTTCCAAATCTAATAAAAAAGTGTACTCTTTTGTAACTTCTTTAATCGCTTCAAATCGTCCTGAAGCTCCACCATGTCCCGTATCCATGTTGGTATCTAAAAACAACTGACTGTCTCCCAGCTTCATAACCCTCAATTTAGCCACCCATTTTGCCGGCTCCCAATATTGCACTTGAGAATCATGTAAACCGGTTGTCACTAACATATTTGGATATTTTTGCTGCTTAACATTATCGTAAGGCGAATAAGACAACATATAATCATAGTATTTTTTTTCATTCGGGTTCCCCCATTCGTCATATTCTCCTGTTGTAAGGGGAATAGTATCATCTAACATAGTAGTGATAACATCTACGAAAGGAACCTGGGCGATAACTCCATTATACAGCTCCGGAGCTTCATTAATTATGGCTCCCATCAATAATCCTCCGGCCGAACCGCCTTCTGCATACAAATGCTTTTCTGATGTGTATTTCTGCTCGATTACGTATCGGGAACAATCGATAAAATCTGTAAACGTATTTTTCTTTTTAAGCAATTTTCCATTTTCATACCATTCACGTCCTAAATCTTCCCCACCTCTGATGTGTGCAATGGCATAAATAAAACCTCTGTCCAATAAACTCAAGCGGATGGATGAGAAATACGGATCCATAGAAGAACCATAAGAACCATAAGCATACAAAAGAAACGGATTACTTCCATCTTTCTTTATTCCATTGCGATGCACTAAAGAAATAGGCACTTTGGTTCCGTCCTTTGCGGTTGCCCAAATTCGTTCCTCGGTATAATTGTTTTTATCAAATTTCCCACCAAGGACTTCCTGCTCTTTTTTGATTGTCTTTTCCTTGGTACGCATGTTAAAATCTATAACCGAAGGAGGCGTAGCCATGGACTGATAGCTATAGCGTAAAATTTCAGTATCAAAATCGACATTGGTAGTTGTATAAGCCGTATAAGTTTCTATCTCGAAAGGCAAATAATATTCCCCTTCTCCGTTCGAAGGCATGATCCTGATTTTATTTAGGCCATTGTTTCGCTCTTCCACAACCAGATAGTCCCTGAAAATATCAATACCTTCCAGCAAAGTATCTTCACGATGCGGAATCAAATCTACCCAATTCTCTTTTGAAGTAGCATTTTCAGGCGTTTTCATCAATTTGAAATTAGTCGCCTTATCTTTATTGGTCAAAATATAAAAACTGTCTCCAAAATGCGAAATGGAATACTCCAATTCGCGGGTTCTTTTCTGGAACAGTTCAAATTTCCCATCCGGGTTATCAGCTCTTAAAATCTGATATTCCGAGGTAAGCGTACTTGAAGAACCGATTACAAGGTATTTTTTGGATTTCTCTTTATAAATGAAAGTAGAAAACGTATCGTCTTTTTCATGAAAAACAACCTGATCGTCATTGGGTTCCGAACCTAATTTATGTTTATAGATTTTATCGGAACGCAAGGTTACCAAGTCCTTACGCGTGTAAAACAAAGTTTTATTATCTGCTGCCCAAGTAGAACCACCTGTCGTTTTTTCCAATTTTACAGGAAGAATTTCACTCGTTTCAAGATTTTTTATCTGAATCGTATATTCACGACGGGAAACTGTATCAACTCCAAATGCACACCATTTGTTATCTTCACTGACACTCATCCCACTCAACTGAAAATAAACAAATCCTTTTGCCATTTCATTGCAATCGAACATGATTTCCTCCTCTGCATCCAGACTTTCCTTTTTTCTGGAATAGATTGGGTAATCCTTGCCTTTTTCAAATCGGGTAATGTAGTAATAACCATTATAAAGGTACGGAACAGAACTGTCGTCTTCTTTGATTCTTGACTTCATTTCTTCAAACAAATCAGCCTGGAATTGCTTGGTATGCTCCGTCATTTTGTTGTAATACTCATTCTCTTTGTTGAGATAGTCTATTACTTCCGGATTTTCCCTTTCATTTAACCAATAATAATTGTCTGTACGAACGTGTCCGTGTTTTTCAATCTGGTGTGGCTTTACGGTTGCCAACGGTGCCGTTATTAATTCTACCATTTTAGGTTTATTATTTTGAGAAATTGCGGATGTAAAAGTAAAACAAACGCATCTCAAAAGAAATTCATTTTTAATTGTAAAGACGTAAATATCTCTTTGCAATTTAATAATTTTGCCATTCAATAATCATTAAATTTATTAACATGTTTGGAGATATCATGGGGATGATGGGTAAGCTAAAAGAAACCCAGCAAAAAATAGAGGAAACAAAAAAAAGATTAGACACTGTTTTAATTGACGAACAAAGCAATGACGGGCTTTTGAAAGTTACATTGACGGCTAACAGAAAGGTAAAATCGATATTAATTGATGACAGTTTATTAGAAGACAAAGAACAGTTGGAAGATTATTTGGTTTTAGTTATGAACAAAGCTATCGAAAAAGCAACCAATGTAAACGAAGCAGAATTGGGCGCTGTGGCCAAAGACGGCATGCCAAACATTCCGGGTCTGGATATGTTTAAATAAAACAAAGGTGGTTTTAAAACCACCTTTTATTTTATTATTTCTTTTTATTCGGTTTCGATTTATGTTTCAGCACTTTAGCTTCAATATAAAAAATCGTTTCTTCGGCCATATTTTTAGCCTGATCCCCCACTCTTTCCAGTTTTTGGATAATTGACAAGAGATACAATGCCTGCTCAATATTATCAGGCTGTTCCTTACAATATTTCGCGATGACACCGTTTGCCTTTTTTGTAATTTTATCCAGTGTTTCATCCTGTTTAAAAATCTTACGGGCTAATTTTGTGTCTTCTTTCTCAAAAGCTTCCAAAACATTGGACATCATAAAAATAGACACTTCAAACATCTCCTTTACATTTGCAGCCTCGAGAAGGCTTTTTTCAAAACCATCTTCTATATCCTTTACGAATTTTGCAATCTCTGCAGCAATATCACCCGTGCGTTCCAGATTCGTATTGATTTTTAATACAGCCAATACAAATCGTAAATCCATGGCAACCGGACTAAAAAGTGCGAAAACATTTTCACAGTTACGGTCCAGTTTCAATTCATAAGAATTAACTCTTTTTTCATTGGCAATTATTTCTCTCGCCAGATCATTATCCATTGAAAATAATGACTGCTGCGTTTTCTCCAATTGCAGGTTTACCAACAACCACAAATCAATTAATTCCTCTTTTAAATTCTGTATTTCGTCTTCTAATTGTGTCATACCGTATATTTTTAATTATAAACAAAAATCATCTGGCTTAAAATTAACCAAAACGACCTGTAATATAGTTTTGAGTTCTTTCTTTTTTGGGATTTGTAAACATGTTTTTCGTCTTATCATACTCAATCAGTTCTCCCATGTAGAAAAATGCCGTATTATCGCTTACACGTCCAGCTTGCTGCATATTATGAGTAACGATTACAATCGTATAATTATTTTTCAATTCATAAATAAGCTCTTCCACTTTGGTTGTTGAGATTGGATCCAAAGCAGATGTAGGTTCATCCATCAGTAATATCGAAGGCTGAATAGCAAGTGCACGGGCAATACACAATCTTTGCTGCTGTCCTCCCGACAATTCAAATGCCGACTTATGTAATTTGTCTTTTACTTCTTCCCAAAGCGCTACTTGTTTAATTGACGTAACTACTCTTTCTTCTATCACTTTCTTATCGGAAATACCATTCACTTTCAAACCGTAAGCGACATTTTCATAAATTGATTTAGGAAATGGGTTTGGCTTTTGAAACACCATTCCGACATTCTTTCTCAAATCATCAACATTGGTGTTTTTATCGTAAATATTATGACCGTCGATATAAATTTCACCGTTGAGATGTGTATTATCAATCAAATCATTCATTCGGTTCAGCAAACGCAAATACGTCGATTTTCCGCATCCGGATGGTCCAATTAATGCAGTAACCATATTTTCCTTCATCGATAACGAAATATCGTGTAAAGCCTGTGTTTCTCCGTAATAGAAATTTACGTTTTTAGATTCAATTTTATGCATGCTAATTCATTTTTACTTTTTTTCCGAAATATTTACGAAGCGCATTGGCCAGCAAATTGGAAAGTAATACAATTATAATTAAAATCAGAGCTGTTCCGTAAGCCATTGCTCTCGAGGCTTCAATATTTGTTCCACTTGTTGAAATTACATATAAGTGATATGGCAGTGCCATCGCCTGATCAAAAATCGATGTTGGCAACTTCGGCAGAAAATAAGCCGCGACAGTAAATAAAATAGGAGCTGTTTCTCCGGAAACCCTTCCTACCGATAAAATTAAACCGGTTAAGATGTTTGGAAAAGCAATTGGTAAAACAACCTCGCTTGTGGTTTGCCATTTTGAAGCGCCTAATGCCAGACTCGCATGTCTGAAAGTATCGTCTACAGCTTTCAAAGCTTCTTCTGTAGTTCTTATCACAACCGGCAAAACCAGTAATCCTAATGTTAAAGAACCAGCCAAAAGCGAATCGCCAAATTCCAGTTTATTTACAAATAATGCCATACCAAACAAACCAAAAACAATGGAAGGAACACCCGCAAGATTATTTGTCATTTGTTTAATAATACGTTTGGGCCAACCATCTTTTACGTATTCATTCATATAGACCGCTGCCAAAACGCCAACAGGAAACGCAAAAAGCATACTTCCCGCAACAAGGCAAAGTGTTCCTATTATGGCTGGGTAAATTCCTCCTTTTGTCATTCCGTCTTTTGGCATTCCAGTAATAAATTCCCAACTGATAACACTGAATCCTTTTATGACAATAAATGCCAAGATAACGAACAAAAGTGCTACTATTGAATAACTTATGAGCTGAAACAATCCGAAAGCTATATTCTGATTCCTTCTTTTTCGTTTTGCTAATCGATTTACTTTTTTCATTTCTTAATGCTTTTTATGTCCGTTTCTATGGGTAACCACCTCAACCAACATATTAATACAAAACGTAATCAGGAATAAGATACACCCTAATGCGAACAATGCTTTATAGTGCATTCCACCACTGGCTGCTTCACCAAGTTCTGCCGCAATTGTTGCAGGAATCGTACGCACAGGTGCAAGCAATGTATGCGGAATTACAGCTGCATTTCCGGTAACCATCAAAACCGCCATGGTTTCTCCGATAGCGCGACCAATCCCCAAGATTGCTCCTGCAGTAATCCCGGAAGCGGAATATGGGATGACAACTTTATAAATGGTCTGCCAGTGACTTGCCCCTAAAGCCAAACTAGCTTCTTTCATGGCACGCGGAGTGTTGTTCATGGCATCTTCTGAAATCGTGATAATCGTTGGTAACGCCATGATTGCCAATACGATACTACCCGCCAAACCTGTTTCACCAACCGGTAAATTAAAACAATCCTGAACCATCGGAACGATTACAACCAAACCAAAAAATCCGTAAACAACCGATGGGATTCCGGCCAACAATTCGATTAAAGGTTTAAGAATATTTCGGGTACGTTTTCTGGCGATTTCACTTAAGTAGATTGCCGCAGCCAAACCTATTGGTAAAGCTATTAATATAGCTCCAAAACTCACCCATAAAGTACCCAAAATCAGAGGCTTAACCCCCATTTGAGCAACCGGATGCGCAGTAGGAAACCATTCATTTCCGGATAAAAATTCTCTAACTTTTATTTTGTTGATATCAAGCGCTCGTCCGTGAAAATCTTTGGATTTGTATTTTTCTGAAAAGAAAGCGATTACCCCAGGTGTTTTGGATATATGCTCATCTATTTTCTCCGGAAAATGCTCGAAGTTTTCGCCTAATTCTTCTTCCGAATAAAACTCGGCAATATCTTCTGTACGGAACGGAACAATAGGCACATTCTTGCCCCCTAATTGTGACCAGTTCGTTATTTTTTTATCAAAAATATCCTTAATCTGAGCCGGTTCAAGTTTTTTAATTGTATTCGATGGATGTACCGCCAATAAAAATCCTTCCTCGATTGGTTTTTTATTAAAAACCCCAGCTCCTTCAATAAAGAGAAAAAACACTATCAAAATGATCGTAACACTTGTAGTAGCACTACTCAGCATCAGAATCTTTTCTATTATTGTTTCCTTTATTTGCTTAAAATTTGTTTTCAAAACTGTGTTTTTATTATCACCACAAAAGTATATGAGACCGCCTTTAAGTATGTATTTTCTGCATTAACCTTGTGTTAAGTTAGTGTTAAGCAGATACTTATAAATTTACTAATTTCTTTTTTCTTTACATAAAAAAAAGGCAACCTTAAACAGATTGCCCTTTTCTAAATATAAAAAACCTTTTCTTAATTTAGTGGAATATAACCTACTTCCGAAACCACTTTCTGGCCTTCAGGAGACAGTGCATAGTCAACAACAACTTTTACTTTTGCAGCATTTGCTTTGTCATACATATAGAACAAAGGTCTTGCAATTGGATAAGTTTTATCTTTGGCAGCTGCGATAGAAGGGGCAACAAATGTTTTTCCTTGGTCGTAAGAAACAGCAATATGTTTTACTTCTTTTGATTCGTATGCCAATCCAACATAACCGATAGCACCTTTAGTTTGTCCAACTGCCTGTACGATAGCTCCTGTTGCAGGCATACTTAAAACATCAGCCGCATAGTTCTTTTTCTCCATTACCTCTTCTTTGAAGAACTCATACGTTCCGGAAGAAGATTCTCTTGAGTAAGCTACGATTTTCTCATCAGCACCACCAACTTCTTTCCAGTTTTTAATTTCTCCGGTAAAGATTTTTTCAATTTGCTCACGGGTTAACTGACCAACTTTATTAGCCGGGTTAACAATTACCGCTAATGCGTCAAAGGCAATAGTAACTTTTTCAATTTCTTTTTTTCCTTCAGAAAATTTCAATTTCTCTTCCGTTTTTAAATCTCTGGAAGCCATTGCGATATCAGTTGTTCCTTCTAAAAGAGCCGTAATACCAACTCCGGTACCACCGCCAACTACAGTAACACTAACATCTTTGTTATTCTTCATCATTTCTTCCGATTCTTTTTGCGCTAAAGGCAAAACAGTATCACTACCTTTTATTGTTACGGAAGTTGTTGCTGTTGAAGCCGCTTCAGTAGCAGTTGCTCCTTCTTCGTTTTTTCCTTTACCACAGCTTAACATTCCAATTAAAGGCAACATTAAGAATAATGCTTTTTTAGTCATTTTGTCTAGTTTTTAAATTTGATACAAATGTATTTGAGTAGTATTAACTTATCGTTAACTCAATATTACTGTATCATTATTTATCAAAATACTGAACTACAATTTAACGATTAATTTCAGACAGCACAACATTTTAAAAACAAAAAAAGCGCAACAAATTTCTTCGCTGCGCATTTCTCAGTTAATCATGAAAATTATTTATTTTCCTCTATCGATTTCTTTTTAAACATCTTTGTAAAATCGAGGTTGTATGTTAATGCCAACTGGTACGTATGGTTATTTTCTTTATGAACCCCATCTCCTTTTTCGATGAACTGATTCATATAACCTGTCTGAATATTGAAATCTTTATTGAATCTCCAACCCAAAGCAAGGTACAAACGGTTCTGGTCGAAAATATTAGCTGTGGTATGTTTTCCGAAGTTTGCAAAAATCTCATCGGAAGCAACAAGGAAAAGCGTATTATCTTTCATCTCCGGATTAGACAATGGCACCTGAACTCTGAAACGGTAACGGGCTCTCTGCCTGAATCTCCAGTCTTCCGCACCTGGATTAGCAGCAAGGTAAGCATCTGAAGGTCTTGTATAATCAACACCATTCTCTTTAACTAAGTTAGCAATCCATCTTTGCTCCAAACGGAAACGGCTGTCATAATGAAAACGGCCAACATGTTCGTGGTTAATTACGAATTGCTGCCAGATTCGCTGTTCGTTAAATTTAAACTGGTTGTATTTTGGAGTTGGTGTTTCTTTGGCCAGTTCACCGTATTCAAATGTTTCCACATAAGACCAACCGGCAGTAACCATATAAGTCTTGTTGATTTTATAATCCAAACCTAAACGAACCTGATTTTGCATCGGATCTGAAAACCCTTCGCTTCTTCTCCATTGGAATTCTGTATGAAGTCCCCATTTCTCTGAAAGTTTGTGATTTCCCGTGTAAAAAACCCAGGCATTGTACTGATCCACTTTAGGATCAAAAGTTTGGGCAAATGCCGCATCAGAAAAAGATAAAATTGTTAAAAATACAATGATAAAAATTCTTTTCATTTCGTGTTGTGTTAAGTTTCGGCAAAACTAATGTTATTTCAATTTCCAAATATTAAGTTAATGTTACCATTCTGAAAACTTAATGTAACTATTATATTTCCATAATATTACTACTTTTGCGGCACATACACAATATTATATCTGATTGCCATTCCGTTAAAAACCGAAGTTAATAAATAATGAATCCGTCTGAAATCCCATCTCCAAGTTGTTTTCTATCCTTTAAAACAGCGATAGATTCGTATTCATTACCGGAACGGTTCACTTTTCCGTTTTATTATGAACCGCATCCGTTGAGCATTTTAGCTGCCAGGGAATTACAGGATTATATTCAAAATCAAACGGATTGGAAACACAACTTCGGATTGGATGAAAATCAGGGGGGATTGGTTATCGGCAAAATGTTTGGTGTGATGGTCGTCCGAAACCAGCAAAATGAAATCGGTTACATAGCGGCTTTTTCAGGAAAACTGGCTGATAAAAACAATCATCCTTTATTTGTTCCTCCCATTTACGACATGCTTGAAGAGGACAGTTTCTTTATCAATGGGATGAAAGAACTTAATCAGATCAATGAGCGAATTGAAATACTGGAAAGCAACCCGGATTACATTTCACTTACCGATGAACTTCAAATAGAAACAACCTCGGCCGAGCGCAAAATAGAAGAGCAGAAAGTAAAAATGAGTGAGGCCAAAAAAGCCCGCAAACTGCTCCGAAAAAAAGCCCAGGAAGAAAACATGGATGCCGAATCTCTGGAAACTTACATGAATGAATTAGTT
>NZ_DATIDM010000083.1:0-8489 GCF_035456225.1 Flavobacterium sp. | reverse complement strand
ACAAAAGTACTGGGTTACAGCACAATGGCTTTCGTAGGCATCTATCTTGATAAAGCGGCCCGTAATCCCGAAGCAGTAAAAGAACTGAAAAAAATCCCAGAGGTTTTGGAATGTCATTACACCACCGGAAACTGGAGCATCTTAATCAAAATTCTCTGCCGCGACAACGAGCACCTGATGCAGTTGCTCAACAAAAAAATTCAGGCAATTGACGGGGTTTCGAGAACAGAAACATTCATTTCACTGGACCAGCAGATTGAAAGACAGATACAGTTGTAGTAAACGGAGGACAGTTGCAGTCGCAGTTTTCTGTTAGATTACAAGCACTCCTTTAGTTTTTCGACTAGCCCCGACAGGAGTGACACCTTGTAAAGCGGATGGCGGGAATATGGATTGCTGACACTCCTGAACCATTCGCTCCAAAAAAAAAATCCGCTACTTGAGTAACGGATTCTTTTATATCAATTGAAACGAATTAACGTCGGTTCATATAAATCATGATGTAATACAACAGTGTACCTATCGATCCGATGGCTGCCACTACATACGTACGGGCTGCCCATTTTAACGCATCTGCAGCGCCGTCATGTTCTTCCTGGTTCAGCATACGTTTGTTTTCCAGCCAAGCCAATGCTCTGTTACTCGCATCATACTCTACCGGCAAGGTTATAATCGAGAATAATGTGGTCATGGCAAAAATCGCAATCCCTATAAGCAATAGTTGAGGAAACGTATTAACCAACAGAACCCCTGCCAATAAAATCCATTGTACAAAATTTGAAGTAACCGAAACCACCGGAACCAATTTGGAACGCATGGTCAGCCAACTATACGCTTGTGCATGTTGGACAGCATGCCCACACTCATGTGCTGCCACTGCGGCGGCGGCGGCATTACGTTGATTGTAAACCGCTTCACTCAGGTTAACTGTTTTATCAGCCGGATTGTAATGATCGGTCAAACGCCCCGGAGTCGAAATTACACGCACATCGGTAATCCCGTGATCGGCTAGCATTTTCTGGGCGATTTCAGCACCGCTCATCCCGTTCTGCAATTGCATTTTCGAATAGTGATCAAATTTACTCTGAAGCCTGCTGCTCACCAACCAGCTTGCCAGCATAATGGCTCCCATTAAAATCCATATCATAGCTATGTGTTTTTAGTTTTTTTTATAACCCTATTGAATATCAAATTTTACGCCTAATTTCACAAATGCCATTTTGACATTTCTAACATTTGTTTATTATACGTAAAATTACTAAAAGGTTACAAAAAAAATCCCAAATTCTTGTTAGAATCCGGGATTTCTCGACTCCGCTCGAAATGACAAAGAGAACTTTGTCTTAAATAACAGGCTCTATTGAGTCCTTGCGAATAGTCTATTAAATTATCCTACCAGGTTGATGATTTTCCCCGGAACGATAATCACTTTATTTGGCGTTCTGCCTTGCAATTGCGCTTGGGTTCTTTCGTCGGCCATCACGATTTCTTCTATTTGAGCCGCATTTAAATCCAATGGCAATTTGATGGTGAAACGCATTTTTCCGTTAAACGATACCGGATACTCTTTTTCGCTTTCCACCAAATATTTGGCTTCAAAAATCGGAAACTTTACAGTAGCAATCGAACCTTCGTGACCCAACGCACTCCATAATTCCTCAGCAATATGTGGCGCATATGGCGAAACCAGAATCGCTAACGGCTCTAAAATAGCACGGTGATGGCATTTGGCCTGTGCCAATTCGTTCACACAAATCATAAACTGTGAAACCGAAGTATTGAACGAGAAATTCTCGATATCTTCCGTTACTTTTTTGATGGTCTTGTGTAACGATTTGTACATTTCGCCTGTTGGCTCGTCGTTGGTTACAATTAACCCGATATCGTCAAAATACAAACGCCACAGTTTTTTAAGGAAACCTGACACTCCGGTAATTCCGGCGGTATTCCAAGGTTTAGCCTGCTCCAATGGACCCAAGAACATTTCATACAATCGTAAGGTATCGGCTCCGTATTGCTCACAAATATCGTCCGGGTTCACAACGTTGTATTTCGATTTGGACATTTTTTCGACTTCACGCCCTACTATGTATTTTCCGTCTTCCAAAATGAATTCAGCGTTTTTATAATCTGAATACAGTGGATGGTTTTTGAAAGCTTCAATATCCAATTCATTTGTCACGTCATTGATAACGGCTAAATCTACATGGATTGGATGAACATTTTTATCCTTAATCAACCCTTTTGAGTAAAGCGTTTTTGAATCTTCAGAACGGTAAACAAACGCGCTCATCCCCAAAATCATCCCCTGATTGATCAGTTTTTTGAAAGGCTCTTCCGTTGGTGCAAATCCTCTGTCTTTTAAGAATTTGTTCCAGAAACGGGAATATAGCAAATGTCCGGTTGCGTGCTCACTTCCTCCGATGTACAAATCCACATTTTCCCAATACTTCAATGCATCCTGACTTGCGAATTCATTAGTATTGTGTGCGTCCATATAGCGCATCCAGTACCATGAACTTCCAGCCCAACCCGGCATGGTGTTCAATTCTAACGGGAATACGTTTACATTATCCATTAAATCATTACTTACCACCTGATTGGTTTTGGTATCCCAAGCCCAAACGGAAGCATTCCCTAAAGGCGGCTGACCGTCTTCGGTTGGCAAATATTTTTCCACTTCCGGTAAAACTACCGGCAAATGTGCTGCCGGAATCATTTGCGGCATACCGTTCACATAATAAACTGGGAAAGGTTCACCCCAATATCTTTGACGGGAGAAAACAGCATCACGCAAACGGTAATTTACTTTTGCCATCCCTGCACCGATTTTCTCTAATTCTTCAATTATTTTTTTAGTCGCTTCCTTATAATTCAATCCGTTTAGGAATTCGGAATTCGCTAAAATCGTGTTGTTTTTATCGTCGTAAGCCGCTTCGGAAATATCCACACCTTCTACGATGTTTTTAATCGGAAGATCAAAATGTTTCGCAAAAGCATAATCCCTTTCATCACCGCATGGTACTGCCATTACCGCACCGGTTCCGTATCCTGCCAACACATAATCGCCAATCCAAACCGGAATTGGTTCTTTGGTAAACGGATGCTCCGCATAGGCTCCGGTAAATACTCCCGAAATGGTTTTCACATCGGCCATACGCTCTCTTTCCGAACGTTTTGCTGTTGCTTCAATATAAGCTTCAACATTGGCTTTTTGTTCTGGCGTCGTGATTTTGGCCACCAATTCGTGTTCCGGTGCCAAAGTCATGAAGGTTACTCCGAAGATGGTATCAGGACGGGTCGTAAATACTTCTATTACTTCCTCGTGATTTTTCAAATTAAAAGTCACAGAAGCACCGACCGATTTCCCGATCCAGTTTCTTTGCGATTCTTTCAAGGATTCGGTCCAGTCGATGGTTTCCAGACCTTGAAGCAATCTTTCCGCATAAGCCGAAATTCGCATCGACCACTGCGTCATTTTTTTGCGGATTACCGGATGACCTCCACGTTCGGAAACGCCGTTGATGATTTCGTCGTTTGCCAATACGGTACCTAAAGCCGGACACCAGTTTACTTCGGTTTCCGCCAAATAAGTCAATCTATATTGAAGTAAGATTTTTTGTTGTTCTTCGGAAGAAAATGCATTCCACTCTTCTCCGTTAAATGTTGAAATATTCTCATCGCAAACTGCATGGATTCGCGTATTTCCTTCTTGTTGGAAAACTTCGATCAATTCCTCAATCGGACGTGCCTGATCGGTGTCCTTACAGTAATACGAATTGAACAACTGAATGAAAATCCATTGTGTATGTCTGTAATAATCGGGATTCGAAGTACGAACTTCTCGGCTCCAGTCAAACGAAAAACCGATCTTATCCAACTGCTGACGGTAACGGGCAATATTCTCTTTCGTGGTTTTTTCCGGATGTTGTCCGGTTTGAATTGCATATTGTTCCGCCGGTAATCCGAAGGAATCATACCCTTGTGGATGCAACACATTGAAACCCTGATGTCTTTTGTAACGCGCTACGATATCCGATGCGATGTAGCCCAGCGGATGCCCCACATGCAAACCTGCTCCCGAAGGATACGGAAACATGTCCAGCACATAATATTTGGGTTTATCAGAATCATTTTTAGCAGCGAACGTTTGGTTTTCTGCCCAATATTGTTGCCATTTGGCTTCGATTTCGTTGTGGAAGTACTTCATTTCAGTTAGTTATCAGTCTCAGTTATCAGTCTCAGTTACTATCTGCAAGGCAATCTCTGCTTACTGCGACTGCGACTGTCAACTTAAATTAAATTGGGTGCAAATTTACATTATATTATAAGAAAGATAAAACTTTGACCGTTATAAAGGTTAAAAACGATTTTCTTTACTATTTTTACGGCTTAAATTCAGATTACGTATGGCACCATCATTCGAGAACTTTCAGAGAAGACGTCTGATATCTTCTTATTTTTCTGTAGTTTTAAGTATTTTTTTAGTGTTGTTCCTGTTGGGCGCATTGGGATTGTTTGTAATCCATTCCGAAAAAATATCGAACAGTTTTAAGGAAGATATTCCTATGTCGGTTTATTTCAATGATGAAGCGAATGATACAATCCTAAAGGCTTTTGAAACAAAACTGAAGGGTTCTCCATTCGTAAAAGATTTTGCTTTTGTTTCCAAAGAGAATGCTGCTAAAAACAACAAAGACATTGTTGGCGAGGATTTCCTTGAGTTTTTAGGAATGAATCCGCTGCCAAATTCCTTCGACATTCATTTAAAAAGTGAATATGTGGAAACGGCGAAAATCAAGCAGATCGAAAGCGACATCAAAACCAACGAAATGGTTACCGAAGTTATTTACGATAAAAAACTGGTAGAACTGGCAAACGAGAACATCAAAAAAATCAGTTTCTGGATTTTAGTAATCAGTAGTGTTTTTGGAGTGATTTCGATGCTGTTGATCAATAGTTCATTGCGCCTTTCTGTTTATTCCAACCGTTTTATAATCAAAACCATGCAAATGGTGGGGGCCACAAAATCGTTCATCAGAAGACCTTTCATATGGAGAAGTATCCGTTTGGGACTAATCGGTTCCGGATTGGCTATTATTGCACTTATCGCCCTGACTTTATACGTTGACGGACTATTCCCTAAATTAGGCATAGCTAAAGATTATCTTTCGATGGTTATTATTTTAGGCGGCGTTTTAATTGTGGGAATTGTAATCACATGGATAAGCACTTTCTTTGCTACTCAACGTTTTTTAAATTTAAGAACCGACGATTTATATTAACAACATAAACTTGGGGACCGGATTGCTTCGTTCCTCACACTGACGAGATGGAAAACAAACAAAAACCAGACTTTCTTTTTGAAAGCATCAACTACAAAATTCTTTTAATCGGATTGGCTGTAATTGGCTTAGGTTTTATCCTGATGTCCGGAGGCGGAAGTGATGACCCGAAAGTTTTCAGCGACGCTATTTTCAATTTCCAAAGAATCCGATTGGCTCCAACAGTAGTTTTAATCGGTTTTGGCATCACGATTTATTCTATTTTTAAGAAAAGCAAACAATAGAACTCGAGTCAATTAACCATTTAGTCTTCCAGAAAAAAGACGACTCAACAACTCTCCAATGGATTTATTTCAAGCGCTAATAATTGCCATCATTGAAGGCTTAACAGAATATTTACCGGTTTCCTCCACAGGGCATATGGTATTTGCAAGTTCTTATTTTGGCATTCAGGAAGATGACTTTGTAAAACTGTTTCAGGTTTCCATTCAATTCGGAGCGATATTGGCCGTAGTGGCATTATACTGGAAGAAGTTTTTCGATTTTTCCAAACTGAATTTCTTCATAAAATTAGCCTGCGCCGTAGTTCCTGCTTTGATTTTAGGAAAATTGTTCGATGATAAAATTGAAGCGGTTTTAGGAAATCCAATCCCGATTGCCATCGTACTGATTGTTGGCGGAATCATACTGCTTTTCATCGACAGCCGTTTTCAAAACCCAACCGTTGCCCATGAAGAAGATATTACCATAAAAAAAGCGGTTACCATAGGCCTTTGGCAATGTTTGGCCATGATGCCGGGAACAAGCCGTTCCGCTGCTTCAATAATTGGAGGAATGCAGCAAGGGTTAACCCGACATGCCGCCGCAGAATTTTCATTTTTCCTGGCCGTTCCCACCATGCTGGCCGTGACATGCTATTCCGTTTTCCTTAAAACGTATGAGCACTCACAGATGAAAGGTTACGAACTGATTTTACAGTCCGGCGATACTATAAAAATGTTCCTGATTGGAAATGTTGTCGCTTTTATCGTAGCGGTTTTGGCCATTAAATTTTTCATCGGAATCATAAAACAATATGGTTTCAAGCCTTGGGGTTGGTACCGCATTATTGCCGGAATCGGTCTTCTGATCTATTTCTCATACTTAAAATAAACCACAGTGCTGACTCCAGAAGATTACATAAACGGACAAGTTTTACTGATTGACAAACCCTTGAAATGGAGTTCGTTTCAGGCAGTTAACAAATTAAAATACGCACTGATAAAAAAAGTCGGGCTTCCAAAGAAGTTCAAGATTGGTCACGCCGGCACACTGGATCCGTTAGCTACAGGCTTGCTTATAATCTGCACCGGAAAATTCACCAAACGCATTCCCGAATTGCAGGGCATGCCTAAAGAATACACAGGCACATTTTATATCGGCGGCACAACACCTTCTTATGATCTTGAAACCGAAGTAGACGAAACATTTCCTACCGAACACATCAACAACGAATTAATCGAACAGGTCCGCTTGAGTTTTATAGGCGAAATTGATCAGAAACCACCCATTTTTTCAGCTATCAAAAAAGATGGAAAACGTTTATACGAACACGCCCGCGCAGGAGAAGAAGTGGAAATTGCACACAGAAAAACCACTATTTACGAATTTGAACTAACGAGAATAGCATTGCCCGAAATTGACTTTCGTGTAAAATGCAGCAAAGGAACGTATATCCGTTCCCTTGCTTATGATTTTGGGTTAGCCTTGAATTCCGGAGCACATTTGACTGCTTTACGCCGAACAAAAATCGGAGAATTCGATGTAAAGGACGCGACTCTGATAACCGATTTCGAAGCTACCTTTATTCCAGAGCAAGCATAATTTTTGAAATTTCCTCCATTGTTGATAACCCTTTGTCCTTCAGGTACCATTTCTGAAGTTCCGCTTTAGCGGTTTCATTGACAACGCCAAATTTCGCTTTAAACTCCTTAATCAATCGGGTAGCTCCTTCGGGTCTTGCTCCCCAGGCGGCCAAAACGTCATGGTTTTCGGAATTAACAATTATCAGTTTCGGAATAGAACGTGCGCCATTGGTTAAAAACTCCTGCATCAAAGAATCATTTTCATCGCGGAAAACAACATGAAAATCAATGTTATCGGCAACCTCATCCATTTTGTTCATGACAGGCAATAACTGTGCGGCATCACCACACCAGCCTTCCGCCAGAACCAACCAAATGTACTTTTTATTCAATTTCCCCAATTGCGCTTTTATCTCTTCCGGAACAACTATGGTTTTGTCCAAACGGTTCATGCGCACTTCATTCAGATTACTGTAATGCAGTAAATCGTCGGATTGCTCATTCCCGGACGATTTCCCTTCTGCCAGTAATTCCGTCACTTTTGCCCTGTATTCCGAATAACTGTGACTGTTTTTTAGGCTATTTTCTATAATTGTTTTCATTCTTCCTATTTAATATTACAAAATTACTCGAAAAATCGCATTTCATGGCTGATAAATGTCAGCTTAACGAATGAAAAAATGTAATTTTATACCAAAGATTTGAGATGGATTTAAAAACAAAATCGGTAGGATTGATACTTTCCGGAGGCGGCACAAAAGGATTGGCCCATGCCGGTGCATTACAGTTCCTGGAAGAGAAAAATATAAAACCTCATCATATAGCGGGAACAAGTGCGGGCTCTATCATTGGCGCCCTGTATGCCAATGGAAAATCACCCGTGGAAATTCTGGAGTTTTTCAAATCGATCTATTTTTTTAACTGGAAACACTTTACTTTTAAAAAAGCAGGATTTATTGACTCGAATGCGTTCAAATTCTATTTTCATTCCATTTTCGGGGATACAAGGATTGGCGATTTAAAGATTCACACCCACATAACCGCAACGGATCTTGTAAAAGGAAAACTCAAAGTTTTTGATCCGGACACAAAAGTTACCGACGCTATATTGGCATCCTCTTCCTTTCCTGGCGTACTTTCTCCATATGAAATTGATGGAAATCTGTATAGCGACGGCGGAATTCTGAACCACTTCCCAACCGATATTTTAGAGGGACGCTGCGAAACCCTGATTGGCGTATATGTCAGCCCCATCCAAAAAATTCAGGCCAATGATTTGTCTTCCATAAAAGCAGTCACCGCGAGGGCTTTTGACTTACTTTCCGCCAACTCCAACACCCATAAATTCAATGTATGTGAT
>NZ_DATIDM010000082.1:0-5487 GCF_035456225.1 Flavobacterium sp. | reverse complement strand
ATAACCACCGAATTTTTCCCGGAAGGAAATGTGTTTTTAGAAGGCACTTCCAATACAATAGCCATCAAAATTACAGATTGCAACGGAAACGGTATCGCCATTAAAGATGGGGAAATCATTAATCCGCAGGGAGTTACCATTACAAATTTCAGCACTAATGAACTGGGCTATGGTAAATTTGAAATTATACAGACAAAGAACGAACTGTACAAAGCCGTTTTTACGATTTACGACACCAAAACAGAAAAAAACCTGCCTTTACCGGAAGCCAAAGGAATAACATTCTCAACAAACAATTACACTTTCGAAAACAAGACTACTTTAAAGGTTAAAACCAATGCAAACAGTCTTGCGGAATACAAAAATGAACCGTTAAAATTTGTCATCCAACAAGATGATTACAATTCATATGTTCCTTTTTCTTTCAAAGAGAACAGCACAGAACAACTTTTGGCTTTACCGAATGAGAACTTTATGAATGGGATCAATGCAATTTATCTGATTGACAAAAACAATAAAAAAATTGCTGAAAGAATAATTTATAAGCCTTTAAAATTCGACCGGAATATAGATCTTAAGGTTTTAAGAAAACAAAATGACTCAATTGTCTTAAGCGGAACCAGCACCGTATTAATGGGAACCTTAAGTATTTCTGTTTTACCAAACGAAACCAAATCCCTAACCGGTAACAAAACCATGTATAATTCTTTTTTACTGGACAACCAATTAAATGGCAAATCAGCTGACGGCAACATTTTGCTTTCCAATTTTTCGAAAAGAAAACACTACGAACTGGACACTTATTTAATGTGTCAAAAATCAAAATACAACTGGCAAACGATGTTAACCACATCACCTAAAGAGAAATTCGAATTTGACAACGGATTAACGATAAAAGGAACCTTAAATGTTCCTCCAAAAGACAGAGAATCCAGAGTTAATATGAGTTCAATCACATCGGGACTAAATGTATTTTCCACACTAAATGATAAAAACGAGTTTTATTTTAAAAACATTTTAGTATCAGATTCTACTTTGGTTCATTATTCACTATTAGACAAAAAAGGAAATTATACTGAAATAAAATTAGCCACACAAATCTTAAACAACAATCGAACTTTCATTAAGCCATTTAAAAACTATCTGAAAGAATGTCCTTCAGTAGCAATGGAAAATAGAACGGCCAACTACACATTCCCGAAAATCGCGAACACCCTTCAATTGGACAGTATAACTATTGAAACCAAGACCAAAGGTCCAAAACTTGTAAATGTTAACCGTTTCTCAAATAATATGTCAAAAGGGTTTAAGATTTCTGATAAAGATTCCTCACGAGACCTTTTACAATTTATAGCTGCTAACGGTTATGATGTTACACAGAGTGGTGCTAACGTAATAATTGTAGGCAGAAGATCTACATCTTTTTACGGATCGAAAAGTCCACTAATATACATAGACGACAGCCCCATTGATGATTTCAGCTTATTATTAAACTACAGCCTTCGATATATTGACGAAATTTACATCAACAAAAACGGTTTTGGCGGAGGTATGGGAGCTTCTAATGGAGTCATTCGAATTTACACCAAAAAAACAATGGGAGGTCCATCAAAAAGCAGAATCAATTCGCAATCAGTTGTGATAAGAGATGGATTTGAAAAAACCAAACAATTCGTAAATCCAAAATACACCAGTTTTACCAATGAAGGATTTTTGGATTTCGGCACAATACACTGGGAACCTTATGTAGAAACAGATGAAAACGGAATTTTCAAGTTTGCCATCCCTAACTACTATGTAAAATCAGTTAAAGTAGTTATCGAAGGTATCTCTTCCGACGGACAAATAATTTCCGAAACAAAAATTATCGAAATACCTTAAAAAAAAAGCCGTTCAGAAATCCTGAACGGCTTTTTTAATAACCAATAACAACTCTATTTTCAGCTGAAACCGAACCTTTTATCATGCTATCAATTCCCTATCAGGTAATTTGACCAATAAATTATTAACTAATAAAACAATACCAATCATTGCTCCATTCAATCAATAATAACAGGTACGGCAGACATACAATTAATCTACTAACGTATTTTTTTCAATTAAATTGTCTTTGAATATCACATTCCAAAACATATAAATCAATTTTCTTAAGCGCAGAAAAACGCATTGCACAGGTAGGAAAACACTATTTCAATAAAAAAGCCGACTGGTAATTCAGTCGGCTTTTTTATTATCGATCATATTGACAGCATTCATGCAGGCTATCATAAGATTCAACAGGCGCTTTTACATCTTTAGTATCATGACCCGCTTTGGCCACAGCTTTTTCAACTTCTGCCATGGAACATTTTTGTTCGTTATAAACCAAGTGCAAAACCTGATCTTCCGAATGCCAAACGGCTGATTTTACTCCTGCAACGGAATAAGCCGCTTTTTCAATTCTTTTTTTACACATATCACAATTGCCCTTTACCTCAACATCGGCTTTCGCGTTTTTATTCTTTTTTTCTTGTGCCTGTACTGCGAATCCGAAAAGGGAAACCAACAGTACTATCATTATTTTTTTCATTATCTATTGTTTACTTTTTATTATTTAATTTTAAAACGGATCCCGGCATAATACATCTGTCCGAAAACCGGGGCGTATATCATTGAACTGTCAAAATACGGGCCAAACGGATCATCCGCACCTAAAATAGCATTTTTTTGTTTGTAATTCCCAATATTTTCACCACCTACATACATTTCGAACACGCTGGAGAAGGTTCTGGTTACTTGTGCATTCATCACCGAAAACGGATTTGAATACGGATTTAGCTTATAGGGCTCCGGATTGGTTGATGTATTTGGCAAACGCTGTTTACCCATCCAGTTATAGGTAAAATCAAATTTCCATTGTTTACCCTTTTCCTTAATGTGAGTTTCATACGCCAAATTGGTAAAAAAACGATGTTTTGCCTGCAACGGACGCTCCAAAGTTCCTGTCAGGTAATCGGTTTTGATATCATAAAATTTATAAGCTGTTCGAACTGATAAATGTGTCATCAAATCCACATTGAAATCAATTTGCAGACTGTTGGCATACGATTTCCCGTCCAGATTATGAAAAACTACTGCCTGTGGATTATAATCAACATCCACTATGGCCTGATTTTGAAAATCCGTTCTGTAGTAATCCAACGTAGCTTCGGCTTTTTTTCCAAACAACTGGAATCCTTGGGTAAAACTCACCCCGTAATTCCAGGCAATTTCCGGATCCAATCCGTAAATCTTCCCTCCTGTATTAATAACCGAAAACGCTCTGGAACTTGCAAGAAGATTTTGGTTTTCGGCAAAAATATTGGCGCTGCGTTTTCCTCTTCCCGCTGACGCCCTGAACACCGCTTTTTCCCACGGATTGTAACGCATGTGAACTCTCGGCGTAAAAAACACGCCTAAACGATTGTGCATGTCTACACGGCCTCCGGCAACTAAACTGAAATTATCCGTATTGTCATAAGTGTATTCAAAAAAAGCTCCTAGGGAATTATCTCTTCGGCTAACGTCCATCGGTAAACCTACGGTTACGAATTCATTGTAATCATCAGAAGTGAAATTCAATCCGGTTGCAAATTTATTTAATGTATTACTGATGATTGAGTTATAAATCAAATTGGAATAAAAACTATTCTGCTGAATATTGTATTGATTTAAACCGAAATACGATTCCTGTCTGTGATAGTTAAATGCATTTTGAAAACCGATGCTCTTCCATGGCATATCCGGAAAAACATATCCTATTTTTGAGGAAATATCCACCTTATCGGTATTGATTTCCGACCCCCAATGGTTTGTTGTCCCTTTATCAACATCCGGATCAAAAGCGACCTGACCCGCTTGTTTTTCGTCTTTCATATAACGGACATTCAGAAAACTAACCCAACCGTTTTTCAGATCATTGTACTGCCAACGGTTCATGATATTAATCTGATTCCCAAGTGGATTATCCAAAAAACCATCGTCATTCATATCTTTTTTAGAAGCACGGGTACTACCGTGAACAAAAAGACTACTGCTTAATTTATCCGTAAATTTCTTATTGAAATGGGTATTCAGCTCGAAACGACTGTCGGTTGAACCATAAGCATTCAGGTAAAACGGAATATCGGTGGCCGGCTTTAACAACTCGGTATTGATTTGTCCTGAAATACTCTCATACCCGTTTACCACACTTCCCGCGCCTTTCGTGATCTGAATACTTTCCACCCAGGTTCCGGGAATAAAAGACAATCCGTACGCTTGAGAGGCGCCTCGAACCGAAGGAATATTTTCTTCCGCAATCAGAATATACGGACTTGTTAACCCCAGCATCTTAATCTGTTTACTCCCAGAAACGGCATCGGAGAAATTCACATCGATGGACGGATTGGTTTCAAAACTTTCGGAAAGATTGCAACACGCCGCTTTGAGTAATTCTTTACTACTCATGGTAGTTACGTTAGCGGTTTTCACGTAGGACTTCTGAAGTGAGTTTCGTTTGGTCGTTACCACTACTTCATCGAGGCTTACATTGGGCTTCAGCTGTACTTTGATTTCTTTTGGCTCATGAACCATTAATGAAATGCTTTGATAGCCCACATAACTCACGGTTATTTCGTGACTCCCGGGATTCATCGGCAGTTCAAAAAACCCTTTGTCATCGGTAGTGGTCCCTTTGTCGGTATCCTTCCACACCACGGAAGCTCCGGAAAGAGGGTTGTTTTTTTCGTCGGTTATGGTACCCGACACATTTTCCTGAGCCGACAAAACATTAACTGTCAGCATAAGGAAAACCATAATAATTTTATACATGATTTATATTTTAATGTTTAATAGAAATTCACTCCGATGCTATCGGAAATCTGAAAAACATTAAAATCTGTCGTAGAAAAGGTACTGACAATGGAGTTTATAAAGTGGCGGTGCGTGGCTGTCACAATAAAATGACGGCTCATCGCTTTTCATTTCTTCTTGCTCAACAACCGTAAATGTAGCTGGCTTCCAAGTATCCACGAAAGTAAAAGCACCCAAATCGAGTTGGAAACTTTTTACAATAACTTCGTCTGAAATGGATTTTTTTAAGTCGATTTTATCATTGGAACAACAGCTGTCGTGTTCGTTTGAAGTCGCACAACAGGCATCTTCCTTTTCGACTTTTTTCTCGACACAAGGTTCGTATCGCTTATAATCCAATGAAACGCCGGCCAGTTCGCCACCGCAATAATGCACATTAAAAGCCAGTCCGACATTGGAAACCAATATCAGCATTGCTAAAACAAAACTAATGTGCTTATTTATTTTCATATTGTTAAAATCACGTCAAAAGTAACGTTTTTTTCCAATTTCAAAACATAAATTGCTGTTAATTGATATCAATAGTCTGACCCTGATAGGGAATCTCACAATTGATGGCATAGCGCGTTTCGATTTTACTTTTCAGTGTAACCAACGCTTCCGTTTCACCATGAA
>NZ_DATIDM010000081.1:0-18785 GCF_035456225.1 Flavobacterium sp. | reverse complement strand
CACGACTCTATACCATTCGTAGGCGTAAAATCGTATTCAAAATGGCCACAATTACCGTATTTCCGCTTCCCTGGGGTTCAAAAAATTAAACGTAATGACATTGTAGTATTCAACTGGCCAGCCGATACCGTGTATCAGTTTTTTGACCGTTCCGGAAGAAAAGCCGACAAACCGATTGACAAAAAATCGAACTACGTAAAACGTTGTGTGGGAACACCTGGAGATAATTTATCTATTAAAGACGGTGCTATTTTTATTGACGGAAAAGAATTGATACTTCCTGAAAGAGCGAAACCGCAGTATTCCTACAAAATTTCTATTGATGGAAAAACGCCTATCAACTTTGAATATCTTTTAAAAGAGTTAAACATTACGGATCCGGCAGGACAGACAGCGAAGGACACTATTTTATTCAGTGCCTTAACATCTGAAAGTGCTGCACGATTAAAAAACACTCCGGGTGTTACTTCCGTGACGCGAATTATTGATAGAACGGCTGATAAACGAATCTTCCCTCATACGCAAGCGTGGAGCCAGGACAATTTAGGACCGATTTACATTCCGGAACAAGGAAAAACAGTCGAATTGAATGCCGAAACATTACCTTTCTATCAAAGAATCATAACCGAGTACGAGCACAACGATTTAAAAGTAACCGGTAATGATATCCGCATCAACGGTCAGATTGCTAAAAATTACACTTTCAAGCAGGATTATTACTGGATGATGGGAGACAACCGTCACAACTCTGAAGATTCAAGATATTGGGGATTCGTTCCTGCAGATCATATTGTAGGGAAACCGGTTTTCATCTGGATGAGTTTAGACCAAAATATCCCTTGGAGTAAAGCCATTGATAAAATCCGTTGGGAGCGTTTGTTTACTACTGTGGGTGGTGACGGACAGCCCGTTTCGTATTTCAAATATTTCTTCTTTGCAATTTTGGGCTACTTTGGATATAGCTTTTTCAGAAAAAAACAAGCGAAGAAAAAAGCGTAAATAATAGTGTTAATGGTTTTGCGGTAGTGCATCATTACTGCAAAACTATTTTATAGAAAAAAGAGAATTATTTCGTCATGAACATCTTATTACATCCTACCTATTTCCCATCCATCAGTCATTTTGTTGCGATGGCAAAAGCAGACACGATTACGTTTGAAATGGAAGATAATTTCCAAAAACAAACCAATCGTAACAGGATGTATATCTATTCTCCGAACGGAATTCAATTGCTGAATATCCCCGTAAAGCACACATTAAGCGCTCATCAGAAATTTAAGGATGTTCGTATCGAGAATGATTTCGATTGGCAGAAAAACCACTTCAAATCATTAGAAGCCGCTTATCGTACCTCGCCTTTTTTTGAGTATTTTGAAGACGATATCCGACCTATCTTTGAAAAGAAACACGAGTTCATGATGGACTTAAACTTTCAGACCATCGAGATTGTAACTGAATGTCTGGGCGCTAAATTCAACTTCGAAAAAACAATTGAATATTTCCACGATGCTAACGGTTTAACCGATTTCAGAACTTTAGCCAACGGAAAGAAAGACACTTCTGTCTTTAAACCTTACACTCAAGTTTTCGAAGAAAAACACGGCTTTTTAAACAACTTAAGCATTTTGGATTTGTTGTTTAATGAAGGTCGCTACGCAATGGATTATATGAAGAATCAGTCCTTGTAATTACTCTTCCCTTTTTAGCATGAGTCGGGTGGTAATCGGAAAGTGATCTGAATTGACAAAGTTGTCAAAACTCTTAAAATTCTTCACTTCAAAAGCTTTATCCACTAAAATATAATCGATTCTGGCCGGATAAAATTCGTAATCGTACGTTTTTCCAAACCCTTCTCCGGCTTCTTCGAAAGTATCTTTCATACTGCCTTTAATATTACGGTATACGTACGAAAAAGCACTGTTATTCATATCTCCGCAGATAATCTTGGGATAATTGCAGTCGGCTTTGTGCTCTTTTATCATTTCAGACTGCGCTTGCTGTTCAGCAAAGGCTTCTCCCATACGGCGGAAAATCTTTTTGGACTTTGCCTCATCAATCTTCTCATGGATATCCGGACTGATTTTCGTAGACTGCAAATGCATACTGTATACACGAATGGTGTCCCTTCTCATTTTAATATCGGCAAAAATCACATTATTATCCGAACCTGGAAAATCAAGTTCCCCTTTTTCAATTATCGGAAACTTCGAAAAAATTGCCTGTCCGGTATGTATATTATCCCCCTGCATCAATATATACTTATACTTATAGCCTCTTAAATCTATTTTAACCGAAGTAGTATATTCCTGTATACACAAAACATCCGGATTTTGAGACGCTATAAAATCGGCGATATCTTCCGGGATATTCTGTTTACTCATCCATTCAAAAACATTGAAAAGACGAACATTATAACTCATTACCGAAAAATCATTATCCTCGACAATCAGGTCTTTTCCGGAAAATTTATAGAATTTATTGAAAAAAGTAATTCCAATCAACAAAACAATGATCGAAAGAAAAACCTGTCGCTTCAACTGAAGCAGCCAATAGACCACAAATACAATGTTAAGTATAAGCATTAAAGGCAATATCAGGGTTAACACCGATAAAAACGGAAACATTTTCGGTGCTAAAAAGGGCAACAAATAAGCCACCAATGTCAATACCGTCAAAACGATATTTAAAAAAAAGACTATTTTATTTATCCAAGATAAGTTCTTCATTAACCGACCGAATGATTATAACAGGCTATTAGACAAGTATTACTTATTATTATCCCCTACTTTAAACAAAAAATCTTTCTCCTCTTTAGTCAGACTGTCATATCCCGATTTACTGATCTTATCTAAAATCTCATCGATTTTCTTTTGGGTAGTACTGCTTTTCTCAACCGTTACCTTGGTTGAATTGTATTGAGGACTGGCATTTTTATGAACTTTTTTAAAGGGAGTTGTTTTTTTGGGGGAGAACAAAGAAACAAAATAATCAATAACATTTGACACTATTTTACTCAAATCAGTCCCTTGTTGTAATGTTTTGATATACAAAAACCCAAAAAGTGACCCTCCCAAATGCGCCAAATGACCTCCCGTATTGCTCATTGGAACCTGTATCAGATCCAAAACAAACAAAACCAAGGCGATATGCCACAACTTCACATTACCAATTAACAACAACCTGATTTCCGAAAAGGGCGCATAGGTCGCCGACGCAATAAGCACTGCCATAATCGCTCCGGATGCCCCAACCAAAAAGGTATTACTATGAAGAAACAAATCGGCGAGAACGAAAACTAATCCGGCAAAAACGCCTCCCAACAAATACAATCCAAAAAATTGCTTCTGGGTGAAATAGGTTAAAAACAATCGGCTGGTAAAATTCAACACAATCATATTGAATAATAAATGCCAAAAATCAGCGTGAAGGAACGCATAGGTAATTAACGTCCAGGGTTTGACAGCCGCAATCTTAAAATCCGACGATAAACAGAGCCAGTCTTTCAATATACCAAACAAAGAAGGAAAAAACGATTGTATGACAAAAAAAGGCAAAGCAATCCCTACGTTCCAGAAAATAAGTTTCTGAGTAACATCACCTGTTCTATATTGTAATTTGAAGTCGTCTAAAATATTCATTCGTAAATGTATTATTTAGGAATTACGTTTTTCTTGATTTTTAATTACCTGCTTCAATTCCACCTATTATTGTTAAACTGGTTTTTCTTCCAGTAGAACATCATGATAAACCCGATTAGTGCCCCTCCAATATGAGCAAAATGCGCAATTCCGGTACCTCCTCCAAAAATTGAATTCCCTTTTACTCCTAAAAACAAATCCAGTAGTAATAATCCCGGAACAAAATATTTTGCTTTGATTGGAACCGGCAAAAAGATCAGCGCCAAACCGGCATTAGGAAACATGAAAGCAAAAGCAACCAAAAGACCGTAAACGGCTCCGGAAGCCCCAACGGCTGGCACCATAAAACTTTGTAAAAACCCTTCAAAATTTCCTCCCAAAAATTCCTGCCAACGGGTATCATATTTCCCTTCGGCTAAAATTGACATAATCTCCTCTTTCTTAAAACCGTTTTCAACCAATAAATCCAAACCTCCATGAAAACTATAATAATTAACGGCTGTATGCAATAATGCAGATCCCAATCCGCATGAAATATAAAAAAACAAAAATTTCCTTCCTCCCCAAAAATGTTCCAAAGCGCTTCCGAAAGAATACAACGCAAACATATTGAAAAGGATATGCATGAGTCCGCCGTGCATAAACATATGGCTTATTGGCTGCCAAAACTTGAAATTTGGATTTTCAAAGTAAAAAAGCGACAAATAACCTCCGGCTGCAGGAACCAACATGGAACCCACAAAAAAAAGCACATTTATAATAATTAACTGTTTAACAGTTTCGGTCATGTTCATCATACGGCAAAACGTTTGTCTAAATCTTCCACACCCATAGTAATGAAAGTAGGTTTATTAAAAGGGGAAACATTGGGATCTTTACAGGCGAATAACGAATTTACAATGTTTTCCTGTTCTTTTTCAGTCAGATAAGTTCCAGTTTTTACCGAAAGGCTTCTCGCCATCGATTTGGCAATACGGTCGCTCTGACTAAAACTGCTTTCCGGAAGCTCTCCCTGCAAATCGCAAATCAACTCTTCCAAAAGGCCTCTTACTTCACTTTCCGAAACATTTACCGGTAAGCCCGAGATGACAAGAATTTCTGCTGTCATGGCGCTAAAAACAAAACCGGTATTTTCAAGAGAAGATCGAAGCTCTTTAATCATAGTCATTTCGGATTGGGAAAAATGTAGTTCCAATGGAAAAAGCAACTGCTGACTTGCAGCGTGATGTACTGTAATATTCGTCAGAAGCTGTTCGTACAAAATACGCTGGTGCGCCCGTTCCTGATACAAAATCATCATTCCGGATTTAATCGGACTGACAATATATTTTTTCTGAATCTGATACGTACGGTTACCTGTCGATTCTACTTCCTTATCATCAAAAAGGGAACCGGTCACTTCTTCACTCTCAAATTGGATTTCGCTTACGTCGATTTCTTCCGTTGCCGTTTTCAATCCAACATAAAGGCTTTCCCAACTGGAATTGTTTAGTTGTTTTTTATATCCTGAATTAAAGCTCGATCCAAACGAATGAGATCCTCCCGAAGAAGATGCAAATGATTTCACTGGTGCTTCATCAGCAAACGGATTAAAATTGGCATCTACCTGGATTAACGGCGTTTCACTTTCTTTTTCTCTGTAATCGTAGGGAATATCTAAAGACGAATCCCTTTCAAAGTCTAAAATCGGAGCCACATTGAACTGCCCTAAACTGTGTTTGATGGAAGACCTTAAAATGGCATACATTGCCTGATCGTCATCAAATTTGATTTCGGTCTTTGTCGGATGGATATTGATATCTATGGTATGCGGAGGCACATCGAGGTATAAAAAATAACTCGGCTGGCTTCCGTCTTTTAACAAACCTTCATAAGCCGCCATTATCGCATGATGCAGGTAGGGACTTTTAATAAACCGGTCGTTAACGAAGAAAAACTGCTCTCCTCTGTTCTTTTTTGCAAATTCGGGTTTGCCGACAAATCCCTGAATCCCCATTATTTCGGTACTTTCCGTAACCGGAACCAGTTTTTCATTGGTCTTACCTCCAAAAACATTTACGATACGCTGACGCAGATTGGATTGCGGCAAATTAAACATTTCACTGCCGTTATGATAAAGCATGAAATGAATATTCGGATGCGCTAAAGCCACGCGTTCAAAATCATCCACAATATGACGAAACTCTACCGTATCCGATTTAAGGAAATTGCGTCGTGCCGGTATATTGAAAAATAGATTTTTTACCGAAAATGAGGTTCCTCTAGGCAAAACAGCCACATCTTGAGAAACAAACTTACTGCCTTCAATAACAATATGTGTTCCCAATTCTTCCTGATCCTGCTTGGTTTTCAATTCCACATGAGCAATTGCCGCTATGGAAGCCAAAGCTTCGCCGCGAAAACCTTTCGTATGCAATGAAAATAAATCTTCCGCCTGACGGATTTTGGAAGTCGCGTGGCGTTCGAAACACAAACGCGCATCGGTTACCGACATCCCTTTCCCGTTATCTATTACCTGAATCAGGGTTTTTCCCGCATCCTTAACTATGAGTTTTATTTCGGTAGCGCCTGCATCAACCGCATTTTCCACCAATTCTTTTACCACAGAAGCAGGTCGTTGAACAACTTCTCCGGCAGCAATCTGGTTCGCAACGTGATCGGGTAGTAATTGAATTATGCTTGACATTGAAATTTAATAAGTTAAGAATTACGGATCGCATAAGCGCCTATCCTGACAAATTTAAGCAAAAGGTTTCTGTTATTCTAGCCAAGACAATCATAAAAAACAAAAAAACCTACTCTTCCGAATAGGTTTTTTTAAATAGTATTTTTTTTCGGTCTGCACCTCATTTTTTTCGGAGGCAAACTACTAAATTCTTATTTATTGAGCTGTTTTTCTTCTCAAATCAGCCATTTTGATAGCCGCAATTGCTGCTTCCGTTCCTTTATTTCCATGAGCACCACCACTTCTGTCAATGGATTGCTGCTCATTATTATCGGTTAAGACACAAAAAATAACGGGCACATCGGTTTGAACGTTCAAATCTTTAATTCCTTGCGTTACACCTTCGCACACAAATTCAAAATGCATCGTCTCCCCTTTAATAACACAGCCTATTGTAATGACACAATCCACTTCCTGTGTAACAATCATACGCTGCGCACCGTAAACCAGTTCGAAACTGCCGGGCACATTCCATCGGATGATATTTTCCGGAAGCGTTCCGCAATCTAAAAGTGCCGCTTCGACCCCGGAATACAATCCTTCAGTGATTTTATCGTTCCATTCTGAAACAACAATCCCAAACCGAAAATCTTTCGCGTTTGGGATTGTGTTTTTATCGTATTCTGATAAATTTTTATTTGCTGTCGCCATAATTTTAATTTAGAAATTAGAAGTCAGAAAAAAGAAATCACATTCAAACTCTGCCTTCTGCTCTCAATTTATTCAACCATTGCAATCATTGCATCAATCGTAGCACCTTCCTGAGAAGTTTCGTATTTCTCTTTAATTTGAGTAAAGAATTTCAAAGCTTCTGCTTTTTTACCCATTTCCAAAGACAACTGACCTGCTTTGTATAAATATCTTGGCGTAGTAAAATCGTTGATGTTAGCATCAGCAGCTTTTTGGTAGTAACTTAAAGCATCTTCTTTCTGACCTAATTCCGAGTAAGCATCACCGATAGCACCGATAGAAATCGCTTTAAGGAACATATCTTCCGATTTGAATTGCTCTAATTGAGCAACTGCTTCTTTAAACTTACCGGTATTCAAATAAGCCATACCTGCATAGTAATGTGCAAGATTAGCCGCTTTAGTACCAGCGTAGCTATCAGTAATTCCGATGAAACCTAATTTCCCTTCACCACCTTTTAAAGCCAGGTTGTATAAAGAATCATTAGCTGTCTGACCGTCAACTGCCTGCTGAAAATATTGCTGTGCCTGGAACATTTCATTTGCAGCATCATTTTCTTTTGGCTCAACAACGAATTTATCGTATAACAAATATCCCGCTGCCACAACTGCAATAGCACCTACAACACCGAAAATATATTTTTGGTTTTTAGCAACCCAGTCCTCAAGCTTGTTAGCACTTTGATCCAATGTGTTAAACACACCTGCCGTTGCACTGTCTTCCTCTTTAACGTTGTCTATTACATCAACATCAACTTGTTCTTCAACTGCTTCGTCTTTTGGTTTTGGAGCCTTATACCCTCTTTTGTTATATGTTGCCATCTATTTTTAATTTAATGAACGGCAAAAATAAAATTTTTATTCATATATGAAAATCCTTTTTATCGATATTTTTCAATAATTTGCACCCACCTTAAAAAAGGTTTTATTTTTTTCTGAAATAATTCGGATTTCAAGTGCATTTAAAACACCTCTCCCTTTTCAATTACAAGAACATTGACGAAGCAAATTTCGACTTCGATGTAAAAATCAATTGCTTCGTGGGGAAAAACGGGATTGGAAAAACTAATATCCTTGACGCCATTTATCATCTGGCTTACGGAAAAAGCTATTTCAACCCATTAGCAGTACAAAATATCAAACATGGGGAAGAGTTTTTTGTGGTCGATGGTGTCTTCGAAAAAGACGAACGCACGGAGCAAATCGTCTGCAGTTTAAAAAAAGGACAGAAAAAAATCCTGAAACGCAACAACAAACCTTACGAACGTTTTTCGGAACACATCGGATTCATACCCTTGGTAATCATTTCCCCTTCCGATCAGGATCTGATCATTGAAGGAAGCGAAACCCGCAGGAAATTTATCGACAGCGTTATTTCACAACTTGACAGCACTTACCTTCAGCAATTAATTCAGTACCAGAAAATTATTGCACAGCGCAATGCCCTACTGAAATATTTTGCTGCGAATCAGACTTTTGACAACGACACGCTTTCCATATATAACGAACAGCTCGACAGTTTAGGAACATCCATATTTGAAATAAGGAAGCAGTTTCTTGAAGATTTTATTCCGATTTTCAACCAACACCATCAAGCCATTACGGATTCGGCCGAAACAGTTCAAATCGTATATCAGAGTCAGCTTTCCGAAAAACCATTATTGAAACTATTCGAGGAGAACCTAACTAAAGACCGCGTTTTACAATACACCAGTGTAGGCATCCATAAGGATGATTTGTCGTTTGAAATCGATTCGTTCCCGATAAAGAAATTCGGCTCGCAGGGACAGCAGAAATCATTCCTGATTGCACTGAAACTGGCGCAATTCGAATTCATCAAAAAACAGAGCGGTGTCTTACCTATATTATTATTTGATGATATTTTCGACAAACTGGATGAAACCCGCGTGAGTAAAATTGTAGAGATGGTGAATAACGAAACATTCGGGCAATTGTTTATTTCCGATACGCATCCGGAACGAACCGAAAACATCGTAAAATCAACACATCAATCCTATAAGCTATTTAATTTGTAAATTTGCATAATAAATACCACAGTAAAATGAAAGCACTAAAAATTTTAACAATACTTACAATCGCTTTATTTTTCAGCAACTGCAGCAAAGGGCAAAACGCAGAAACAATTTCTGTTGCCGATTTTGAAACAAAATTAAACGCTACCGAAAATGCACAGTTGCTCGATGTAAGAACAGTCGGTGAATACACCGAAGGCCACTTGGACAATTCCAAAAACATTGACTGGAACGGAAATTCTTTTGAAACCGAAGTACAGAAATTAGACAAATCAAAACCTGTTTTTGTATACTGCCTGGTTGGCGGCCGAAGCAAAAAAGCAGCCGACAAACTAACAGCAATGGGCTTTACAACAGTTTACAACATGGATGGCGGCTACATGAAATGGAGCGAGGCACATCCAAAAAAACAGGTAAAAGCCGATACCGGTATGACGAAAGCCGATTACGAAAAATTAATAGCTTCAGACAAATTGGTCGTAATTGATTTCTATGCTGAATGGTGTGGCCCATGTAAAAAAATGGCGCCATATCTGTCTAAAATGGAAAAAGAATACGAAGGCAAAGCAAAAATCATTCGCGTGGATGCCGACAAAAACAAAACACTTTTTAACGGATTAGGCTATAGCGAACTTCCTGTAGTTATCGTATTTAAAGACGGAAAAGAAGTTTGGAAGAAAAACGGGTTTGTTGCCGAAGAAGAATTAAAAGCCCAACTAAAATAACAAACAAGCCAAAAGCATTCATGGAGATCAAACACAATTTTTCGCTAAAAAACTACAACACCTTTAGCATCGAAGCCAAGGCAAAATCGTTTGTCGAAGTTACCAATACCGAAGAATTAGCTCAAATCCTGAAAGAACATCGAAATGAAAAACTATTCATTTTGGGTGGCGGGAGCAATATGCTTTTAACGCAGGACATTGATGCTTTGGTAATCCATATTAACCTGAAAGGCAAAAAAGTCCTGAAAGAAGACGATGATTTTGTTTGGGTTCAGGGAAATGCGGGTGAAAATTGGCATGAATTTGTATTGTGGAATCTGGACCAAAACTTTGGTGGCATTGAAAACATGTCGCTTATCCCGGGAAATGTTGGCACAACCCCTATCCAGAATATTGGCGCCTACGGAGCTGAAATCAAAGACACTTTTGTTTCCTGCGAAGCCATGCGAATAGACACCCAGGAGATGCATACATTTACCAATGATGAATGTCAATTCGGGTATCGCGAGAGCATTTTTAAAAACGAAGCAAAAGACCAATATGTTATTACTTCTGTTGTTTACAAACTGACGAAGAAAAACCATAAAATCAATACATCATACGGTGCTATTGACGGGGAATTGGCAAAGCACAACATTACCAATCCCACCATCAAAGAAGTTAGCAACGCCGTAATCGCCATCCGTCAGAGCAAATTGCCTGACCCGAAAGAACTGGGTAACAGCGGCAGTTTCTTCAAAAACCCGATTGTACCGAAAGAGCTTTACGAAAAAGCACATGCTAAATTTCCGGATATGCCCCATTACACTATTTCGGAAACCGAAGTTAAAGTTCCTGCCGGCTGGCTTATCGAACAAGCAGGCTTTAAAGGAAAACGCTTTGGAGATGCGGGCGTACACACATTACAAGCTTTGGTTCTAGTAAACTACGGAAATGCTACCGGACAGGAGATTCTAAATGTTTCAAAAGATATTCAGAAAACTATTTTAGAAAAATACGGAATTGCTATTGAAGCGGAAGTGAATATTATTTAGTGGTCAGTATTCAGTGGTCAGTCACAGTTGGCAGAAAACAGATTACAGAAGGCAGACAGCAGAATGCAGAAAAAACAATAATCTCGTGTTTGTTTCACATAAACCAATACTATTATTTTCTAACCACCAACAACTAATCCCTTATCCCTTATCCCTAATTCCTAATTCCTAATTCCTAATTCCTAATTCAAATGTACATACCTGAATTATACAAAAACGAAAATCCAGAGGAAATCAAAAGCTTTTTAAAAAGCAACAGCTTTGGTGTTCTGGTAAATCAGACCGAAGGAAAACTTTGGGGCACACACATTCCGCTGGAGTTAGAAACCAATCAACAAGGAAAAGAAGTGTTGTTCGGACACGTTTCCAAAGAAAATCCACAATGGAAATCTTTTGAAAACAACAATGACGTTTTAGCTATATTTTCGGGTCCGCACAGCTATATTTCTTCTTCCTGGTACGATCATGAGAACGTTCCGACTTGGAATTACATAGCCGTTCACGTATACGGAAAAACCAGAATCATTGAAGGGGAAGAAATGCTTTTCGCGCTGAAAAAACTGGTTGACAAATACGAAGCCAATTCCAAAAACCCGGTAAGGATTGAAAATCTATCAAAAGAAAGCATGAAACAGACGGAAGGTTTTGTGGCTTTTGAAATTGAAATTACAGAAATCCAAGCCGTTAAGAAACTGTCACAAAACCGTGATGATAAAAACCACTCGCACATTATTTCCGAGCTGGAAAAGAGTGACGACCAAAACGCCAGAACCATCGCTTGTGAAATGACCAAGGAACGAAAACAGCATTTGTAGTTTACCGAATAACTTAAGATTCGACAACTGTTAACAAGTCGTGATAAACTGTAAACACGAATTAGAGTTTACTAAACACTTTTTTATAAATTTGTCACACAATTTAACATCGATTCAGATTATCCATGCTGCAAATTTTACTCTACGTTTTTATCGGAATCATTGCCATTCAACTTTTTTATTACCTGATTGTTTTCGGAAAATTTGCATTTGCCAAAGCCCAGAAAATCACGCCGAAACGCATCCCAATTTCGGTAATTGTCTGCGCAAAAAATGAAGAGGAAAATGTAAAAAACTTCATCCCTCTTTTACTGGAGCAGAATTATTCTGACTATGAAATCGTGCTTATTGACGATGCTTCAAGTGACGAAACCCTTGAAATTTTTGAAGCCTTCGAACGTCAGCATTCAAATGTAAAATTGGTCAAAGTACAAAACAACGAAGCATTTTGGGGCAATAAGAAATTCGCTTTAACACTGGGAATCAAAGCCGCTTCCAAAGAATATCTCTTATTTACTGATGCCGATTGTTATCCAACATCCAAAGATTGGATTTTAAATATGAGCGCGCAATTCACGATGCATAAAACCATCGTTTTAGGTTATGGCGCTTACGAAAAAATCAAAGGCTCTTTCCTGAATAAAATCATCCGTTTCGAAACCATGCTTACGGCTACACAGTATTTTTCATGGGCTAAAATGGGCAAACCATACATGGGTGTCGGAAGAAATTTAGCCTACAAACGTGAAGAATTTTTCAGGGTAAACGGATTCATCGACCATATGAACGTGCGTTCCGGCGATGACGATTTGTTTATCAATCAGGCTGCCAAAGCAAGCAATACAACTATTTGCTATACTCCGGAAAGTTTTACTGTTTCAGAACCAAAACTAACCTGGAAAGAATGGTTCAACCAGAAACGCCGACATGTTTCGACTGCCAAATTATATAAAGGCTTCGACAAGTTCCAGTTGATATTGTATTATTTTAGCCAACTGTCATTCCTGATACTTGCCATCATTTTACTTGCATTTCAATTTCAATGGATGATTGTGGGCGGATTGGTTGTTTTCCGATATTTGTTCGCATGGATTACGATGGGTTACGCCGCCGGTAAACTCAAAGAAAAAGACGTAATGTATTGGTTCCCGGTAATCGAAATTACACTCATTTTTACACAACTGAACGTTTTCTTTACTAATTTAGTTTCAAAACCCGTACATTGGAAATAACATCGGAAATCATACAGAAAAACATTGAAAAGGCTAAAATGGGAGACCAGGTAGCCTTTACTTTTTTATTGGATTTTTTTTGGAATGAAGTCTACGGATTCATGCTGAAACGCACTGAAAACGAGACCGACACCGAAGACATCACCATTGAAACGTTCGCGAAAGCATTTGACAAAATTTCGACCTACAATCCCGAATTCGGATTTAACACCTGGTTGATTGCCATTGCCAAAAATGTGCATATCGACATGCTTCGCAAGAAAAAATCCTCATTATTTGTAGATTTTAATGACGAAGAGGACCGTCAGGCTTATGATGTTGTGGATACGACCCCAAGCGTAGAAGACGAAATCATTAAAGAACAAAACCTCGCACGACTGCTATTACTCATAAAAGAATTGAAACCTGCATACCAAGAAGTGATACAACTGCGTTATTTTCAGGAAATGAGCTATCAGGAAATCGCCGACGAACTCGACGAGCCTTTAAATAATGTAAAAATCAAGCTTTTACGCGCCAAGAAACTTTTGGCAGAAATCATTCAGAAAAAGCACTAAAAAACTGATTTTTATTCACAAAAATACCTCTTACACCCATTAAAAACCTGCAGATAATGTTAACAAATAAAAAATTTTAATTTTTTTTAACATTTTAAATACTATGATTGCATAGTTTTCGTTATTAAATAAAACAAACGATTTATTTAACCACAAAAACTATTTATCATGTCCAAAATCAACATTTACGAAACCGGTTGGCTTAACATGGTTTTCGAAGGAAGAAACAAAGCCTATGGCGCTTATCAGTTACGAACTGAAAATCCAAAAACAACTGTAAAGGCTTTTTTCTCCGCTATGCTTTTATTAGGCGGAGCAGTAGCTATCCCAGTATTAATCAGCTATCTGGAACCTAAAAAAATTACGGCAGATGTCACTCCTCTCACTTTAGATGAAGACATCATATTAATAGATGCCGATAAATTTATAAAGGAAGAACCAAAAAAAGAAGACACTGGCCCTACCAGCTCAAAACCCTTAACAGACGAAAAAGTTGTTAAATACGTCAACATGGTTGCAGCGAAAAAAGAAAAGGCAACGGAAGATGTGACACGCAACGAAGATTTAGAAACGGGAAAAATAGGAACCGCAAATCAAGACGGCAATGAAAGCAACAGTAACACCACTGCCGTAACAGCAGTTCCTGACACGAAAGGTTCTGAAACAGGTGACAGAAATCCTTCCACAGTTGAAGTACTCGGAACATTAGAAGTGATGCCAGAGTATCCAGGTGGTGTAGCTGCGTTTCTGAATACTGTAGCCAGAAAATTCAAAACACCAGAGGTAGACGAAAATATCAAATCACTAAAAGTATTGGTTTATTTCGTTATCGAAAAAGACGGCACGCTTTCAAATATCAAAGTTACGAGAGATCCGGGGTATAACCTTGGCAAAGAAGCGGCAAGAGTTTTGAACAGCATGAATACAAAATGGACACCGGGCTATAAAAACGGAAAGCCTGTAAGAACCGCCTACAACCTCCCAATTACCGTAAACATCCAATAAAAAGCAAAACTCCGGTTTTGCTTTTTATTTATATTTCTTCCTCAAAAAGCCCATCCTTCTTTAGTACACTTTTCAGAAAAACAAAACCTACAACTCCTGCCACGAGAGAAGAAATCAAAATCGCAATTTTAGAAATCGTAACCGCTTCAGGATTGGATTTAAATGCCAAAAGCGTAATAAAAATAGACATCGTAAAACCGATTCCGGCCATAAACCCCGTAGCTAAAATGTGTTTCCATTTCAGCCCGGGTGGCAAAGCACACCATCCTAAAGCAACTGAAAGAAAACAAAATAGCAAAATCCCGAGAGGCTTGCCTGTTACTAATCCAAGAAAAACACCGATACTATTCTCATGCAACAATCCTTCAATCCAGCCATTTTCAATAAAAATTGCCGTATTGGCCAACGCAAAAACCGGTAAAACAAAAAAGGCTACCGGCTTATGAAGAAAGCGCTGCATCTTTGAGGAGATTGTATTTTCACTTCCGTCGCCAAACGGAATTACAAATGCCAGCAAAACCCCAGAAATAGTAGCATGAATTCCGGAATTCAGCATAAAATACCACATTCCAATCCCGCCAATTATATAAGGAAACCAACTGTTTATTTTCATCCGATTAAAAATGAACAATACCCCCATAATCCCTAAAGCTATACCTAAATTAAAAAGCGAAAGTTGGTCTGTATAAAAAAAGGCGATTACTAAAATAGCCCCAAGATCATCTATTACAGCCAAGGCGGTTAAAAAAACTTTCAACGACATCGGCACTCGGTTTCCCAACAATGACAAAACCCCTAACGCAAAGGCAATATCCGTCGCCATTGGAATTCCGGCTCCCGATTGAGTAGGAGTTCCGTAGTTAAAAACCATATAAATTCCCGCAGGAACCAGCATCCCTCCTAAAGCAGCAATTATCGGAAAAAGGGCGTTTCTTATATTGGACAATTCACCAATATAAACCTCACGCTCCAGTTCCAGTCCAATCAGTAAAAAAAAGATGGTCATCAGTCCGTCGTTTATCCAATGTTCCACCGAATGATGTCCGATCTGAAAGTGCCAAAAGTTCCCGTAACTTTCCTTGAAAATCGAATTCGCCAAAACCAAAGAAATAATCGTGCAGACAATCAAAATCACTCCGGAAGCCTTTTCACTTTCAAAAAATTCAGCAAACAACTTGGTTACTTTCATCGGATTTTGACATTTAAAATAAGTAACTGCTAAAATACCATTTTTTATCGGGACAGAAAAAGCAACCGAAAGCAATCCGACACACCTTATTAAAAATGAGTTAAACCAACCCTCAGATTAACAACAATGCTTATCTTTGCTACAAATATTTTGAGAACATGAACACGGTTTTAGAATCCAACATAATTCCTACGGGCAAACCGAAATGGTTACGCGTAAAACTTCCAACCGGAAAAAAATACACCGAATTAAGAGGATTGGTTGACAAATACAAACTAAATACTATCTGTACTTCAGGAAGTTGTCCTAACATGGGTGAGTGTTGGGGAGACGGAACCGCTACGTTTATGATTCTTGGAAATGTATGTACGCGTTCGTGCGGATTTTGCGGCGTTAAAACCGGAAGACCGGAAACCGTGGATTGGGATGAACCTGAAAAAGTAGCCCGTTCCATCAAAATCATGAACATCAAGCACGCGGTTATCACAAGTGTTGACCGTGATGATATTAAAGACATGGGGTCTATCATCTGGGCGGAAACCATAAAAGCCATACGAAGAATGAATCCCGAAACCACTTTGGAAACCTTAATTCCGGATTTCCAGGGAGTGGAACGCAACCTTGACCGTATCGTCGAAGTAAGCCCGGAAGTGGTTTCACACAATATGGAAACCGTTCGTCGCTTAACCCGCGAGGTGCGTATCCAGGCAAAATATGACAGAAGTTTAGCCGTTTTAAAATATTTAAAAGATCAAGGTATCAGAAGAACCAAATCGGGAATTATGCTTGGTCTTGGTGAAACCGAAGAGGAAGTAATCCAAACCATGAAAGATTTACGTGAGGCCAATGTGGATATCGTAACCATCGGACAGTACTTACAGCCGAGTAAAAAACATTTACCGGTTAAGGAATTCATCACTCCGGAACAATTTGCAAAATACGAGCAGATAGGAAAAGAATTAGGATTCCGTCATGTTGAAAGCGGCGCCTTGGTCCGTTCCTCTTACCATGCTCAAAAACATATTTTATAATTCCGAATGTCTAAAACAAGAATAGCAATAAACGGATTTGGCCGCATTGGCAGGAATCTGTTCCGATTATTACTCAATCATCCTACGATTGAAGTGATTGCTATTAATGACATTGCCGATGTAAAGACAATGGCCCACCTTGTGAAATACGACAGTATTCACGGAGTGCTGCCTTACACCGTCTCCTCCACCGATAACGCAATCATTGTTGATGGAAAACCCTTCTTATTCTTCAATGAAAAGAAAATTTCAGACCTCAACTGGGGTGACTGCAATATAGATTTTGTAATTGAATCCACAGGAAAACACAAAACCTATGAGGATATCAACCAACACATTGCGGCAGGAGCAAAAAGAGTTATCCTCTCTGCTCCTTCAGAAACAGAACTGATAAAAACTGTTGTTTTGGGGGTAAACGAACACATCCTTGACGGAACTGAACTAATAGTATCCAATGCAAGCTGTACCACCAACAATGCTGCACCAATGATTAAAGTCATAGAGGATTTATGCGGTATTGAACAGGCTTATATCACAACGGTTCATTCCTATACAACGGATCAGAGTTTGCATGACCAGCCGCATAAAGATTTGAGAAGAGCCCGAGGCGCAGCGCAATCAATTGTCCCTACAACCACAGGTGCGGCAAAAGCCATAACAAAAATATTTCCTCATTTAGAGGGTAAAATGGGTGGTTGCGGAATAAGGGTTCCCGTTCCTGACGGTTCTTTAACCGATATAACTTTCAACGTAAAAAGGGAAGTTTCCATTGAAGAAATCAACAGCGCCTTTAAAAGAGCTTCTGAAAACGGACTCAAAAATATCCTTGATTACACGGAAGACCCTATAGTTTCCGTAGACATTATAGGAAATACGCATTCCTGTCTTTTTGATGCTCAACTTACTTCGGTAATTGACAAAATGGTTAAAGTTGTCGGATGGTATGATAATGAAATAGGCTATTCTTCACGATTAATTGACCTTATTAGTTTTATTTCTAAAAAATAATTCCTTAAATTTATGCGAATTTCAAGCATAATATGAAGCACCTATCCATTTTACTCTTTTTATTATTCGGGAAGCTGTATTGCTTTTCACAAGAGAAAAATGCAACTACCAAGGTTGACAGTGTACCTTATTATCTTGAAGTTTCCAATTTTCACAAGAGCAGTTTCGACTATGACAAAGCGCTTTTGTATTCCCGAAAGGCGAGACAATATGCCGTCAAAAACAAACTCCAGAGACAACTGGCTGACAGTCATCTTTCTATCGGGAGTATTTACAGTGAGCTGAACAGACAAGACGAAGCCATCGAAAATTACATTCGGAGCACAACCATTTACAACGAGCTGGAAGCTTCCTCGAACAGTGCTTTTTGTTATTACGGATTAGGATTAAGTTATCTTAAAAAAAAGAATTTAGGTCTTGCTGAAAATTACTTCAACAAAGCCCTGACAGAATACAAAACCATAAACATCCCCGAAGCTGCCGATTTAATAGACCTACAGAAAGGAATAATTGAAAAACTGAAAGGAAACAGGAATGCTGCCGTAAAAAAATTCAAAGCCATCATATCGAAAGATGACATGATAACGATTCCTGAAGCAAAAGTAGAAGCATATTTTGAATTGGCAGACATTGAATCCAAAACAAATACACAATCAGCTATCATCAATCTGGAAAAGGCTTACCAGATTTCCAAAGAAGGCAACAACACCAATCAGAAATTACGAATCCTCAAACGTTTAAGCAGTCTTTCCGAATCTACAGACAATATCATCAAATCACATACTTACCTGAAAGAATTCGTCTCGATACGTGATTCGGTTTTCAACATTCGAACAAGAACCGCCGACTTACCTGCCTATGAAAGATATATCGCTACAGAACAATTAAAAGCTATCGACAAGACAAATCGTGAGAACAAAGCACAGGAAAAGTCCATTAAATTCTCCAAATTAATCAGTATCCTGAGCATTGCTTTGATATCCATTCTGTCGCTTTTAAGTCTTTCGTTGTACAAAAACAACATCATCAGAACCAAAACAAACCAACTTCTGAAAGACAAAAATCAGGAACTTGAGATTGAAAAAGAAAAAGCGGAAAGGGCCT
>NZ_DATIDM010000080.1:0-3543 GCF_035456225.1 Flavobacterium sp. | reverse complement strand
GGTATGAATCGCTTTTAAATTATTACTCCCATCCGCATATCCCGAACTTTCGCTTCCGTTGTAGTTAGTTCCCATAACATAGGGTCTCTCAGCATTTCCGCCCTCAAAGCCTACGAGTACTTCCTCGTCAATCTCAGGGATGAAATAAAATCCTTTTCCGGCACCTGCATGAGGCTGGATAAGACGCAACCAGTCGCTTTTTGTACTGCCACCGGCCCAATTAAAATTTACTTTTACACATCCTAATCCTTGCAGATCGTTATTGTCTTTTACCTTGGCATAAACATGAACGTCTGTGTAATGTGGTGCTGCAACATCAGTTGAAATGATATATCATCTCTTTAATCCTTCAAAACCTTTAGTAAGAGTCTTTATAAATGACCGATCCCTTGTAAATCCGTACACTGTCCACTTCAATGGGTTCATTGTTTAAGAACAGTTCAAGTTTTTTGTTGTCTTTGCTTATTTTTACTTGGAACTCCTGCTTGCCCTCGGGTTTGAAATTTTTGAATTTTTCGAATATCACTTTTTCATTCAAAAATATATTGCCCCGAAAACGTTCATAGAACCCGGTTTCCCAGTCCAGCTCCAGAATTTGCGGCAAAGCGCGATTGTCATAAGTGGTTGCCGGGCGGGGAGGCATAAAAATAATATCTTTTTCTCCGTTGTAATTGGTAAAACAATATCTGAATAAACGCAACTTTCGGTTTTCATTTTGCATCACTATCCTGAAAGTATAGCGTTTTCGGTACATGTCCCATTTGGCACAGGAAGTATTTTGCATGAAGTCCCTTTCCTTTACTTCTTCTCGGTTCATAGACCAGCTTCTAAAAAGTTGTTCCTCTAGCTTTTTGTCTTCTTTGATTACTTCTGCCTGATACCGCCCCAATTCGATCCTGATAACGCCATATTCTTTCCAGACCACTACCATACCCTGTGGGGCAAAACCAAATATCAAGCCCGAAAACTTTTCAAAAGTATCATCCTTATATTGATAGGTTGTATCTACGGCCTTTTTCATCTCTTCCAGGGGGAAATCGGTCTTGAGGTGGTAAAACGTATCTTCGTAACCCGCATAGTAAATCACATCGGCCCCTATGGGGGTGCCGTGTTGGGAGGTCCAACTTTTTCCTGAATCTCCCCAAAAGCCAGACGATCCTCCAAAAGGCAGAGTGGCAGGAATACCTTCCATCGTAATGATATCTCCCCGGACAAATTCCACTCTATATAAATTTTGATTTCCTTTGACCGCCAGTGGCGGCTGGCAGGTATAACTCTCCCATTCGTATTTGTTTTTCATTTGGCAACTTACATTTAAACTTATTATTAGTAAAACTAAAATTTTGTAAACTCTATCCATTATGTATCTCTCTTTTACGTTTTTCTGCTGGCAATACGCCATCGAATCTTGGGCCCAAACCAAATTTATCTGCCTTCACCGACCAGTGCAGATACTCGTGGCGCAGTTTTTTTAAATCTTCTGGATTTATATAATCCAGATAACTTATTTTTCCCGATTCTTCTATGTATTGCTGTGCGTTCTTTTTTTCTCTTAATAAAAGCATTTCGATGCGCCATAACTGCCCTGCTGTATTGCGTTAACTGCGAGAAAATACCAGCGAGAAACGAATCTGATATATTTGTCTTTTGTTTTACGATTGCTTTATCATATTTTACATCAAACTGCATGGAGACCATGATCATTTTATTCAGGGCAATTCTATCGTAGGTGTTTTGAAGAACGCGATTACCTACAAGATAGGTTTTGTTTTCTTCATATTTAAAATCAAAAATTAGTTCACTTTCTTCATACCATCCTTCATCTACTAATATTTTTTTAAAAGCAGCAGCATTTTTAATATTCGGAACAGTCTGACGATTCTCAATATAGGTTTCAGTATATGTTTCACTATAAACAGCACTTCGCTCTTCCGCATATCCCAAATACGAACCTCCAATATCTGAGTGTACTCCTGGGAGTGTCAATTCAAGTCCACGCAGACCGGCACTGCGGATATTTGTCAAATCGAAATTTTCCCGGTATTCATCGGCTGCTGAAATCTGAAAAACCATTTTTGCTTTCTTTATCGCATCAAGACCTAAATCGGAAACATCATTTCCATGGTACAGACCATGCGAAGAAACAGTATCGTATAAACCCACAAATTTGAAAAATATTTCTTTCACCTCAGACATGTCGTTGGCAATCAGATAGTTAAGCATTTTTGGGTTTTTCGCCGCTATGCGAGTTTATGTTTTTGGCACTTTTTATATTTATTGCTGCCTCTGTACTGTCTAGAGTTACCAATTTTGCTGTTTCTTTTCTTTCCTTGCTTTCTGACTCTCTGTTTCCTTTTATCAATTCAAATAGGCTTCCCTCTACATTTGTTAAAAAATCTCCGGTTACTATCGTCATTTTCGTTTCACCGGTGCTTTCAGTAGTGTTCATGCCAACAGTGTCAGATTTATTCATTGCTATGTTGGTAGTCATGTTTTCACCTACATTTATGTTAAAATTTTTACCGGCTGTAAAGATTATATCATTTGTCGCGGTAACATTAATATTCCCCTTTCCATCCATTTTCCAGGTATTTCCGCTTGGATCTTCAATGAAAACGCTTCCTTCTTCGTCATTTAGGATAATTTTAGTTCCGCTTCGGGTATGAATCGCTTTTAAATTATTACTCCCATCCGCATATCCCGAACTTTCGCTTCCGTTGTAGTTAGTTCCCATAACATAGGGTCTCTCAGCATTTCCGCCCTCAAAGCCTACGAGCACTTCCTCGCCAATTTCTGGAATGAAATAAAATCCTTTTCCCGCTCCTGCATGAGGCTGAATAAGACGCAACCAGTCGCTTTTTGTACTGCCACCGGCCCAGTTGAATGAAACTTGTACTCTTCCTAAACCATTAGGATCGTTATTGTCTGTTACTTTAGCGGGCTGGGTTTCGGCTTTGGCGTAGGCGTGAACATCCGTGTAATGTGGTATGGTCACATCGGCTGGGCTGGCTTTAAATTCGCAATTGTAGTTTCCGTGTACTTCCGAGTTGTGGGTTACTTCAATAACCAGTAAATTATGCTCAACGGTTTTGTTTTTTATCGTGAATTTCTGACCTATACTGAGTGGAAGATAGGAAACGCCGCTGTAGAAAATGCTGTTGGCATCCTTACCGTTGGTCTGCAGTTGAACCATTTCTTCCAGAGCCGTTTGAATCAGACTCTCTCATGTGATAAGTGCTTTCTCACTTATGTTTACCAAATAAAACGTTTGTAAAACGATGCTTTAAAAATTGAATTTCAATAGTTTGGCGTTACTTCTGTTTTAGTTATTGTTGTTGCAAACGCTACGAGTTCTTTTAAAATTTGAGTAGATATTCGTCGCAGAAGAGCATATAATCTCAGTTTTAATAAATATGATTATTTTATGGGATAAGAAAATCTATATACTCGTTGATGTTTTATACTATAAGCCTCAATAATTATACTGTCTATACATTGTTTATAGGGTAATATTTTTTCTAATCGTTGATCAACAGTGTTAAC
>NZ_DATIDM010000079.1:0-20080 GCF_035456225.1 Flavobacterium sp. | reverse complement strand
GTAATAGTTGCTTCCTGAATCGGGAAACCGTTAAAAAGAATTCTGCCTTTTATTTGAACGACCTCTTGTGCAGTTGTATGATTTATAGACAGGAGGAGAATTGTTATTACTTTAAAAAAAAATCTCAAAACGTTATATTAGAGCTAATTATTGTTGGTTTTTGGTAGTATTGTTTTCAGGTTTTGGAGTATTAGATTCGGAATTGTCAATGCTGACACCATTAACGCTGGATTTGCCGTTTTCACCATTTTTACCGTTTTCACCGTTTTTTCCATTTGTGCTGTCTTCTCCTTTTTTTCCGTCTTCTCCATCGGTAGCCTTTGAGATTGACCATAATCCCATTTCCAGACGGTCTTCTAATTCTGATATTTTGATGCGGGTTTTTGAGCTCATTTTTTAAGTTTTTGATAAGTTAATAAAGCATTTACACAAACTGAGGTTGTGAATAGGCGATTGAATTCTAATTGCCTGCATTCTGTTCCGAATGTTTTTATTTTGGTAAAGCTTTCATTTTCAGGGTTTATATTGTCTGGATTTGGGATTCTCATAGCGGCACTATTTGCCCATGAACCATCTGAAAACTGGTTTCGAAGTATATATTGTGCACATTTTTCCACTTGATTTGAATCTGAAGTGTTTCGGATTAACATTGTCTTTAGCCCATATCCAGTATAAAATAGATTTTTACCAAAAGAATCCGAGAAGCTTCCATCCGTATTTTGCATTTTATTCGCCTGATTAATGAGGATTGTTGAGAATTCGGATATGGATTCATTTTTCCTACAAATGTAATCTAAAATTTCGGAATAATAATAGAGGGTATAAACGGGGTTAGTCCACCAATACGCTTTGGTTTCACTGCTAGTGATTTGCGTTAAGGTGTATCGCGTTAAGTTGTCCCATTCCTGCGGATATTCGTCTTTGTGTTCAAACAAGGTATGTAAGCTTACGGCACTAACGCATGGATGCGATTGGCACCAGCCGTCAAAATGTGGAAAATTTTCAAAAGAAAAGAAATGCTTTAATAATTCGGTGTTGTTGTAGGTTGCAAATCCGCCATCATTTTTTTGAAATTTTAATAAACGCCGAATAAGTTTGGATTTGGTTTTCTGATTTTTAACAAAAAGTAGCGCGAAATTTAACGAGTCGGCATCTTCCATTTGCCATTTTTCATTGTAAGAGAAGCTTTCTTCGAATTGGTGTAAATATTTTTCGGATTTACCCAGAACTTCTGCAATGCGTTTGTCTGATTCAAAAGGCCTGAGGTGATAGCCGATGAATGAAGTGGCCCAGCAGTTGCTTATGCCGCCCTGTGTCACATAATCTTCCCAATGGTCATGGCTGAATTTCTGAAGGATATAATTTAATCCGTTTTGGATTGCATTTTCCAAATCGGTTTCGTCATGCCTCCTTTTTTTAAATAATTTGATTTGGGATTGGTTTGAAAGTTCCTGATTGACTTTGAAGAAAATCGCTATTGATTCCAATTTTTCGATACTGTCGTTTTTCTTTTGCAAAATAACGTGCTTCCAATTGGTGTTTTCAGGTAAGCCTTCTAAACATGCTTCAGCCTTTTTCAGATAATCTAGGGCCTCTTCCATTATTTTTATTGGAAGTGGTGTTTTGTAAAACGCTTCTGTTTGTTGCGTAATCTTATCCTTTTCAGTAAAGTAATTGTTTTTTTTTCCAATATGGACGGCATAGTTAAATTGACCGTTTTTAATATCTGTTCTTATGTCGGATAAATCATCTAATATTTGAAAAGCAACAGAAAAATATTTATGCGATGTTATTAATCGATCATATGTCAATTCATTTTTATTTTTTGAGAGTACATAACAGCAATCGATGGCCACTTTCCCAAATGAAGATTTGTAATCAGCTAAATTTTCGTACTGTTCTTTCGTGAAGGTTTCTGAAATGAGTTTTTGCTCCATTTCTTTGCAGGTATGCTGTTCCCGTTGTCTTTTGGCCCATAATTTCCATAATTCGGATTCCTTTTGAAAAACACTTGTTAGTATTTTAATGGATTGTTCCGTTAGGTTTTGGATCAGAAAAAGTTTGTCTGTTTTTGTCTCCACAGTTACTTTCTTGGTGTCTGTGAGATAATCGGTATGCAGGAGACTTAAGTAAAAGAGAAAACCCGCAACCGAAATGTTGTCCAGATCCGATTCGGTTTCGATTTCAAAATAATCTTTGAATAAAAAAGGGTAATAAAGATAAAATGCGGGATTTTTTCGGAATTGATTCAAGATATAATCTACATTCAAATTTCCGGATTCTATGGTTTCTCTTTTTAAGAGACTTAAAAGGTAGTTTATTTTGTGTTCATTAAGCATTGGTTCCGTATTTTAACAGGTAGTGCATTTTAATTTTTGTGGTTAGGTTATATTTAAAGGAAGGGCACGGAATGTTGCCTTCACCCCACGATTTCGGACATGAACCACCACAAACTGGGTATAGGTTGCAGTCATAGCAAAGCGTTTTTTTGTTTCGTATTTCCGTTAACCATTTGTTTTTATAGTCGGTTTTCAATTCCGTATTCGGAGCTTCAATTGAACCAAGATAAAATTCCGATTCTGAAAAGTTTTTTGTGTATGAAACTTCTGTGCAGTTAAAGACATTTCCGTAAGCATCGTAAACATAAGTAGCGCTATTTGTAGCCATGCAGGTGTTGTAATTTCTTTTTGGCAATAAGCTGTTAATGTGTTTGCGTTCAATAAGATGTGTTATCCATGCTACTTCTTCTTTCGCATAATCAAATCCTTCCAGGTTTTCTTTATTGTCTTTTTCGCCCCATTCGTGAATTTTTGCGGTATAAAAATTAATTTTTTGTAAAATTCCTTCTGCATAGAGGGAATCAATCAAAGGGATTACGGAATTTTTATTTTCCCGATCAACGTTACAACGGATATTTATTGTTGCTTTTAATCTGGACTCAATTTCTGTGATTTTCTTTAAGTTTTTTAGTATTTTTTCAAAAGTGCCTTTCGTTCCGACCTTCAGGTTTCTTCTTTTATTATGGTCTGTAGCGATGCCGTCGAGTGTGATTTCTATAAGGGAAATATGTAGCTCATCACATAGTTCTTTGTAAGTAGCCAAGGATAAAAGCAGTCCGTTTGTTACTATTTTTGCGGTGTATTCAAGGTTGTTTTCGGCGCAAATTTGTTTTAATCTTTTTGTAATGCTTCTTATTTGATTAAGTCCTATCAAGGGTTCACCGCCAAACCATCCTATATGGAGTCTTTTGTAGGTTCCGTTTGTTATTTTCGAAGCAATGGTATTGATGATTTTATCAATCGTATCGGGATCAATTTTTTTGTTCTCATGATTCTGACCACAGTAAAAACAACCCATTTGACAATCAGCCGAAGGCTGAATCACTTCGTAAAGGGTATCGGAATTGTTTAGTCTATTGTTTTCTGCCACTATAGTTTCAAATTCATCAGTTTCAGTGGGAATTATTATTTTTAATTCTTCTAAATGAGTTTTGATTTTTTCCGGTAAAAGGTGTATTTGTGATGTTGTTAAGCTTAGCCATAGCTCTTGTGACAATCGGGTTAATTTGCCTGTTCTTGTCGAGAAAATTATTGTTTTGTTTCCTATTGTTGTTGGAACAATATATCTGGAGATTTTATAAATCGGTTTTGAATTTATCATGGGATAATTTTGATTTCAATATTTTGATTAGGAGTGTCGATTTGCTGATTATTAGATAATAAAAGCCTATGGGAATCGATATCTGCAAAAAACTAACAGAGCTCTTTTGGTTTACTACCCATTCGCTTAAATAGGTGTAACAATTTTTCGGAAAATGGATGAGATCCATAAATCTGTAATAAGAAACATAAAAAATAAACCATAAAAGAAACAAAAAGCTCAATGCGGCATATAGAATCAGAAACAGGTCTTTGGTCCTTATTTTAAGATTTTTACATTTAATAAGTTCGATTAATCGCTTGTTTGAAACCGATTTTAAGTTGTAAATATTTGTAATGTCTGATAAAATCCAATAGCCATCAAAACGCAAAAAAGGATTAAGGTTTATAAAAGTGTTGATTATAATGATAATAACTGCATAGATGAGTATTTCCGATTTAGTCAGCCAATGAATTACAGTTAATATTGTTATGAGCAGACCTTCCATGTAGAGTCCCGCAATATCTACAATAACCCTTTCTTTCCTTGGTAATTTCCAGACATCGGTTACATCGGCGTACATGACGGGTGTAAGCAGGTAAAATCCAAATCCGATGTCTCCATTTTTAGCACCGTATGAGTAGCAGGCGGTCGCATGTCCTATTTCATGAAGAAATAATGTTACCAACATAATTAACGGTACCATTAAAATGTTTTGCGTTGTAATTGTGAATGTCTGATTGTAATTGAATAGGAGTATTGTGGAGAGCACAATGAAAAACAGAAACGAAAAGATGACAAAATTTCGGTTTTTGAAAATGAACGCCAACAAGGAAGCTATTTTTTTTACATACTTTTCATTGATAATGGTAAAGTTAAAATAGAGGTAATGATTTGGGTTTTTATCGACAGTTTGTTTTAATGTTGTTAACCGGCTTAGTTTGTTGTATATGATATCGGACAATTCTTCATCCGTGAGATGGATGTTATTTTTTTTTAAAATGGCGTTTATCTCCTGAATATTTTTTTTTTCGTCAATTAGTCCGATAATATCTAAAACTTCACGACTGCAATGTAAGTACGAGTTTTTTTTCTCGTGTTCAATAATTAGCAAAATTGAATCGTTTTCTTTTTCAATACAAGCGTATTTGTATCTTATTTTAGGAATTTGTGACATAAATTTTGTTTCCTGAAATAGGTTGTGATGGATTTTAATCCAGGTCTTTTGTTTTGATATGTTGCGTCTTAGACAGGCTGGTTAGAATACAAATGGAGTTGAATGAATAAACCTCCCGAAGGAGGTTTGTAATTTAGTTACCACCGGGAGTAGAAGTTCCTGTTCCGGTAGAAGTTCCTCCGGTACCCGTGTTAATATCAATACCGATGGTGCTGTCTCCTCCGTCTCCTCCATTTCCTCCGTTACCTCCGGTTCCGGAACCGCCATCACCACCTGTTGCTCCATCACCACCGTCTCCGCCGCCTACCCAGTTTTTCAGCTCTAATCTTTCTTCTAATTCTTGTACTTTAATTGTTTTCATTTGTTAGTATTTAAATAATTAATTAAAATTCTTTTAGCCGTTATTGGTACCTATAGTGGTATCTCCACCGGTGCCTCCAGAACCACCAGAGCCTCCAGAGCCTCCCGTGCTACCGTCTCCACAGACACAATCGCAGACTCCGTTATTGCAGCAGGAATCTCCGCCATCACCACCGCTACCGCCATCACCCGACCATGATTTTAATTCCAGTCTTTCTTCAAGTTCCTCAATTTCGAATAAATCTATCTTCGTTTTTTTCATTTTGTTAAATTTTGACGCAAAAATATTTTTTTTGTTATTAAATTTGCGACCTTATTAGTACTAAATGATGTTTTTTTAGTTCTAAATTCTGACAGTTATATGAAAAATGATTTATGTAGTACTATCAGGAAAGTTCGGGAGTTGAAGGGATTTTCGCAAGATTATGTTGCAATTCAGCTTGGAATTTCTCAACGCGCTTACAGTAAAATAGAGAATAACCTGACTAAGTTAGACTGGAGTCGTATTGAGAAACTTTCTCAATTGTTTGGGATGTCTCCAATTGGTTTGATAGTTTTTGATAATCCGGAATTCCCCAATAATAGCAGTGCTACTTGTGTTGGCGGTAATTGGAATATTGCTTTTCAGGAAGATTTGAAAAAAATTATAGAAGAGAAACTTTCTGAATTGAAGGATGAGATGGCAATCTTGAAGGAATTGGTAGAGGCTAAAAATTAGTTGAAAGAGTCTGGGGTTGTTTTAATAATGTCATATGCTGTTTTGCTTTTCTGTTATAAGATATTTTTCAATCAGGTAATGACCAAGATAAATTAATGGGGTTAAAACAACGGCTAATATCAATTTAAAAGTATAGCCGGTAAAAGACATGTTCAGGTATTGGCTGGTGGAGATTTTTCCGGTAAGCCAAAATGCAATTCCGGATACGATGAAGCTGTCGATCAATTGCGAGATTACCGTTGAGCCTGTGCTGCGTAGCCAGATCATTTTTTTACCGGTTTTGTTTCTTAAGAACCAAAAGATGCTCACATCAATCAGCTGGGAAACCAAAAAGGCTATGATGCTGGCAACCATGATGAAAAGACCTTGACCGAAAACCGCGTAAAACTGCTCGTCGTTAACCGTTTCTCCGGTTTCGAAGGCTGGGATTTTGGTTCCTATGAAGAGGACAAGTATGCAATAGGCAATTAGCCCTGCGGTGATGAAAGACAGTTTTTTTACGCCATCGCGGCCGAAATGTTCATTGATGATATCGGTGGTAATAAAAACAATGGGCCAGGGCAGGATGCCGATGCTCATGATGAACGGGCCAATCTGGATGAGTTTTCCGCCTGTCAATTCGGCTACAATCGCATTGGTGATGAAAATACCGGCCAATAGGATATAGACAATGTCTTTTTTGGTTTTGAACATACACTGGGTTTAAACTCAAATGTACGGTATTTCGGAGAATAAAAAAACCCCAATCTTTCGATTGAGGTTTTGGAATATTCTGAATTTAGAATGATTATCCTAAAGCTACACGTCTGAAACCAGCAACAGTTAAACCACCGTCAACTGATTTTACGTAAGCAGAAACGCTCATAGAACCGTCTTTGATATAGTCTTGGTTTACCAAAGTGTTGTCTTTGTAGAAACGTTGGATTTTACCTTTAGCGATATTGTCTAACATAGCTTCTGGTTTTCCTTCAGCACGCAATTGCTCTTTTGCAATTTCCACTTCTTTCTCGATGATTGAAGCATCAACACCAGCCTCGTCTAAAGCGATTGGGTTCATTGCAGCAGCTTGCATAGCTACGTTTTTAGCAGCTTCGTCAGCACCTGCAACATTGGCAGATAAAGCAACTAAAGTAGCGATTTTTCCAGAGTGAACATAAGAACCAACGAAAGCTCCTTCTAAACGCTCGAAAGAACCTACCTCGATTTTCTCACCGATAACACCAGTTTGCTCGATTAATTTATCAGCAACTGTCATTCCGCTGAAATCAGATGCCAAGAAAGAATCTTTATCAGCATAGTTTAACGCTTGGTTAGCTAAATCTGTAGCTAATTTTACGAAACCTTCATTTTTACCTACGAAGTCAGTCTCACAGTTCAAAGTGATAACAACACCAGCAGTGTTGTCGGCATTTACCACAGCGATAGCAGCACCTTCTGTAGATTCTCTGTCAGAACGGTTAGCAGCTACTTTTTGACCTTTTTTACGTAAGTTTTCGATAGCTAGATCGAAATCTCCATCAGCTTCCACTAATGCTTTTTTACAATCCATCATACCAGCTCCGGTGATGGTTCTCAATTTATTTACGTCTGCAGCAGTTATTGTTGCCATAGTTTTTAAATTTTAATGTTGTTTAAAAATTAAATTACGAATTACAAATTATGAATTACGTAATACACACGTAATTCGAAATTCATAATTCGTAATTATTTTGTTTTACTCTTCAGTTGAAGTTGTTGCTTCTGTTTGAGCAGCTGCTACTTCTCCAGCTGGTTGCTCTTCTTTGTCAGATTTTCTATCAGAAAGTCCTTCAATGATAGCGCCAGATACTAAAGATAAAATTTTGTCGATTGATTTTGAAGCATCATCGTTTGCCGGGATAACGAAATCAACCTGACGTGGGTCAGAGTTGGTATCTACCATAGCGAAAACTGGAATGTTTAATTTTTGAGCTTCTTTAACAGCGATGTGTTCTGCTTTGATATCTACAACGAATAATGCCGCAGGAAGTCTTGTCATGTCTGCAATAGAACCTAAGTTCTTTTCCAATTTAGCACGTAGACGATCTACTTGTAAACGTTCTTTTTTAGATAAAGTCATGAAAGTACCGTCTTTCTTCATTTTATCGATAGAAGCCATTTTCTTAACAGCTTTACGGATAGTAACGAAGTTAGTCAACATACCACCTGGCCATCTTTCAGTGATGTAAGGCATGTTTGCTGCTGCAGCTTTTTCTGCAACGATATCTTTAGCTTGTTTTTTGGTAGCTACGAAAAGTACTTTTCTACCAGATGCAGCGATTTTTTTCAAAGCTTCATTAGCTTCTTCGATTTTAGCTGCAGTTTTATATAGATTGATAATGTGAATACCATTACGCTCCATATAGATGTAAGGAGCCATGTTTGGATCCCATTTTCTAGTCATGTGTCCGAAGTGAACACCTGCTTCTAGTAATTCTTTAACTTCTACTTTGTTTGCCATTTTGTAATAGTTTACGTTCTGTTGAATTAGCAATGGTTGAGTAGCGATTGTCTCGGTCTAAACCATTTAGATGCTAAACTAATTCCCACCTCGATGGGAGAGCAACAAAAACTTAGTGTTTTTAAATAATAATAAATATTAACGTTTAGAGAACTGGAATCTCTTACGAGCTTTCTTCTGACCGAATTTCTTACGCTCAACCATACGAGGGTCACGAGTAAGTAAACCTTCTGGTTTTAAGATTGCTCTGTTTTCAGCTTCTACTTCACACATAGCTCTTGCGATAGCCATACGAACAGCCTCAGCTTGTCCTGTAGTACCACCACCGTATACATTAACTTTTACGTCAAAGTTACCTGCGTTCTCAGTCATTGAAAGAGGTTGCATTACTTTGTACTGTAATGTAGCTGTAGGGAAGTAAGTTGCGAAATCTTTTTTGTTTACGGTAATGTTTCCTGTTCCTTCAGTAACATAAACACGTGCTACTGCACATTTTCTTCTACCGATTTTGTGAATAACTCCCATTACTTAAGATCGTTTAAGTTTACAGTTTTTGGTTTTTGAGCCTCATGTTTGTGCTCAGAACCAACATTTACATTTAAATTGCGGAATAACTCAGCGCCTAATTTGTTTTTAGGAAGCATTCCTTTTACAGCTTTCTCTACTAATACAGCTGGATTTTTCTTTTGCTGTACTCTTGCAGTTAAAGTTCTTTGACCTCCTGGGTAACCTGTATGACGCATGTAAATTTTGTCATCCAATTTGTTACCTGTAAGGTTGATTTTCTCTGCGTTGATAACGATTACGTTGTCTCCACAGTCCACATGCGGTGTATAACTTGGTTTGTATTTACCTCTTAAAAGCATCGCAACTTTTGAAGCAAAACGACCTAAGTTATGACCTTCAGCATCCACAACGATCCACTCTTTCTGAGCGCCCGCTTTGTTTACTGATACTGTCTTGTAGCTTAAATTGTCCACGTTTTTTTTATTTTAATTAAACATTCCATCCCCAATAAAGGGAGTGCAAAAGTACAACTATTTATTTATTATACAAATTCACAAGGCATAATTTTACAACTTGATTGTCAGACCAATAGTTGATTATTAGGTTTATAAGCGGAAATTATTATTCTTTTGTGAATAGAATTTCCATGCCGCCCTGTTTTAAAAGCATGGTTTTTTCTCCAAATGAGATGTTTACCCCGCCCGGATCAAATACAAATTCGGTTTGGCTTACTGCATTTAGAGGGAATGCGCCTTGTCCGGTGGCTTGTGCAATGATTTGTCCTTTTTCTGTCTTGATGTTGATTTTCAATGGAATGTCTTTTGAACTATAGGTGCCTTCATAGGATTTTAGTATTTTTTCATCAACTTTTACGGTTTTCAGATTCGGAAAGGAATAGGGCATTTTGTAATAAATACTGAGGATGCCTATCATGATATCGTTTCGATTGTAATTGTCACCGTTTACAATTAAGGAAATACCCAGTTTTTCTGACGGATAATAGCCGACCACCGATTTATATCCTTCGATACCGCCCGTATGACCAAAAAATTTGCGTTCGCCAAAAGGAAAAGTAACCAGACCGATGCCATAGCTTTCTTTTAATTGGGTCATTTCATCAACCGATGTCGGTTTTAATAGTTTGCCGCTAAAGATACTGCGCACTACCATTGTCAAGTCGTTGGCGGTGGAAGTGATTGATCCTGCTGAAAACGGTATCGTCATATTCCACTCCGGGACAGCTTCCCATTTTTCATCTTTATAAATATAGGACAGTGTTTCATTTCGTTTTGTATCGACATTGTCCACTATATAGGTATTCTTTAGTTTTAATTTATCGACAATTCTGGTTTTCAGGTTGTTTTTGTACGATGTTTTGGTGATGTCTTCCAGGATGCAACCCAAAAGATAGTAATTGGAATTGCTGTATTCTGCTTTGGTGTTTGGTGTAAAAAGAGGTTTGTAGGCGGCAATTTTGCTCAACATTTCTTTTTTACTGATTGGTGTCGTCATGCTTGTGGTGCTGTCTGCATTTACATAATCGACAATTCCGGAGCGGTGACGCAGCAAATCGTTTATGGTGATTTTATCTGCATTAGGGATCTGCGGATAGAATTTCGAAAGTGTTTGGTCTAACTTCAGCCTTTTTTCTTCCACTAACTGCATAATTATTACCGCTGTGAAAGTTTTTGTGATTGAACCTATTTTGTATTTCGTGTTTTTGTTGGGCTGTTCGTCTGTTTTTGCAGTGGGCAATCCATACGCTTTTTCAAAAACCACATCGTCTCCTTCACGGATACTGATTTGTCCCAGAAATCGGTTGTTGTTGTTCAGGTAACTCAACAAACTGTCTATTTTTCGGAAACGGGCATTTTCCTGTGCCATCAGAGTTAAACTGCATAGAAGTAGTAGTGCAGAAAGTATTTTTTTCATTCGAATTGGTTTTGATTGTTGATAATCAGTGCTGTAAAATTACTGTTTTTTTATTTTTTTTTGAATGCCAGATATGAATATAAAAGCAGAATAATTGTTATAACGGCGGTGATTCCTAAAAAAGTATAAATCCTGATTTCGTTCGGAAGAAGAAACGTCAAAACCATTTGGAAGTTAAAAGAAAAACTCCTGCTTTTTAACAGGAGTTTAGTTTTTTATAAGGCTATCAGTTTTGACTCGACTGCCAACTGCGACTGTTTTCTGCGACTGCTAACTATTAATGCGCTTCCAGCCAATCCCTTCCGGTTCCCAGATCCACTTCAAACGGAACGGCTAATTTGAAAGCGTTTTCCATTTCGTGTTTGATCATCGGTTTGATTTTTTCTAATTCTGAATTATGTACATCGAACACAAGCTCATCATGTACCTGCAACAACATTTTTGATTTCCAGTTTTCGGAAGTCAGTTTTTTGTGGATGTTGATCATCGCGATTTTGATGATATCAGCCGCACTTCCCTGAATCGGGGCATTAACGGCATTTCGTTCCGCAGCACCGCGAACCACGGCATTGGCCGAATTGATGTCTTTCAGATAACGACGACGGCCGGAAACGGTTTGTACATAACCATGGTTTCTGGCAAATTCAATCTGTTCAGAAATATATTCGCGCAATCTCGGATAGGTTTTGTAGTAGGCTTCGATCAAAGCGGCACTTTCGCTACGGGATAAATTCGTCTGATTGCTCAATCCGAAAGCGGAAACTCCATAAATGATTCCGAAGTTTACTGTTTTGGCATGGCTTCGCTGTTCTTTTGTTACTTCTTCCAAAGGTACGTGGAATACTTTGGCAGCCGTACTTTTGTGAATATCCTCCCCGTGCTGGAAAGCCTTAATCATATTTTCTTCACCACTCATCGCGGCTATGACGCGTAATTCGATTTGAGAGTAATCGGCAGACAGTAACGTGTAATTTTCGTCTTTGGCAATAAAGGCTTTTCGGATTAATCGCCCTCTTTCTGTACGGATTGGAATGTTCTGTAAGTTTGGATTGTTTGAACTTAAACGTCCGGTCGCGGCCACCGTCTGCATATAATCCGTATGCACGCGGTTTGTTCCTGCATCAACCTGTTCCGGCAATGAGATGATGTACGTGCTTTGCAGTTTTACCATCTGACGCCAGTCCAGAATTTGTCGGACGATTTCGTGTTCATTAGCCAAATAACTCAATACTTCCTCTCCGGTGGCATATTGTCCGGTTTTGGTCTTTTTTTGTTTTGCGCCTCCGATTTTCATCTTTTCAAAAAGAACTTCACCCAATTGTTTTGGAGAAGCCAGGTTGAATTTCTCACCCGCAGTTTCATAAATCTGCTGTTCCAGCGCTTTGATTTCAACATCCATATCTTTAGACATTGATTTCAGATAGTCCACGTCCAAGCGAATCCCTTCTCTTTCCATGTCGGCAAGAACTTCGATTAGCGGGATTTCGATTTCTTCAAATAGTTTTTTGGTGCCCGTGCTATCTAGTTTTGGATCGAAAACTTCTTTCAGCTGTAAAGTGATGTCGGCATCTTCGGCTGCATATTCTTTGATATCTTCCAAAGGCACATCGCGCATCGATTTCTGGTTCTTTCCTTTTTTGCCGATTAAGTTTTCAATCGGCATCGGAGAATATTTTAGATACGTTTCCGATAAAACGTCCATGTTGTGACGCATGTCCGGATTAATCAGATAGTGGGCAATCATGGTGTCGAAAAGTTTTCCTTTTACTGAAACGTCATAGTTTGCCAATATTTTCAGGTCGTATTTTATGTTCTGACCGATTTTTTCGATTTCTTCATTCTCAAAAAACGGAACTATTTTCTCCAAAAGCGATTTTGCTTCCTCCTGATCTTCCGGGAACGGAATGTAGAATGCTTTTCCTTTTTCCCAAGAGAAGGACATTCCTACCAATTCGGCATTCAGGGCGTCGATTCCTGTGGTTTCGGTGTCAAAACAAACGGATTTCTGTTGCAATAAGTTTTGGATGAACAGTTGAACGCCTAAATTGCCCTGAACGACTTCGTAATGATGATTGGTGTTTTCCAGTGTATCATAGTAACCGTGGTGTCCTACAGGTGCTTCACTGTCGCCACTGTCAAAAAGAGAGAACTGATCTTCGTTTTTCGTGGTTTTTTTTACTGCTTTCGGAGCCGTATCTCCATTGGTGTTTATTTCGTCATATTCCTGTCCGCTGCCGAAAAGTTTGTCAAACTGGGTTTTCATCTGCCGGAATTCCAGTTCGATGAAAAGTTCGTCTGTTTTTTCTACATCGGGTTTGCTTAATTCATAATCGGTTTCGTTAAACGTTACCGGGCAATCGAGTAGGATGGTGGCTAGTTTTTTGGATAAGATTCCCTGTTCTTTGTTGGCTTCGATTTTGTCTTTCAAAGCGCCTTTCAGTTTATCGGTATTGTTCAATAAATTTTCCATGGAACCGAATTCGGCCAACAATTTCTTCGCAGTTTTTTCACCCACGCCCGGTAATCCCGGAATGTTGTCTACCGCGTCTCCCATCATACCCAAATAATCAATGACTTGTAGCGGATCTTGTATTTCGAATTTCTCTAATACTTCCGGAACGCCCCAAATCTCGATGTCATTTCCTAAACGTGCTGGACGGTACATGAAAATATTTTCGGAAACCAATTGTCCGAAATCTTTATCAGGTGTTACCATGAAAACCTGATAGCCTTCTTTTTCGGCTTGTTTGGCCAATGTTCCGATCAAATCATCCGCTTCGTACCCGGCTTCTTCGATGATAGGGATATGCATGGCGCGCAGAAAATCCTGTATGTAAGGAACGGCTATTTTAATGGCCTCCGGTGTGGCGTCACGATTGGCTTTGTATTCGGCAAACATTTCACTTCTCACTGCGCTGCCTCCTTTGTCGAAAGCCACAGCCAGATGGTCCGGTTTTTCACGTCGGATGACATCAAGCAGGGAATTCATGAATCCCAATACGGCCGAAGTGTCAACTCCCTTGGAATTGATTCGCGGGTTTTTGATGAAAGCGTAATAGCCCCGGAAAATTAAGGCGTAAGCATCTAAGAGGAAAAGGCGTTTTTGCGACATGATTGCGTTAAATTAAAGACTTCAAATATATGAAAAAACAGAACAGGATTTGAGAATAAAGCCCAATTACATAGGTTTGCTCTCTTATAAAGTCAATTGTTGAAAGTTGTCTCTTTTTTAGTTGGTTGTCTTTACCGGAATGTTAGTATGGTTTTCATTTTTTTGTTGCAGAGCCGCTTGAAGTTAAAAAAAAGCTAATTAATTATTGTAGCCGTAATCATTAGTTGTTACTTTGTTGTATCTTAAAGTACAAGTGATGCGTTTAGTCTTTATTGGGGTAATCCTGCTTTTGATAGAATTGTATGCTTTTCAGGCAATCAAAACCGTTACAAGAGAACGGTGGATTCTCATGACATATCAGGTGGTCAGTTTTTTGGCTTTCGTATATATTTTGTACGGATTTAGTCAGTTTGACCGGAGGGTGGGGCAAAATTCCCATTCGCTTTTTACCATAGGGTTATTGTTATTGATGTTGGTTCCTAAACTGATTATTGCTATCATACTTTTGGGAGAAGATATCTTCAGAATGTTTGCTACGATTATTAATTATTTCACACAGTCGGATTCGATCAGTGATTCGATTCCCGGCAGAAGGAAATTTATCAGTCAGGTTGCCCTTGGTATTGCGGCCATACCTTTTACATCATTGCTGTACGGAATGACAAAGGGTAAATATAATTATAAGGTTATTCGTCAGACGTTGTTTTTCCCGGATTTGCCGGAAAGTTTTGATGGGATGACAATTACCCAGATTTCCGATGTTCACAGCGGAAGTTTTGATAATCCGGAAAAGATCGAGTATGCTATCGATTTGGTGAACCAGCAAAAATCTGACCTTATTCTTTTTACCGGGGACATCGTGAATACGCATGCAGTCGAAATGCACCCTTGGATTGATACCTTCCGTAAAATCGAAACCCCAAAATTCGGGAAGTTCTCTGTTTTAGGTAATCACGATTATGGTGAATATGTGGAATGGCCGTCAAATGCAGCGAAAGAAAAAAATTTCCAGGAGATAAAAGATTTATACCGACAGATTGATTTTAAGCTGTTACTTAATGAAAACTTCAGAATCAAAAATGGTGATGATGAAATTGCTCTGATTGGCGTAGAAAACTGGGGCGTGAAATTCAAACAGGCCGGTGACCTGAATAAAGCTTCAATGGGAGTTAGTAAGGAAGATTTTAAAATCCTGATGAGTCACGATCCTTCTCACTGGAATTCGGAAGTGCAGCATCATGAAAATAACTATCAACTGACCTTGTCCGGCCATACGCACGGTTTGCAGTTTGGCATTGAAATTCCGGGTTTACTCCAATGGAGTCCGGTACAATATGTGTACAAACAATGGGCTGGGTTGTATGAAAATATGGGCCGGTATATTTATGTTAATCGGGGGTTTGGTTTCCATGCTTACCCTGGTCGGGTTGGTATTTGGCCGGAAATAACGGTAATTCAACTAAAAAAAGGCGAAAGAGTAGCATAAATGCGTAAAAATATTATATTTGTGTACTATTTTTTTAAGAACAAAAGTTTTTAATTAATCTAATTTTCTCGCTTATGTCAAAATTTGGAGAACTAATCAACACTCAGGTTCCGGTTTTAATCGATTTTTATACTGATTGGAACGAATCTTCTGTATCCATGCATCCCGTAATTAGAGATGTTGCTGCGGCGTTAGGAGATAAGGCTAAAGTAATTAAAATTGACGTGGACAAAAACCAAGAATTGGCAGAAGCTTTGCGGATTAAAGGACTACCAACGTTAATGATTTATAAGGAAGGTCAGATGGTTTGGAGACAGTCGGGAGAATTGGACGCAAATACCATAATAGGTCTGGTCCAGGAAAACTCTTAATCGATTGTTGCGAATTGAAATCCTTTTTCTTTTAAAATTTCAATCGCTTTAGGTAGTGCATACGCTACATTGCTGAAGGCTTTTTTGCTGTCGTGAAAAACGATAATGGAGCCTTGCGTTGTGTTTTTGACTACATTACTCAAACATTTTTCAGGAGTTATTCTGTTGTCGAAGTCTGCACTCAAAACATCCCACATTATAATTCTGTACCCGTTTTTTCGAAGCAATGAAGATTGTGACAAACGTATTTTTCCATATGGAGGCCGGAAAATTCTCGGAAAAGCTGAAAGTTTGTTTATGGCAGTCCAGTTTTCAGGTTCTGCTTTTTTTTCTTCCTCTAAATGCTGTTTTGCCTTTTGTATTCTTAAATTAATTTCTTCCTCACATAAGCGAATGTTTTCCAGATATTCCTTGTTGTTTGTTTTCCAGCCTTGCAAGTGGTTGTAGCTGTGATTTCCAATGTGGTGACCTTCTGAAATTATTTTCAGAAAAAGATCGGGGTATTTCCTAATGTTATCCCCAATACAGAAAAATGTGGCCTTTATATTGTGTTTTTTCAAAACGTCCAATATCCATTCTGTGGCTTCCGGAGTAGGGCCATCGTCAAATGTAAGGTATATTTTTCTTTCGGTATTTGGGAGATCCCAAACCTGATTGGAAAATAATCTCTTGATGAGTTTGTTTGTCTTTATCCAATAGAAATCCATAACATAAAAATAAGGCTTTCAAAGTTAAAAACCTTAAAAGCCTTAGTTTATTTTGGGTGTATTTTGCTTATTCCATTTCTCTTTCCAGAACAGGAAACAGTTTGACGTAACTGTTAAATTTAACTTTATTCTGGTTATAGAATTCCATATCGCCTCTTTCTTTCATGATGTCAAGTAAACCTCTGTAACTTACAATGTCTGTTGCAATGTCCATGTACAGGCTATTTTGTAAAGTAGGTTTTAAGGTGCTGTAATACTTTAGGTTTTCCTGGTATTTCTTCATCAAGTGTGTCAGCAGTTCTCTGGCTTTGGCTTTTTCACCGAGTTCGTAATATCCTCCTGCAAAAGGATCTATAAAACGGTAATAATCAAAATAGTCAATTGGCATTTTTGTCATCGCCAGTTCGATTACTTTTTTAGCCTTGTCTTTTTTGCCTTCGTTGATTAATGCTTGCATTAAACGTGATAAGTTGGTTCTGTATGAAATACTGTTTTTACGCGTTTCCGGATCGTGATAGATGTTCGGGCTTTCGCCATTGCCCCAATCCCACGACATTACGTTTTTATACATTCTTTCGGTGTCCAGATAACCCATTTCAAATTGATTGGAATCTTCGTTTCTCGCTGTTTTTACCGGAACTAAACGATAAACCATGCCTTCTAGTTGGAGGTATTCCTTCATCCAGATGTAGTCTTCGTCATCAAAACTTCCCGGAGAGAAGTAGATTGGGCGTTTCCAGTTGTTGTTGGCTACTACATCCAACATCATTAAGCGGTTTTTGTAGATTACCCCTCCTTTGATGTTTACATCGATATTTGAAACGATGGAATCATTTAGGCTTGATGGTACCACTTTGTTCTGGATAACGACATTTTTATCTACCGGGATGCTGATTTTGTCTGTAGGAAAGAACTGTACTTTTTGACCGTTAGGCATTGTCTCTATGGTTCTTTCATCTCCTGATTGTATGAACTTCAGGAATTCTTCAACCGGAATTCGTTCCTTGGTTATTTCACGGTGAATGATGTAGTCACGTGTTCCGGCTACATATTGGTCGTGTGTGAATCGGATAGGTAATGGTTCTGATTTGTAAGCTTTGGCTTTCATTTGATCGATGTACCAATCCGTCGCGAAAAGCTGTGTGTTTACAATACGGATATCCGTTCTGTAACCTTCGATTTCCTGGGCGTACCATAGTGGGAAGGTGTCGTTGTCCCCAATGGTAAACAAGATGGCGTTTGGTTCGCAGGAATCCAAATAGGCTTTTGCCATTGCGATTGCGGTATATCGGTCTGAACGATTGTGGTCATCCCAGTTTTCTTTTGCCATTAAGACCGGAGCGGCTAATAATGAAGTAGCAATGATTACCGGGCCGGCTACATTTGGCTGTAAATATTTTTTGATGACTTCATAGATAGCATAAACGCCGAATCCAAGCCACATTGCAAACACGTAGAAGGAGCCTACAACGGCATAATCACGCTCGCGTGGTTCGAAAGGACGCTCGTTTAAGAATATTTTTAAAGCGAAACTTGTGAACAGGAACAATGCCAATAAAACATAAAAGCTCTTCAGGTCTTTTTTAGCATGGAAAACCATTCCGATGATTGCTAATATGAAAGGCAGGAAGTAGTAAGTGTTTCTGGCTTTGTTGTTAAGAACATCCGGAGGAAGGTTTTCCTGCGATCCAAGGTGTATGTCGTCTATAAAATTGATTCCGCTCAACCAGTTTCCGTTTTGGGAATCGTATTTTCCCTGAATGTCGTTTTGGCGGCCAACAAAGTTCCATAGTAAATATCTCCAATACATGTATCCGAATTGGTATTCAAACATGAATTTCATATTGTCGCCAAAAGAAGGTTTTTCTATAATCAGGTAATCTCCATAGGACTTCAGGAACTTGTCGTAACCTTCCAAATCGATTTTCCCAGCAGCAAACGCACTTCTGAATTCGGAAACAATTTGAACTAATTCATCTTCGTGGGAGTATTCGGGGTTAATTGTGAAATTTAATGGTTTTGTAAAATTCATGTAGTTTACGCGTGCATCTTCGCTGTCTCCGTACCACATTCTCGGCATGAAGCCATTGTGCTTGTCATCAGCGTTACTTTTCGCGTTTACATAATTGTTTACGATAACGTATTTACCTGTTTTGTAATTTCTTTCATAGTTGGGCTTATCGTCTTCATAAGGTTTTTCTTCGTCCAGACCTGCATAAGTTTCCGAGAATAACGGGCCGTAGAAAGTTTTTTGTTCACCATACTGTTCACGGTTGTAGTAAGCTAATACCTCTGCGGCATCGGAAGGTTTGTTTTCGTTGATAACTACATTGGCATTGGCGCGAATCGGCAACATTAACCAGGTAGAGAATCCGATTAAGACAAACAGGATGCAAAGCAGAACAGTGTTTAAAAAAGGTAGTTCTTTCTTTTTGGTGTAGTTCAGTCCAAAATAAAAGAAAGCAATTATAAGTAATAAGGCAAAAATAGTTCCAGAGTTAAATGGCAGGCCAATGCTGTTGACCATGAAAATTTCCATTTTACCAAAGAAAGCCAAGGTGTAAGGTAGTAAGAATTTGAAAACGAAGAATAAAACTGCTACCATTATCACATTTGCGATAATGAAGTTTTTTGTGGTAATTTTTTCGTAATTTTTAAAATAGTACAGCAATCCCAAAGAAGGGATAGCCAATAAGGCCATAAAGTGAACTCCGAAAGAAAGTCCGATTACAAGAGAAATCAATAATAACCATCTGTTTCCTCTGGGTGTATGCATTTCTTCTTCCCATCGCAATCCCATCCAGACCAAAAGTGCTATGAATAAGGAAGCCATTGCATATACTTCGGCTTCTGTTGCGCTAAACCAAAAACTGTCTGTAAATGTAAATGCCAATGAACCGACAAGAGCGCTTCCTAAAACTACAATAGCATTTTCTTTGTTGAATTCGGTATAAGAAGAAATCAATCTTTTTAAGATCAGTGTCATTGACCAGAACATAAATAAAATGGTAAAGGCACTGGAAAAAACGGAGGTCATGTTAACCATTAATGCTATTTTTCCTGCGTTAGGGGCAAACATTGCAAAGAATGCACCAATCATTTGGAATAGTGGTGCTCCCGGTGGGTGACCCACTTCCAGTTTGGCGGAAGTAGCAATGTATTCGCCACAATCCCAAAAACTTAATGAAGGTTCTACTGTTAGGGTGTAAGTTAATAAAGCAATGGAAAACGCAAACCATCCTAAAATGGTGTTCCATTTTTTAAAGTTGAAAGTGGTCATATATTATATGTCGATTTTTTCAGATTGAATTCTACTACAAAGAAACTCTTTTTTTGCATATAGAAACGTGCAAATTATTTTTTTAATATTTTTTTTGATAAAAATTTGGATTGAAAAAAATATATACTACATTTGCACCCGCAATCACAATGATAGCGCTGGTTATTGGCCTATGGTGTAATGGTAACACTCCGGTTTTTGGTACCGTCATTCAAGGTTCGAGTCCTTGTGGGCCAACAAAAAACCCCTCAAATTTGAGGGGTTTTTTGTTGGCCCACAAGGACTCGAACCTTGAATGACGGTACCAAAAAC
>NZ_DATIDM010000078.1:0-2541 GCF_035456225.1 Flavobacterium sp. | reverse complement strand
AAAAAAAATTACTTGGGTCTCTTCATTAAAGGATTCCTGCTAAATTTCATCAATATCGGCGTCCTTGGTTTTTGGCTGGCTATCATTATAACCTTCGGGCCAAAATTCGATATGGAAACCTCCAGAATGGCGGTGTTCTTTTCGGCTGTTATTGGTGCCTATCTGCTTACCGATATCGGAAAAGTACTTCTGGCCAAACAATTACGCAGCAAGTTAACGCCAACCAACATCATAAAAGTCAAAAAAGCAAGCAGTGTGTTGTTGATTGTTTTTGGAATGGCCCTGATGCTTCAGGGATGGTTTCCGGAGGAAAAGGAATTTGTTAAAGATCAACTGGAAAAGATTGAAAAATCAGAATAATAAATTTTTCCCTTTCATTTCAATTATAAAATATTAAGAGGCTGTCTTTTGAGACAGCCTTTTCTTTTATTGTCCGGTCGAATATTCTAAAATGTGTTTTTGCCATGCTGCCAGTAATTCGGATTCGGTGGTGTTTAACGTTGTAAGCAAGTCCGACTTTTTATTCAGCGGTAAAAGTGTTTTGAGTTTTTCTCTGCCATAGGTCTTGTCTATAAACATTACCACCGAACCGGACAGTCCGTACTTGATTTTACTTGTCCAAAACTGATCTAAACTTTGAGGAGTTTTGTTTTCTGCAATCGCTTTTTGCACTTCTGCAATCCGCTTCGAATCACACTGACCTGAAACGTAGGTGGCCAAACCTTCCACGAACCAGTCCATTCCCTGTACATCACTGAAATCCGGACTTATATTTAACTGTCCGTGATACACGTGAACCAGCTCGTGTGTAATCAATTGCTGTGTTTTTTGGGAATCCGAATAAACGTGTTCACAAGCTTCCTTGTCCCATTGTTTCGGTGAAATCACATCCAGTTTCGTAGCTACTCCGCTGGCCACCATCCAACATTCCGATTTGAAATCAGGCATATTCCAATCCTTTTGCCAGGCTTTATCTAAAGAAAGTCGATTGGGATGAACGAAAACTTCAAATTCTTTTTTAAAGGTATCACTAAAGAAAAACTCGACCGATGACTTTCCGTTTTCAATCAGTTTTCGATATTCTTTTTTATTTTTCTTATCACTTGGCGTGTACTTTAAGGTATATCCTTTTCTTATTTCGGTTAACCATTCCTGATTGATTGTTTTCCATCCCATGAACAACAGTGACGAAAACAGTATTGAAAATATGATGTGTTTTGATTTCATGCCTAATTTCTATTAGCTGTAAAAATTAATATTTCTTCTTATTAATGTATATTGAAGTAACAAATTATTTCTGTAATAACATAAAAAAAACTCCAAGTTTCTTTGAAAGTTTACAACGCATTGAGCGGATTCAAACCGCGACTGTCTTTAATTAATTTTCCTGAAAATTAGAAATAAAAAAAGAGTTACATTGCTGTAACTCTTTTCTGAGGCATCGAGCGGATTCGAACCGCAGTTATCTTTAATTAATTTTTCCTAAAAATTAGAAATAAAAAAAGAGCTACATTGCTGTAACTCTTTTTTGAGGCATCGAGCGGATTCGAACCGCTGTAGACGGTTTTGCAGACCGCTTCCTAGCCACTCGGACACGATGCCGTTGTTATGGATGGCAAATATAGAATAATTTTTTATAGTTGCAAAGCCACTAGAGGCAAGAGTTGCAAAGTTTTTTACTTTTAGCTTCTGTATTCTTCTAACTGAATGGTAACCGCCTCAACATCACCACCAATAGGCGGATTCAATTTAGACACGCCAACTATAATTCTTGAAACCTGAGGGATTTCTTTAAAAATTCGGGCAATGATTCTTTGGGCAACATGCTCCAGTAACTTGGAACGGACGTCCATTTCTTCGACAACGATTTTGTTCAGGTGTACATAATCCACTGTGTCAGCCAGTTCATCGGAAAATGACGATTTGCGAAGGTCAGTCTTGATTTCCAAATCCACCGAATAATCCGACCCAATTTTACCTTCTTCTACCAGACAACCATGATAGGAAAATGTTCTGATATTTTTTAATTTTATAATTCCCATGCGTATTTTTCACTGTCATTTTCAAATCTTACGATTTACAAATTGACGAATTAAACTTATCTTTGCTAAAATTACATAAAATCTATGTCTACGAAAGAAAAATCATTGAATTTTATAGAACAAATCATTGAAGACGATTTAAAAAATGGTTTGTCACAAGATAAATTACGTTTCCGTTTCCCACCAGAGCCCAACGGTTATCTTCACTTGGGTCACGCCAGTGCAATCTGTCTGAATTTTGGTTTGGGGATCGATTATAAGTCACCAGTAAACTTACGTTTTGATGATACCAATCCAGCTAAAGAAGAGCAGGAATATGTAGATGCAATCAAACGCGACGTGGAATGGTTAGGATTTCAATGGGCGAAGGAATGTTATGCTTCGGATTATTTCCAACAATTGTACGATTGGGCTATTGAATTGATTAAGAAAGGAAAAGCCTATGTAGATAGCCAGTCATCGGAAGATATGGCCAAACAAAAAGGAACGCCATCACAAC
>NZ_DATIDM010000077.1:0-3151 GCF_035456225.1 Flavobacterium sp. | reverse complement strand
TTGGTTTCGTTGCTCTTGCAAAACGGCATAGTCATTCACTATTTAACGACTTCAGCTAAAAAGATAGAAAGCGAGCCTAATTATCACGGTTTTTTTTGGGATCCGCAAAAAGGGATAATCGATGAAAATTGTCTTTTAGGTGTGGACGCTATTATCCATTTAGCCGGTGCCAGCATAGCAAAGCGCTGGACGGATTCCTACAAGGAGGAAATTATCGAAAGTCGTATTCTGACTACCAACTTACTTTATAGCGTACTGAAAAATAATCCCAATCAGGTTAAACAGATTGTGTCTGCTTCCGCAATTGGCATTTATCCGAGCAGTCTGACCGAAATATATACTGAGGAAAACACAAATATTAGTCCGACCTTTTTGGGAGGCGTTGTTGAAAAATGGGAAGAGGAATTGGAAAAGTTTAATCGGTTAAACATTGCGGTTTGTAAACTGAGAATTGGTTTGGTACTGACAATCGACGGAGGTGCTTTGCCACAAATGGTAACTCCTATAAAATCGGGAATGGGAGCTGCCTTCGGTACAGGAAAACAAATGCAGTCTTGGATTCATATTCATGATTTGGTTGCTATGTTCCTGTATGCTGTCCGAAATAACTGGAGCGGTGTTTATAATGCGGTAGCTCCACATCCGGTAACCAATTCAGAACTGATAAAAGCTATAGCTGATGCATTGGATAAAGATATTATTATGCCAAATGTGCCGCAGTTCCTGATGAAAATGTTGTTGGGCGAAATGTACATTCTGCTTTATGAAAGTCAGAACGTAAGTGGTCAAAAAGCTTTGAAAGAAGGATTTCAGTTTAAATTCAATTTCCTTGAAAAGGCGTTGGATAATATATTTGTGTAAATAATAGATTATTAGTCATAAAAAAAAGCACCACAATTTTGCGGTGCTTTTTGTATTTTACAAAGATTACTTATTTTTTAATAAGCTTCAGAGTTGCAGATTCGCCAGCGCTTGTTTCGATTGTTGCAAAATAGATTCCTGTGCTTTCATTTAAATCCAATGAAAATTCAGAAGTATTGCTGAAATTTTTGTTCATGATAATTTGTCCGGTGATTGTTTTTACGGAAACATTTATTTTTTCTTCCGCTGAAGGCAGCTGGAATGAGAACAAACCTGATGATGGGTTAGGGTATAGTTGGATTTGTTTTCCAAAGTCGAATGATTCCGTTCCCAACGTGAATGTGGTACATGAAGATACTGTTTTACAGCCATTTTTTGTAATTTCAACAGCGTAATTTCCTGAGGTGGCCGGAGTGTAGGATCGTGAAGTTTCTCCCGGAATAACAGCGTTTCCATTGTTACAGTCCAACCATTTGTAAGTTGTGCCGGCTGCTGTGTTTTCGTCTGATGTTAATGTGTTAGTGTTGGTAGTAACGGCAGTGTTGATTGAATTCAAAGTAAGCGAAGCTCCTGACGTAAAATTTGAAGTACTTCCTGAAAGGGCAAGATTGGTTAAAGCTCCGTTATTTGAACTTCCGGAAAAATCTTCAATAGTTGTGACAGATGTGTTTGTTCCGTTGGCGATACCGTTATTGAATTTATAGTATGCCGCTAAATTAGGTTGCGGAGAGCAAAATTCTATATTTCTGTTGTTAGCTATTTCACTTGCAGTTCTGGCAACACTCCATATACGTACTTCATCGATGCTTCCATTGAAAAAAGTGACACCATCAATTCGGTTTCCAATTCTGAGTTTTACGGTAGATCCTGTGTTTACTGATATTGCGGGATTTCCGGCAATGTCGAGATTTCCGTCAACATAGAGACTGATTTTTGATGTCGCAGTTGGATCATAAACAACCGCAACATGATGCCATGCTCCATTGTTAACCGGAATGGTTCCGTTTACCGACCCGCCGTTAATTTCAAGACGAAGCGCATTGTTGTTTAAAATATTAAATGTAAAGCGCTGCCCACTGGAGTTGGTACCCCAATCAGTAATGATTTGTTGTACCCCGCCGGCGCTGGGATTTGCGTTAGCAGAAGTTTTGATCCACGCCTCTACGGTTCGCGCACCATTGCTGGTAACTCCGGTATAATTTGTTTGAATAAAATCGTTGGTTCCGTCGAGGTTGATTGCATTTTGAGCTTGGGAGTTCTGGCTCATTAACAGCGTTAGGGCAAGTATGGATTTTAGCGGGAGTAATTTTTTAATCATTTTTGATTGCATTTAAAGTTGACTAATCAAAAATAGCTAATGGGGATTTTGTAAAAAAGAAATTAAAGTGATGTAACAAAGTTGTTTTTTGGTGTTAAATTTTTAAATGATTATTAGGTAAACCATGTTTTTTGTAATAAAAAAGCACCCGATTCGGATGCTTTTAAAGATTATAACGTAAGATGAATTAATAACTATTTTTTTGCTTTGACATTCACTTGTAATATCATTTCGTCGTGAACGAGATTGTCTTTCAGTGTACCGGCAATAGTTTTTGATCCGTAAGTGATATTCCAGTACGTACGGTTTAATACCAACGAGTCGCTTACAAAATCTATTTGGTTGTCGGTAACACTTATAGTTGCCGGGAAATTAACTGCTTTGGTTACATTTTTTATAGATAAAGCACCATATACAACTGTTTTGCCATTTTCTTCTTCAATTCGTCTGATCATGAAAAGGCCGGTAGGATATCTTTTGACGTTAAAAAAGTGATCTTCCTCCTCCTTGTCGCCGGTTCCTTTCAAATGTGCCTCCAAATCTTCTTTTCCGTCATCCGGTTTTAAATCGGTAACCGTAATGGTATTCATGTTGATGGTGAATTTTCCGCCAACTACTTTGTTGTCTTTTACAATAAATTCACCGTCCTGAAGGTTAACCGTTCCCATATGTTTTCCTGTTGGTTTCGATCCCGACCAGTAGATGATGGATTCGGATGGGCTTGCTTTATATGTGTTGCCTTCAGCGGAAGTTGCCGCTTCAGTAGAACCTTTGTCAGTTCCTGCTTCACTTTTTTTACAGGAAACAAAAACCATACTAGTTGCTAACAAAAGACTTAAAACAATTTTTTTCATAAGTATGAATTTTAGGCGTTATACAAAACTATTTATTCGTAATCAAAAACTTCTTAAAATTATACTAAAGTTAGGTAACTAATTCGGGGTTTGCAATATTGAATTAAAAAAATAAATG
>NZ_DATIDM010000076.1:0-2056 GCF_035456225.1 Flavobacterium sp. | reverse complement strand
TCCTCACGGGCAGTTACGGTTTGTGTGGCACCAAGCAAACGGTCGGCCAGCGTACTTTTTCCGTGGTCAATGTGTGCAATAATGCAGAAATTTCTAATATGCTTCATCTTCGTTCTTTGTCAAAATTAGTTTGGCGTTACCACAAGGGTCGGGCTTTCCGTTCCAATCTTTTGTTTTTTAAAGGAAAAAACAAAAGGATTTCCATTGCAAATATATTCACTGAACTCCTATAAAAATAAAAGTTTAGTGAAGTAATCCCTAACGCGGACCACTACCCTTAAAGGTAGTGAATTAATCGGCAAATATAATCGAAATATATCAGTTAAAAAGCGGTAATGACGCATAACTGTAAAATTTTTTCGAGATAAAAAGCCTACTTTTGCGGCCCTAACCTTAATTTATAACTTAATAACAAAAGAAACTCAAATTATGAAAAAGATCTTTACATTGTTGTTGTTGGTCTTGTTTTGCTGCCAAACCTACGCACAACAATCTTTAATTACCAACCATTCCTACAAAGTGAGCGAACCGTACAGGGTTTTTGATGCGGCGGAAAAAATTTATTTCTCAAGAGGAAATGAAGTTCTTGCTTTAAAATTAGATGGAAAAGAAATTCTGATTCAAAAATTCGATTCAGAGAAACCGTCTTTTATCAAGGAAAAAAAATACGAAAAATACTTTCCGAAAAATTACTCGTTTGAACAAGTTATGGAGGTAAATGGTAAATACTATTTCTTTTATTCGTCATGGGATGGTGATAACGATAAAGAGCAGTTGTTTGCTACCGAGATCGATTTTGCTGCTGGGGAGTTTACGGGAAGCCCGAAATTGGTTTTACAGGTAGATGGCAAAATTGCCGGTTCTGCCGTATCGAGCAGTTGGGGATTTTCGTTTTCTGTACAGGATAAATTTGATTTGTTTCAGTCCAGAGACAAGAAAAATGTTTTAGTGCAATACCGAAGAAAGCCCGAAGTTAAAGGAGATACCAGGAGTTATGACATCATTGGATTGTTTACTTATGACGGCGGCTTAAATAAGATTTCAGATAATGAGGTGACAATGCCTTATACAGAAAGAAGAATGAATAACCTGGATTATCAGTTGGATAACAATGGGAATTTGTATTTACTGACCAAAGTTTTCCATGACGACAGTAATGATGATAAAAAGAAAAGAAAAGATACTGAGGCCAATTATCACATCGAACTGTTTACCATTAAAGCAGGTTCGGATAAAATCGGAATATCAAAATTTGAGAATAAAGATAAGTTCATCAATAAGTTATGGCTTTTTGATACCAATAAAGATTTCTTGGTTTGCGGTGGTTTTTACAGCAACGGAAAAGGAGATTTCGACGATTGTGACGGGATAATTGCGTTTAAAATAAAAAGTGATGGGACAGTATACGATAACGTTTCTCATGAAATTCCTCTGGAAGTGCTAAACCAATATGAAACTGCAAAAACAAAGAGAAAGAATGAAAAGAAGGAACGAAATGGAGATGAAGCTCAGTTTTCCGATTTGGATTTGAACGAGTTGGTTGTTAATGAAGATGGAAGTATCGTTCTGGTTGGAGAACAGTATTTTGTAATCACACGTACATCTTACAGCCCGCAAGGAGGAGCGAGAACCTATTCGACCTACCATTATTGCGATATGCTGGTTTCGAAAATCAATACGGATGGCAGTTTGGGATGGATGAAGAAAATTCCGAAAAACCAAGTGGGTTCAAGGGGACAAGGCGGAATGTCATACAAATACTTCAATGCAGACAACAATCACTATTTTGTGTATTTAGATAACGTAAAAAATATGGATCTTCCTTTGGACAAATCTCCAGCAAGACATTCAGATGGTCAGGGTGGTTATTTAACAGCTGTGAAAATTACCGATTCGGAAGGAGTCTTATCAAAAGGTTCGATATTAAATTCGCGTGATGTGGAAGACTTCAAGATTTATCAGTTCTCTACCAACAGAATTGTGAAAACCAGTGAAAATACTTTCTTGTTGGAGGTCTACAAAAAGAAGAAAGAAGATATCATGATCAAAGTTGTAT